>JBKPRQ010000146.1:0-15355 GCA_046734635.1 Verrucomicrobiota bacterium
TTACTCAATACAGCGAAGAAAAATGCAATGGACAGCCCGACCATTAGGCTGCCAGTGAGTGCTTCAAGCGGTCCGAACAGCCGCCATTGTTTCGGCAGAAGGAGGTCTCCGTACCCGAGTGTGGCATAGGTCACGCCAGAAAAATAGAACGACGACTCCAGGTTCGGCAGGCACTTCTCCCACCAGAAAAACAATGCCCACACCGCGATCTCCAAGAGATGAAAAAAAAGCAGCAACCAGGCGATACGGATAAATACCCAGGTAATCGGCCAGAATCGCGTCTCCAGTCGCGCGGGCGAACGCCAAACGCGCTCCAAAACAAAGGCCAGCCCGGCGGCGTGAATTGTCACCGTGGCCCCGACCAAGCACGCGGCGATCAAGATTCTCGAGAACATCGCGCTTGTGTCTTACGTAAGTTTGAATTCACGCGGCTTCTGAATCCGGCCCTGGAGCTTTGTCAGAATTCTCATATTGATTGGGCAGTTATTTTTTGAAAATGGTCGGTCACATCGGCTACGGTCGTGAAGCGATTCACGTGACCAAGTTTTTCATCCACCCCTTCTTTACGGAACCGGTCGCGCACTGACGAACGGGGCTCGACCGCTTGAAACCGAATGCCTTTGGAGCGGAGTTCGTCGGCCAAGGCAGCAAGTGTGTGGGCGCTCTGCATATCGACGTGCGGCGCAGCGGAAAGATCGAGCACGACGAGCTTCGGCGCTGTCGGTTCAGCGCGAACACGGCTCAGAATTGCGTCACTGACATTGTCCACGTTAAAATAGACAAGGCCAGATTCGGGGCGGAAAATCATTACGCTGGGGATCAGTTCGTTGTCCGCGTGCCGGTCGCGATCTGAAAAACGGCGCGTGCCGGGAATTCGTCCAAGGAGAGCAACATGCGGATGGGACGCCACCCGAATCAACTGCACGAGGGAAATTACCGCGCCTATCATGACGCCACGTAGAAGACCCGATGTGAGCACACCGCCAAAAGCTGCCACCGCGACCACAAACTCGGAGCGATCGTCGCGCCACAGCTCTTTCAAGGTCGAAAGCTTAAACAGACCCGCCACCGCCGCCAACACGACTGCGGCAAGCACCGGTTGAGGCAAGGCGCTGAGGAGATGAGAGAAAAAGACCACGACCACAAGAATGAAAACTCCAGCGAGAGCCGTGGAGAGCGGTGTACGCGCACCACCTTCTTCGTTGACGAGCGATTGCGAAGTACCGCCGCTCACCGGAAAACCGCCACCAAGTCCCGCGAGCAAGTTAGACGCAGCGAGTGCCAGATTCTCCTGGTTAGCATCGAATCGGCCACCGTGTTTCGCGACGAACATCCGTCCAATCGCCGCTGTTTCGACCGCGCCGAGTAGAAAGCAGGCAAGCGCCAGTGGAAGCAATTCGTTTAGATCATGCCAGTAAACGGGAGGTATTCTGAGCGGGGGGATTCCCTGCGGCACCGCACCGATCAATTTCACCCCACGCGTATCCAACGAAAACGCGGATGCGGCAATAATGCCACCGACCACAACGAATAGAGCGACAGGTTTGTGCTTAAGAAAAATCTTCCCAAGAATCAGAAGCGCGAGCGCAATTCCTCCAACCAGTAACGATGTTGCGTTGGTCTCCCTTAGATGTTTGAAGAAGAAGCCTGCGTTTTCCCAAAAGCTTCCATGAGCGCCATGAAATCCGAAGAGCTTCGGCAACTGTGTGCTCGCAAGGAAAAGTGCTACCCCGCATTTAAATCCAGTCATCACTGTTTCCGAAATGAAATTGACCATGACTCCGGCTTTCGCGAGCCACGCGATAAACGCGATGAGCGCGACGAGTAACGCAGTGCCGGCGGCGAGCGCACCGAATCGTGCGGTGTCGCCGCCAGTGATCTCGCCTAACGAGGCGCCAATGAGTAGAGAGATGGCGGAAGTAACAGAAATAACGGTGTACCGCGAACCGCAAAACACCCAGAACACCAGGCCAGCAAACAAGCAGGCGTAAAGGCCAGCTTCTGGCGGCAAGTTAGCAAGAGACGCATCGCCTAACGCCGCCGGAATCAGATATGCCGCAAGCGTAATCGCGGTGAGGATATCAGTGCTCAGCCAGGTACGATTATAGGCGCGTAACCAAGTGACAGCGGGAATCCAGCGAACGAGACCTGTTGTGTTCATCCCGGCCAGTACCTCACAGAGTCACTTGAATAACTGCTTTAGCTGCCACGGTCCTTGCGATGACGCACCTTGTACTGTTTGGCCCACGCACGAGCTGCTTCCAACGGATCGCCTTGCTCCTGACGCGCAATCCATGCCTTGAGTCCCTCCTCATCGATCGGCAGGTTGAGTACACGAGGGCGACCAAACAGTTTACCGAATATTTCCATCACTTTGGTCGTTGATGGGAAAACAATCTCGTCCATAGCGTCTGGCTTTCCCTGGCAGGCATATGCATTGAAATCGACCCAACAACCGTCGGGACGAAGCACGAAAATACGCGTCTTCGGCATGGAGTCGTTAGGCGCAACGCCTGTTTGAATCACCAGATATGGTCCACGTTCGGTGCCGGAACCAAGATTCAGAATCTGCGCGTCGCGATAGTCATTGGTGATCGTCCGCATTAGCTGATCCTCCCATGATGTTGTGCCTCACGAACCGTTCGGCCTGAGCAAGTCTGCTTAAGGTCCCGATTAGAATAACAAACGTTAGGCAGGTGATGAGGAGTTTCGAGGGCATGCGAGCCGGGTCAGCCGTTCGCTGGACTCCGTTCAGCGGTCAATGGCCGTCGCTGAAAAGGAAGTTCGTCCATGACTTCATGCGAAGGAGCACCTTCCGTAGTATGGCCAGGTGGTGCATGTGGTGGGTGTAAATAGCGACCTGCGCGGTGCTGCCCGGCACAATCAGGTATTTCGAAATATCCTCTTCGGGCTCGATTTTGACGAGGATGCGCCCCTCGCCCTTGATTTGTTCCGGATCCACGAGGTTGCCACTGGGTTGGAGCTGGCCTTGAGGAATGAAGGCGCCCACAGCGGCGACCTTGCCTTTGAAAAATCGACCAGGCACGGCGGGTAAGATGAATTCGGCTTCTGAGCCTTCCTCGATCCGCTGGGCACTGTTTTGCAGAAAAGCCGCCGTAAATTTCGGTTTTTCATTGTGCAGGAAAATCATCACCGGCCGCAGCGGCAGCGAAGCTGCATACATTCCGGGACGCAGAAAATTTTGCTGGACCGCGCCGTCAGTCGGCGCCCGCACAACGGATTGTTCGAGGTTGAACTTCGCCGTGTCGAGTTCGGCCTGCAGACGGGCGACGTCGGTATTGACTCCTTTGACAACCGCTTCCGCCTCGAGTAACGCGCGGTCGGCTTCGGACTTGGCACTTTGCGCGGTCGCTTCGGCGGCATTGAAAGTGTTTTTGGCCCGCTCGAATTGAACTTGGGCAATGGCGCCGGTTTCGAGCAGCTTTTTCGAGCGTTCGAAGACATCCTTCGCTGAGTCGCGGTCCGCCAGAGCGGACTCCAATTTCTTTTGAGCCGCATCCGCCGTTGCCCGCAATTGATGGGTTGTCTGGAGGGCATCGGCAAGCGCTGCCTCCTTGGCCTTCACCGCGTTTTCGAAGGGTTCAGGATCGATGCGAAAGAGAACATCGCCCGCCTTCAGCTGGGTGTCCGCTTTAACGGGAACCTCGGTCACCACGCCGCTGACGGCGGGAACGATCGGCGTGGTGTTGAAGTAGAACCGGGCCTCACTGCTGAACGGGTGGTTGTAGTTCATGCCCAGCACCAGTGCGGCAAGGATCGCGATGCCCCCGAGCGCAGCCGTGAGCAACGTGAAGCCGTTGACCGGAATCTTGAATATACGAAACACGCCGTAAGCGAATGCGGCATAGGTGAGAATGATTAGTAAATCCATAATCGAGGGCTATTCGGATTGCGGACCGCTGGATTTGGATAAGTTCGCTTCGAGAGCCGGAATTTTCTTTTCCGGCGCGGCTACGGGTGAGGTCGCGTTGGATCCCTCCGCATTTGTTTGATCGGTTTTTTCCCGGGGCCTTCCGGCATAGCCATGCACCGGGTGATATGCGGTGGCCCAGATCCAGAGAAACGGCCAGATTGCATGAAGGGTGAAGAGACTGATCCACCCACCCGCGTGAATGGCATCCTGGTGGGGGTGATTCCGCGCCTTGGCCATGTGATAAGGGATGTCATGAATCGCGATCATCCCGTAGGCGAGGGTCAAGACGACGAAGATGAGAATGGCGAGTGCAAAATAGCTCAGAAAGTCCATGGCAGTCAGTTGTTGTCAGTCAAAGCAAAGAATTGCGCCCGGCGCTCGACGTTGGCAGAGCTTCCACATAAACTGGATCAGCGCGACTTGCCCTTCACTCTTCATCAGAACAGAGCCCTTTAAAGCGTTATATACTTCGCGGTTCCGCAGTGCGAGTACAATTTTTGCGTCACAGTTCGAGTGGTTGTCTTTTCGGCCTCCGGTGAATTCCGTTAAACTTACCAAACATCACGTCGTGATGGCTATTGGACTTTAGTGCTATTTCCCCGAAGAGTGCCCCGATTGAAGAATAACCATTTCCGCGCTTTTTCTGGTCATGATTCAAACAGGTCCCACTAATGAAAACAATTCCATTCGTCGCTTCGATTTTAGCCGCACTGGCTGCAGTTTCTCATGCCGAAATCACTGCAGAAAATTCACCCGAGAAAACTGCCGTGATGGCTATCGACCGCGCTTTCGAAGCGGCTTACGCAAAAGCTGACGCAAAGGCAGTCGCTGACTTTTTCACCGAGGATGCCCATTATACTTCTGACGATGGCCGCACTTTTGATGGGCAGACCGCCATTGTGAATAATGTTCGCGCGGCTTTTGCAAAAAACACTGGTGCCAAGCTGGCCATAGCACTGGATTCTGTTCATCTCCTCGCGCCTGACGTTCTTCTGGAAAGAGGCTCAACCACCGTCACAGCGAAAGGTGGTGAAACCAATGGCGCCCTTTATACCGCGGTTTACGTTAAGAAAAACGGCAAATGGAAAATCAGCCAGCTGGTTGAAACCCCTCAACCCGATCTGACGGCACACGACCACTTGTCGGAGATCGGATGGCTGGTAGGCGATTGGGAGGATGCAGACAAGGGTGACAATCTGTCTGTGCGCAGTCAATACAGCTGGGCGCGCGGCGGCAATTTTCTCACTCGCAACGTGACCGTGAAACGCGGCGCAGAAACAACGCTTGAAGGATGGCAGATCATTGGCTGGGATCCGATCGAGGGCTGCATTCGCTCGTGGACATTTGATGATGAGGGCGGGTTCTCCGATGGACGCTGGACCCGGGAGGGCAATCGGTGGCTCCAGCGCGAAACCGGTGTTACAGCGGACGGGAGTCGCGTGACTGCAGACAATACTTTTTCCAAGCTCAGCAACGACCGCTTCACATGGGAATCGAACAACCGCACTCTCGACGGCTTACCGCAACCGGGCATTGGCCGAATTGAGATTAATCGGGTAAAAGGCCATTGATGCCATGCGTTCACGCTTTCTTCTTGTCCTGACTGCGGGGATCATCGCACTGTTTATTCTCGATTGTGCGTTGCTCGCCCGCGGGCGGGGTGGCGGAGGACGCGGAGGTGGTGGAGGAGGCTCGAGAGGTGGCGGAAGCTTTTCTCGCGGCGGAGGTAGTGTTTCGCGAGGAGGTAGCAATTTCACTGGAGGTGGCGAGAGTTTTTCGCGTGGCGGCGGCAATTTCTCTGGAAGCAGCAATTTCATTGGCAGCGGCAGCTTTTCTCGCAGCGGCGGAGGCGGTCTCGCGGGAGGCAGTAACAGTTTTTCTGCCGGCGGTGGGGGCAGCCTTTCCGGGCGCAGTACTAGTTTTGCGAGTGGGAGTGGCATCAGTTCCTCTAGATCGTACGGTGTAGCGAACGATTCTCCCTTGTTCTCCGATCTTGGCGGATCGCGACCGAGTGGCGGTCGAGTGCCATCGAGTCCAGCCCGAGGTCAACCGGGCGGCGGTCGTCCATCGATGGGAGGAAGCGCAACACAGTTGCCGTCCGGCAATCGGCCGAGTCGCGACTTGGGAAGTCGGTCCTCGCAACTTTCCAGTCGCGATCAAGGCGGAAGCAAAACGCGCCCGAGTACAGGCAACGTCGGCAATTTTCTCGGGGTCGCCAGTGGAATCGGCGCTGGCGCTGCACTCAGTGGCGCCGTCGCGAACCGGCCGGATCAACTTCCGCCAAATCGCTTTGCTCAAGATCAACGGCCTGCTGCTCCTCCGCAGCAACGCGCGAATTGGAACGCTCGCTCGGTAAATCGCGACTACAAATGGCGTGAGCGCGTTTTCAAGAGGAACGATGCTTGGAACCAGCGAGCCGATCAGCGTCAGGCGCGTCGCGACGATTTCCAAAAGAACCGGGATCAGCGCTGGGACAATCTTCAAAGCGGACGCGAAGACCGCCAGAACTTTCGAGACCAGAGGCGCGAGGATTGGCAGCAACACCGAAAAGACCTCTGGGATTATCGCGCTGATCGCGCTGAGGAAATTTGGGACAACGCCCGGGACTTCTACGATGATGTTTTTGACGACCTGTGGTGGAGTAACTGGGGCTGGGGACCCGGGTGGTGGGGCTACTATCCCTCAGACCCGTGGTGGTGGTGGAATGCCGCGACCTGGGATTCCGTGGCGACCTTCGTCTCTGAGCCGTCGGATCCTGTCTACACTGATTACGGGGTGAACGTGGTCTACGATGGGGACACCGTGTACGTCGATAATCAGCAATACGCAGCTGAACAATATGACAAACCACTGGTAGAAGCCGCCGCGAACGTTGCACAACCGCCACCACCGCGCCCACCGGTAGATCCAAATCAACCAAGTGAATGGATGCCGCTGGGTGTTTTTGCCCTCGCGCAGGAGGAACGCGGTGATCCCGTGATGTTCTTTCAGCTCTCAATCAATCGCCAAGGTATCATCAGCGGAGCGTTTCAAAGCACGATAACCAATGATACTCGTCCCGTTGCGGGCCAGCTCGAGAAAGCCAGTCAACGCGCGGCGTGGCGTATCGGCGATAATACCGGGACGATCTTCGAGACGACGCTGGGCAATCTAACCGAGGACGTATCTCCGATTGCAGTCCACTTTGGAAACTCGGGCACTCAAACATGGTTGCTCGTGCGGATGCCAGAGCCAGCGCCTGCTGGCCAATCACAAAAACTTCCTGAAGCGTCAAGGCTCCCGCCACAACTTAAGTCGCCGCAGACGTGATCACCACTCAACCGTCAATTTGGGTGATGATACCTCAACGTTTTAGCGCGACGTTCCGTTCGACCGCGAAGTAGCACGAAAGTCCAATAGACGGAGAGCTTAATCCTCGTCTACGTTGAACTGAACTTTTGCTGCCGTGAACAACACAAATCCCGCACCATTCGATCTGGCCAAACACGGCCTGAACGTTTCCGAAATTCACCACAATCTTCCGCCAAGCGCTCTCTACGAACACGCAATTCGTTTCGAAAAAGATGCGACTATTGCAGAGAATGGAGCGCTCGTTGCTTATTCCGGAGTGAAGACGGGGCGCTCACCAAAGGACAAACGCGTGGTCGAGAATCCGGCGTCGAAAAACGATATTTGGTGGGGCAACGTAAACATTCCGTTCGATGAACCCACGTTCCAGATCAACCGACAGCGCGCGCTTGATTATTTAAACACACGGCCGCGACTGTACTGCTTCGATGGGTTTGCGGGCTGGGACCCGAAGTATCGCATTAAAGTTCGAGTCATCTGCTCTCGCCCGTATCACGCGCTCTTCATGCATACGATGCTCATCCGTCCAACGCGCGATGAGCTCGCAAATTTCGGCGCGCCGGACCTCGTCATCTATAACGCAGGCTCCTTCCCGGCGAATCGCCTAACAACTGGCATGGGTTCAACTACCAGCATCGACCTTAGTCTCGAGAACAAGGAGTTGGTCATTCTTGGAACCGAATACGCCGGCGAGATGAAGAAAGGCGTTTTCACGGTTGCGAACTATTTCGCGCCGAAGCGCGGCCTGCTCTCGATGCATTGCTCGGCAACGGCAGACAAAAAGACCGGCGCATCATCACTTCTTTTCGGTCTTAGTGGCACAGGTAAAACAACGCTCTCGGCAGATCCGAAGCGTCATCTCATCGGTGATGATGAACATGTCTGGAGCGACGACGGAATTTTCAATATCGAAGGTGGCTGTTACGCCAAAGCGATTAATCTTACGCCCGAGAGCGAGCCGGACATTTTTCAAGCCCTGCGTTTCGGCGCAGTTCTGGAGAACGTTGTGCTCGATGAGGATCATGACGTGGATTACACGGACACCAGCATCACGCAAAACACGCGCGGGGCATATCCCATCGAATTCATCCAAAACGCAAAGATTCCCTGCATAGCCGGTCATCCGACTGACGTGATCTTTCTTACCTGCGATGCATTTGGAGTGTTGCCGCCGGTTAGCGCGCTTTCCCCCGCGCACGCGATGTATCACTTCATCAGCGGCTACACCGCCAAAGTCGCCGGCACCGAAATGGGTGTCACCGAACCACAGGCAACATTTTCACCGTGTTTCGGCGGACCGTTTTTGGTCTGGCATCCGAGCAAATATGCCGAGCTACTCGCGGAAAAAATGCGAAAGCACAAGGCACGCGTGTGGCTCGTGAACACTGGTTGGGCGGGCGGCGCGTACGGAACCGGTAAACGGATCAGTCTCAAAAACACACGGGCGATCATCGACGCGATTCACAGTGGCGCTCTCGCCAAAGCAAAGACTGTGCGCGATCCGGCGTTCGGTTTTGAAATCGTCACAGAATGCCCCGACGTGCCTTCGGAAATTCTGCGACCCAGGGAAAGCTGGTCGGACAAATCTGCATACGATGCGGCTGCAAAAAAACTCGCCGCTCTTTTCAACAAGAACTTTGAGACCTACGCTGCCGGCGCCAGCGCCGAAGTGAAAGCCGCGGCGCCTGTAGCCTAACAAATCGAATCTCGCTTGACCGCGGGGAACCCTTTGGCGCAGCATTTTCCAAGTTAATTCATGAAACGTTTTGCTTTGCTCGGCGCTCTAGCCGTTTTTCTATGCAGTGCCTACGCGATGGAAAAGCCTTCGCTCCACACGAAGGGCACACCCACCAGGAAGCCGACAGGATCACTCAAACCGGGCGAATATTGGTGGAGACCAGAACTCTCGCCGAGTGGGCCGCTGATGGTGTTGGTAAGCATTCCTCAACAGACAATGAATGTTTATCGCAACGGCATTCTGATCGGCCGCTCCAGCGTGAGCACCGGTTCGAAAGGCCATTCCACGCCCGGCGGCGTCTTCACCATTCTGGAGAAAAAGAAAACGCATTACTCGAAAAAATATGACAACGCGCCGATGCCGAACATGCAGCGGCTCACCTGGACTGGCATCGCGATGCATTCGGGCAATCTGCCGGGTTACCCCGCCAGCCACGGGTGTATTCGTCTGCCATATGACTTCTCCCAATTGCTCTTCGCGGCGACATCAAAGGGTGGAACGGTCGTTGTCGGTGACGGGAAAACTCCGACGCCGCATCTGGCATCGAATCCCGGTCTGCTACTCGCTCCGAAGGATTTCTCCCCTGAGATGCTGCATCCGCTCGGACGCGGCGATTACGACTGGCATCCCGAGCGGAGCGAGAGCGGGCCAATCACAATCGTCGTTAGCTCTGCCGATCGCGCGCTTTATGTTTACCGCAACGGCAACCCGATCGGTCGCGGCGCGATCGAGGTTTCCGGGCGCGGAGGACTCGGCGAGCGTGTCTATAGTTTGCTCGAAGGCACCACTGGCAAAGAGAGTTCACTAGCTCCAGGGCGCGCTGCGCGCCGTTGGATGAATGTGACGACTGATTCCGGGCGGGAGATGGACGCAGATAAGATCGCAGCGCGCCTGCGCTTCAACACAGATTTTGCAACCAAACTTTACGACACGATCACAACCGGCACTACGGTCATCTTGACTGATCACGCGGTCGTCCGCGACGCCAACCGCAGCGCTGCGATTTTTCAGAACTGACGGCGCGGTAAGACCAAATCCGATAGTCTTGCTGGCCAGCGGCCAGCATTCGTGAAACGATACAAGCGTGAGCTGGCTTTCGGAGCTCAATCGCACTCAGCCAATCGCACACGCAATCGGTGTACTCGCTTTCGTCTGCGTGCTCGGCATGGCGCTGGGCAGCCTGAAATTCCGGGGCATCGGACTCGGCACGGCTGGCGTACTTTTCGCGGGGATTATTGTCGGGCATTTCGGCAACCCAGTCGATCATCAGACGCTCGATTTCGTAAAGGAGCTCGGGTTGATTCTGTTTGTTTTCACCATCGGTCTCCAACTCGGACCCGGATTCTTTGCAGCATTGCGACAGCAAGGCATAAAGTTGAACCTGCTTGCCGCCACCATCGTAATCTTTGGCGCGGTTAGCGCGCCTCTTATTGGTTGGTTCGCCGGATTCGACAACGCCGCGGTGCTGGGAATTTTCTCCGGCGCTTCGACGAACACCCCTTCACTTGGTGCGGCCACACAGACTTTGAGCACGCTGCCGGACATCACACCTGATCGGCTAAGCTTGCCCGCGCTGGCTTATGCCGTCAGCTATCCCACGGCCATCGTTGGAATCATCGGCACACTACTGCTAATCAAACAAATCTTCCGCATTAATCCCGTGCACGAAGCGTCGGATTTCATGGCGAAGAGTTTCGCAAAGGCTGAGCCGCTCGAACGCCGCACGCTCGTGGTTACCAATCCGAATCTTGACGGCGTACGCATTGACGCGATTCCCGGCCGCGTTGAGTGCCGCGTGACGATCTCACGCGTGCGCAGCCGTGAGGCAACGCTAGCAGCGACGGACGCAACAGTTATTCGTCGCGACGATCGGCTCGCTGTCGTTGGCACACGCGCCGGTCTTGCGCAATTCGAACGAGTCGTCGGCAGAAGCAGTGACGAAGATCTCGTTTTAGCCGAAAGCGACATTACTTTCCGGCGCGTAGTTGTGACTGATCGCGACGTGCTGGGCAAGACTGTCGGGGAACTTAACCTTGATGATCGTTTTGGCGTGGCTGTCACTCGGGTCACCCGAGCTGATCTCGAGATGACGGCTGTGCCTGGCCTGCGTCTGCAGTTCGGCGACCAGTTGCAGATCGTCGGTAGTGAAGAAGATCTCGACAAAGCAGCAGCCGTGGTTGGCAATTCGCTCAAGGAACTAAACGAAACGCATTTCATCCCGTTCTTCATTGGTATCGTTCTCGGCATTGCCTTGGGCACATTGCCGATCGCATTTCCGGGGTTGCCGCATCCGGTCCGACTTGGCCTCGCCGGCGGGCCCCTGATTGTTGCATTGATCCTGGGCCGCGTCGGCCGGATTGGGAGGCAAGTCTGGCATATGCCGGCGAACACAAACCTCGCGTTTCGTGAATTCGGCATTGCGCTATTTTTCGCCGCCGTTGGACTGAGCGCGGGTGCAAAATTTTTCGCAACGGTGTTCAGCGCTACCGGTTTTTATTGGCTGCTGGCGGGGGCGTGCGTAACAATTCTGCCGCTGGCTCTGATCGGTGCGCTCGCACGCGCCATCTGGAAATTAAACTTCATGGATCTAAGCGGCTTGATCGCCGGCAGCATGACTGATCCTCCTGCGCTCGCTTTCGCTTCAAACATCGCTGGTTCCGATGCGCCGGCCGTTGCTTACGCAACCGTTTATCCTCTGACGACATTGTTGCGCATCCTGTCGGCGCAAATTCTGACGATTGTACTATTCCGATGAACGCGCCGACTCTTGGAGAACCACGTTTCGATTCAAAACGTAGTCACACCATCAGCGACGACGTTTGCATTCCTGAGCGAATCGTAATCGGCGCCGATCCGGGTTTGCAATTTGAACTGGCCGGTCCGCGCACAAAGCTTTTTTTTGACGCGAAAAAAACGCGCGCCGGCATCGTAACCTGCGGCGGATTGTGCCCGGGCCTCAACAACGTCATTCGATCACTCTTTCTCGAGCTGTACTACGGTTACGGTGTGCGCGACGTGCTTGGTTTCCACGGCGGCTATAGTGGCCTTGATCCGACGTGCGGAGTCGAACCGATGAAGATTACGCCACAGATCGTGGATGACATTCATCAAAAGGGCGGCACAATCCTTGGTTCCTCGCGCGGCCCAGTGGACATCGCTGGGGCGGTGGACAATCTCATCGCGCGCAAGGTCAATATTCTGTTTACCGTCGGTGGCGACGGCACACAGCGCGGCGCTAACGATCTTTATCAGGAAGCGCGCCGTCGCGGTCATGCGCTGTCAGTCATTGGGGTGCCAAAAACGATCGACAATGATGTTGGTTTCGTGTCGCGTTCGTTTGGATTTTTCAGCGCCATTGAAGAAGCCGCGCGGGTGCTCGATTGCGCGCACACAGAAGCGCGCAGTGTGCCGGGCGGGATCGGCCTTGTGAAACTGATGGGCCGTCATGCTGGCTTTGTGACGGCCGGGGCAGTTGTCGCAAGTCAGGACGTGAACTTCGCGCTTATTCCGGAGATTCCATTCAAGCTCGAAAGTTTTCTCGCCACGCTTAAGCAACGGATGCTTGCGAAGTCGCATGCCGTGATTGCAGTGGCCGAAGGCGCCGGGCAGGACTTGTTAAAAACTGATACCACCGCACGGGATGCTTCGGGCAATGTGAAGCTCAAAGACATCGGTCCATTTCTACGGGACAAGATTGAAGCCTTCTTCAAGAGCCAAGGCATCCCCGTTGTGATTCGGTATTTCGATCCAAGCTACCAGATTCGCAGTCGTCCGGCGAACTGCGAAGATGCATTGCTCTGCGACCTTTTCGCGCGACACGCCGTGCATGCCGCGATGGCCGGCAAGACTGGCATCGTTATTGGTTTTCTACACGAGCACTTCATTCATGTGCCGATCGAGTTGCTCGCCACTCACACCAAACGCCTCGACCCTGCCAGCGGCTGGTGGCGCTCCGTTCTCGCTGCTACCGGACAGCCAGCGTTTCTCGGCGTTTTAGTCCTGATCGGCGGCGTTCTGCAATAGGGATTCAACTATTTCCTTAATGACGGTAACGGTTCTTATCAGCATATGTCTATCACTCGCAACGATATCACTGTCTGCCAAGAGAGCGGAATTCTCACAAGAGCGACCTGCCTCCCCTCACCTTGCGAGCCGCCGACCGCGACAACATTTTGCTCAAGCTCAAATCGCTTATTGCCGCGGCCACTCGTAGGGCCCTGATTGGAGCGCTGGTTGCGGCAACAAACTAGGAGCAAACATGCTGAGAAAAATCGGCGGAGTGTTTGGTGGTGTAGTTGCGTGGTTCCTCATCGCTAATGTCGGCAATCGCATCCTGCGCGCGACGTGGTCAGGGTATACTCAGGCGGAAGTCGCGATGACGTTCACCCTGGGAATGTCGATCGCGCGGCTTTTTGTTGGCGCGGTTTCCTCACTCAGCGCGGGGTTCGTCGCAGCATGGATCACGAACCGCAGCATGTTTGCGATCAAATCCCTTGCGGGCGTACTTCTTGTCATGTTCCTGCCCGTTATCTTGTTGTGGGAACGCTTTCCACCTTGGTATCACGTAGTGTTTCTGACGTCGCTTCCGGTGATTACACTTCTTGGCGGATTGCTTTACCCTCGCCGCACGAGACAACAGGATTAAAGTTTGGCAGCTCGACTTAATCATAAGCACTTGTCGCTAAAGCGATTTCCGTGACTCTGCTTTATCGAGTGATTGCAAGATCGCATGATTTTCGCACGTCCTATTTGGATCGAGACTCGGAGTCAGGATTTGCGCAAGTATTGCCCCAAAGTCTTATTGGCAATTCGGTCTTCGAATGAGACGATTCTTAATACGCAGCTCAACCCGCGAATAATTCGACACGACAGCGATGAGTTTGCCTAAAAATATTCGAACCGGTTTTACTGCCGACGAAATCAAGCGGGCCTTTCTTGACAATCTCCGTTGCGGCATGGGGCGGCTCGAGGACATGGCGACCAAACACGATCTTTATTTCGCGCTTGCACTAACAATTCGCGATCGCGTTTTCCAGCGCACTGTTGAGAGCATTGAAAGTTATGGCGGCGCAGACGCGCGGCGTGTTGCTTATCTCTCAGCTGAATATCTGCCCGGCCCGCATCTTGCGAATAATCTGTTGAATCTCGGCATCACTGATGCCACTCGCGGAGCGCTGCAGTCGTTAGGCTATCATCTCGATGAAATCCTGGCGCAGGAAGAAGAGCCGGGACTTGGCAACGGCGGACTCGGCCGGCTCGCGTCGTGTTACATGGATTCGCTCGCCTCCGTTGAAGTGCCGGCAATCGGCTACGGCATCCGTTATGAGTTTGGGATTTTCGATCAAATCATCAGTGACGGCTGGCAACACGAGATCACGGACAAATGGCTGCGCAACGGTAACCCGTGGGAAATCGCGCGCCCGGACATTACCTACGCTGTGAAATTCGGCGGACGGACGGAGGGCTTCACCGATGAGCAGGGCCGGTTTCGCATTCGATGGATTCCAGAGAATGAAGTGAAGGGCATCGCGTACGACACGCCGATCCTCGGTTATCGAGTCAACACCTGCGACATTCTGCGGCTCTGGAAAGCCGAAGCAATCGAATCGTTCGATTTCGCCGCGTTTAACCATGGCGATTACTACCGCGCTGTGCAGGACAAAATGGCGTCGGAAAATATTACCAAAGTTCTTTATCCAAATGATGAGATTGCAGCAGGCAAGGAACTGCGGCTCAAGCAGCAATTCTTTTTCTCGAGCTGCTCGCTCCAAGACATGCTCCGGATCCATACGGTACTCGGCGGTACGGCAGCGACGTTGCATGAAAAATGGGTCGCACAGCTCAATGATACCCATCCAGCAATCGCAGTGACCGAACTGATGCGGCTTCTGGTGGACGAGCACGACCTTGGCTGGGAAGAAGCGTGGAAGGTTACTCGGGCGACGTTTGCCTACACGAATCACACGTTGCTGCCGGAGGCACTGGAGAAATGGAATGTCGATCTTTTCGGCAAATTGTTGCCGCGCCATCTTGAAATCATCTATGAAATCAATCGACGTTTTCTCGAAGAGGTACGCGCGAAATTCCCGGGCGACGAAGGCCGTCTCGCGCGGCTCTCGTTAATCGATGAAAGCAAACCGCGGTCCGTACGCATGGCGCATCTCGCGACCGTCGGCAGTCATGCTGTCAACGGGGTCGCGCAACTCCATTCCGAATTGCTCAGGGAAACTGTGCTGCGCGATTTCGCTGAATTGTGGCCCGACAAATTTTGCAATGTCACCAACGGCGTTACGCCGAGGCGATTCGTCGCGCTCAGCAACCCTGGACTGACGCAA
>JBKPRQ010000147.1:0-3721 GCA_046734635.1 Verrucomicrobiota bacterium
AACAAGTCATCGCGGCCAGACCGACAGACAATCCTGAAGCTTACGATGCCTACCTGCGTGGTCTGGCTTACACGCTGAAAACGGGAAACTCACCAGCCAACACGCTCGCGGCGCAGAAACATTTACAAGAAGCGGTGCGATTGGACCCGAAGTTCGCGCTTGCCTGGGCACTGCTGTCATATGTCGATGCGCTTGGCTATCTTACACAGAGTCTTCAACCAACCGCTGCCTTGCGCGAAGAGACGGGGCAGGCAGCCGAAACGGCACTCACTCTCCAGCCGAATCTCGGCGAGGCCATCCTGGCCAGAGGATATTATTACTACGCCTGCTTGAAAGATTACGACGCGGCGGTGCGTTACTTTGAGCAAGCACGTCAATTTCTCCCGAATAGCAGCCAGATTCCTGAATCGCTGGCTTACGTCGCGCGCCGGCGAGGTCAGTGGGACCGGAGTGAGTCCTACTTCAACGAAGCTGAGCGACTCGACCCGCGCAACGTTTCGCTGCTGACCCAACATGCCCAGTCCTACATGATAGTCCGTCGTTTTTCCGAGGCGCTCCGAAAGTTTGATCAGGTGCTCGATATCATACCGGACGATCTGGATACGCTTGCGCAGAAAGCGGGCATCGCACAAGCCCAGGGAGACCTTCCGCGAGCTGCCGCACTACTCGCTCCGCTGCATCCGCCTGCCGACGACACCGGTGCCTTAGAAATACAGGTTTACCAGTCGATCCTGGAACGTCGCCCTGCACAGATGATCTCTCGGCTAAAGGAAATACTTACCGCGCCTGACCCGGCGTTGGGTTATAACATTGGCGAACTGCGCTTTTGGTTAGGCTGGGCGCAAGACGTGGCAGGGGATCGTGCCGCTGCCGAGCAAAGTTGGCGACAGGCGCGCAGCGAACTGGAATCGTTCCTCAAAGAACAGCCCGATAACTATCTACTGCTTGGAGATCTCGCGCTGGTCAACATGGGCCTTGGTGACAAAGCAGCGGCGTTAGCCCTCGCGCAGCAGGCGATGACCGTGCTCCCGCTCGAGAAGGATGTAGTGGATGGTCCCGCGCCGATCGAGATTCTCGCCAGGGTGGCAGCACAAATGGGAGAGCGAGACCGGGCCGTTGCCGCATTGGAGAAACTGTTATCGATACCGTCCGAGGGCGCACTGGCTTCACGAGTGCCGCTCACTCCTGCGCTGCTTCGGCTCGATCCCATGTTCGATCCTCTCCGGATCGATCAGCGCTTCCAGCAATTGACCTTAGAACCCGTTACAAATTCTCCCTGAGCTACAAAATCCGCCAACCGAGATGCGTTACGTTTTGGCGTAAATTTCGGCCCCGGCCTCCTGAAATTCTGCGGCCTTCTCCTGAAGTCCCCGCTCGATTGCTGCAACTCCATCGATCCCTTTTTCCGCAGCATATCGCCTGACATCTTCCGTTATCTTCATGCTGCAAAAGTGCGGTCCACACATGCTGCAGAAATGAGCGGTCTTGGCGCCTTCTGCCGGCAAAGTTTCATCATGAAACTCGCGCGCGGTCTCCGGATCGAGCGAGAGATTAAATTGATCTTCCCAACGAAATTCGAAGCGCGCTTTGCTGATTGCGTTATCGCGGTATTGCGCCCCGGGATGACCTTTGGCCAGATCAGCGGCATGCGCAGCGATTTTGTAGGCGATCACACCGTCTTTGACGTCTTTTTTGTTCGGCAAACCGAGATGTTCTTTGGGTGTGACGTAGCAAAGCATGGCACACCCGTACCAGCCAATCATTGCCGCGCCGATCGCGCTGGTGATGTGGTCGTAGCCCGGTGCGATGTCGGTCGTTAACGGGCCGAGTGTGTAAAACGGGGCTTCGTCGCACCACTCCAGTTGTTTCTCCATGTTCTCCTTGATCATGTGCATGGGGATGTGACCCGGGCCTTCGTTCATCACTTGCACGTGTCGCGCCCACGCGCGCTTGGTTAGCTCGCCTTGTGTGTAAAGCTCCGCGAATTGTGCTTCGTCGTTCGCGTCTGCGATGGAACCCGGCCTCAGGCCGTCACCGATGGAAAAGCTGACGTCGTACGCGGCCATGATCTCGCAGATTTCATCCCAATGGGTGTAGAGAAAACTTTCCTGATGATGCGAGAGACACCATTTGGCCATTATTGATCCGCCTCGAGACACGATCCCTGTTGCTCGTTTAGCCGTTAAAGGGATGAAGCGTAAGAGCACCCCTGCGTGGATGGTGAAGTAATCGACCCCCTGCTCCGCCTGTTCGATGAGCGTGTCACGATAGATTTCCCAGGTCAGCTCTTCGGCGCGGCCGCCGACTTTTTCGAGCGCCTGGTAGATCGGCACGGTGCCGATCGGTACGGGCGAATTGCGGATGATCCATTCGCGCGTGGCATGAATGTTTTTGCCGGTACTGAGATCCATCACTGTGTCGGCGCCCCATTTGGTCGCCCAACGCATTTTCTCGACTTCTTCTTCGATCGACGACGCCACGGCGCTGTTGCCGATGTTGGCGTTGATTTTCACCATGAAATTACGACCGATGATCATCGGCTCGGACTCCGGGTGATTGATGTTCGCCGGGATGATTGCGCGGCCGCGAGCGACTTCGTCACGCACGAATTCAGGTGTTATTTCTTTTGGAATCATTGCACCAAAAGAATCGCCGGCGTGTTGCTGACGAAGATCGTTTCTGCCGTAGCCAGCGGCATTGACGCCGGATTCGCACGCGCTGTTCGATCGCCCGTGGTCAGCGACCGCGGCTACAGAAGGTGAATTAGCGCGGCCATTCTCCCGAATCGCGATGAATTCCATCTCGGGCGTGACGATTCCCTGGCGCGCGTACCAAAGCTGCGTCACGGGATGACCGGCGGACGCGCGAAGAGGTTTTCGGCGCGAGGGCGCGCCGGCTCCATTGAACGTTGGGCGTTTCACAGCGACAGCCGCGTGCTTATCAGACAAATAGCCATCATCAATTGGTCTAACGACTCGTCCCTCGATCTCGTCTACATCTCCGCGCTTCAGGATCCAATCGCGTCGCAAGGGCGGAAGGCCTTTTAGTGGGTCCAGCGTCACGCTTGGATCCCCCCAAGGCCCGCTCGTGTCGTAAACGCGCACCGGTTCGTTTGCTTCGGTTTCACCGTTCATCGACTTCGTCGGCGCGAGCCAGATTTCCCGAAACGGCACGCGAACGTCCCGATGCAGTTCAGCGTCAATGTAAACCCTTTTGCTGTTCGGGAAATTGTATCCGCCGTCGGCTGCGGTTCCCGATCCATTTAGGCCCGGGTCGCCGGTGCGAGGCGCATTGGCATCTTCGGCTACGGATTCGTGTCGATTCGTGTCCATGTGGTTAAATACAAAAGCCATGCACAGTCGCGCGCATGGCTGATATCGCTAGCCCAGCATCGGACCCTCGCTCCCTTCGGCGGCATTACCCGCATCAGGTTCAAGGGGTCTCCAGCTTCGCACCGGACTCTCAGCCATTGCGGCTCCCCCGCACTCTAGTATCTAGCGAAAATAAGACGCACGTGCAGCAAGTCAACAACTGCTGCGCGCGGGGCGTTGAACAGTATTAGCGGAATGGATGCAACGTCACGTCGCTACTTCGCTGCTGTCTCCTGTTTTATGTTGGTGTGGAAAATCGCCAGCCAATCGTTCCCTTCTTTTTTCCAGACCGACCCGGAGTTGTACGTGCCAGAAGCATCCTTGCCATCAACGGTGCCTTCTACTTTCAC
>JBKPRQ010000148.1:0-15291 GCA_046734635.1 Verrucomicrobiota bacterium
TCCGCGATCTCAACACGCAGTTGGCCACTGGAATCGTTGCTTGTAGAAATCGAAATCTGCCCGTGCTCCGGTGTAAACTTCACCGCGTTGTTTATCAGGTTCCAAAAAATCTGCTGCAATCGCGCTGGGTCTGCTTGCAGATGGACTTTCCGAGCGCCGAGATTTAGGGAACGCACCAGATCTTTTCGATCGATTTCCGCCTGGCAAATTTCGAGAGCATTCTGCAACAGCCTGTGAGCGTCAACGATTTCAAAATTGAGCTGCACTTTACCCCGATCGATGCGCGTTAGATCGAGCAGATCATCGATCAGCCGTGCTTCCAATTCCACGTTACGCCGAATCATCTGCAGTGAGTCGTGAATTTCCTCGGGCAACGCGGGCTCACTCTCAAGCGCTAGAGCCGTTGCCAGCACCGGCGTGAGGGGCGTGCGCAACTCATGGCTGAGCATGGCCAGAAATTTGTCTTTTGCGAGATTGGACCGCGCTTTCTCCGCTAGTTCGAGGTTCGTCTTTTGTAACTCTTCTTGACGGTTCTGAAGCTCTGTCGCAAGTGACTGCGATTGCTTGAGCAGGTTTTCGGTTCGCGTGTTTGCTTCAATCGTGTGAAGGACGATGCCGATACTCTCGGTTAGCTGGTCGAGGAACGCCTGGTGCGTTGAGTTGAAGCGTTCCAACGATGAAAGCTCCATGACTCCTTTTACTTCCCCTTCGAACAAGATCGGCAAGACCATGATATTCATGGGGCGCGCCGCACCCAGAGCAGAACTCACCTTTACGTAATCGCTCGGTGCATCGGTTAACAGAATCCGTTGTTTTTCCAGAGCGGCCTGTCCTACCAGACTTTCTCCCAGCTTGAAAGAAGGTTGCACGCCGCTCTGTTCGCGGCAGGCGTAGCTCGCCAGGAGTTTCAGTTCAGGCTGTTGCGTCGACTTGTCCATAACGTAAAAAACGCCTTGTTGTGTAGGGACGACCGGGGCGAGCTCCGACAAAATCAGTTTACCAACCGTCAACAAATCTCTCTGGCCTTGCAGCATCCGCGTGAACTTTGTGAGATTTGTCTTAAGCCAGTCCTGTTCCTCATTTCGCAGGGTTGTGTCCTTCAGATTGCGGATCATTTCATTGATGTTGTCTTTAACGACGGCAACCTCGCCTTGGGCGTCCACTTGAATCGAGCGTGTCAGGTCGCCTTTCGTGACGGCCGTCGCGACATCGGCGATCGCACGCAGTTGTGTCGTCAAATTCGCGGCTAACCGGTTCACATTATCGGTCAAATCACGCCACGTGCCGGCAGCGCCAGGAACATTGGCTTGGCCGCCTAACTTGCCGTCTACGCCGACCTCGCGCGCAACTGTTGTAACCTGATCCGCAAACATCGCCAGCGTATCGATCATGCCGTTTATTGTGTCTGCGAGTTCTCCGATTTCGCCTTTTGCTTCAACGAGGAGCTTTTGATTCAGCTCCCCCTTTGCGACCGCAGTGACAACCTTCGCGATGCCACGTACTTGATTCGTAAGGTTGCCGGCCATGAAATTCACACTGTCGGTCAAGTCTTTCCAAGTGCCGCCGACGCCTGGGACCTTGGCTTGACCGCCAAGGTTTCCCTCCGTACCCACCTCGCGGGCGACACGTGTCACCTCCGAGGCGAATGAGTTGAGCTGGTCCACCATCGTGTTCACAGTGTTTTTCAATTCGAGGATCTCGCCTTTTACATCGACGGTAACTTTCTTAGAAAGATCCCCGCGTGCGACGGCCGTCGTCACCTCGGCAATATTACGGACCTGAGCTGTGAGATTTCCCGCCATCGTGTTCACGTTGTTGGTCAGGTCCTTCCACGTTCCCGCAACACCTCGCACATCCGCTTGTCCACCCAGCTTTCCTTCGCTACCAACTTCCTGGGCTACCCGCGTGACCTCGGATGCGAACGAACGGAGCTGGTCCACCATCGTGTTGATGGTGTATTTGAGCTCCAGAATCTCCCCGCGGACATCCACGGTGATTTTTTTTGACAAATCGCCGCTCGCAACTGCGGTCGTGACTTCGGCGATATTGCGCACCTGCGCTGTGAGATTACCCGCCATCGAATTGACGCTCTCGGTCAAATCTTTCCATGTTCCCGCGACTCCTCTTACATCGGCCTGGCCACCAAGCTTCCCGTCGGTTCCTACCTCGCGTGCGACGCGGGTCACTTCTGCTGCAAACGAGCTGAGCTGATCGACCATCGTGTTGATGGTGTTTTTTTGCTCAAGGATTTCGCCCTTTACATCAACCGTGATCTTCTTGGATAGATCTCCTTTCGCGACCGCCGTTGTCACTGCGGCAATGTTGCGGACTTGTTCGGTTAGATTCCGGGCCATGAAATTGACGGAATCGGTCAGATCTTTCCATGTTCCTGACACGCCCTCGACGCGAGCTTGTCCGCCCAGGATTCCCTCAGAACCCACCTCGCGGGCCACCCGGGTTACTTCGGACGCAAATGAACGAAGTTGATCGACCATGACGTTGATTGTGTCCTTCAGCTCGAGAAACTCGCCTTTAACATCAACGGTGATTTTCTTGGTCAAATCGCCGGTCGCCACTGCTGTGGTCACGGTCGCGATATTGCGGACCTGATCCGTCAGGTTACCGGCCATCAGATTGACGTTTTCCGTCAGATCTTTCCACGTGCCCGCAACACCTTTCACGTTGGCCTGGCCGCCTAGTTTGCCTTCCGTTCCTACTTCTCGAGCAACCCGTGTAACCTCCGATGCGAAGGCGCTGAGTTGCTTTACCATCGTGTTTACGGTCTTTGCCGTTCGCAAAAACTCGCCTTCGAGTGCGCGACCGTCGATTTCAGTCGCCATGTTCTGGGATAAGTCTCCTCTGGCGACAGCTCCAATCACTCGCGCCATTTCACTGGTAGGCTGGACCAAATCTTCAATCAGATTATTGACGGAACCCATCGCCTCCGTCCACGAGCCGGACGCCTCCCCAAGCGATGCTCTCTGTCTGATCCGGCCTTCCTTTCCGACCGCGCGGCTAATGCGCGCCAACTCTTCCGTAAGTCGCTGATTGATTCGAATTACGTCATTGAACGTGTCAGCGATCTTGCCAGCCACACCTGTCCAGGCATCCGGTAGATGGGCGGAAAAATCGCCGCGCTTAAATGCTACCAGCGCTGCAAGCAGTTGCTTGGTATCGATCTGGTCGCCGTTAACACGCGAACCGTTTGGCGGTCGCATTCTGGGAGTAGAGGGATTTTTCATAAGAAGTTAAAAGCCGGCGAGTGCCGCCTTCAGGAATTCGACGCGTAAGATCTGAGGACTCATATTTCCTGGCGTCGTAGTGTAATCGTCGCACTAGTCGCGGCAGGTCGTATGGTTGTAGACGACCGAAAGACCGAGGGTCTCCTCGGCCCGAAAAGGTGTCGCGACGGATTGGGAACTGACGTTACAAAGGCTTCAGTGACTTAAGGCGGAAACCGAAAAAGATTGCAAGAATGCCTAGCACAATGGCGTACCACGCAATGAGCCAAATCACTGCGGCGGCGCCGGCGACAGGATTCCACAAAAGCAGTATGGCAAAGATGATGGACGCCAAACCCATAAGAATCAGAAGCCATTCGCCTTTGACCTCCCGGCGCAGCTTGATTGCGAACGCGATCTCAGTTGCGCCAATCATGAGCGCCCATGCCGCGATATAAATGATCAATGCTAACGCGGTTATTTGAGGCGCGTGAAATGTCAGGAGCCCAACAATTATCCCGACAATTCCAATCACGATGTGCCATCCCCAGTCCGAATCAGAAGCGCGATGCCCGATCGCTCCGACAACCCGGAATATCCCGTCGATTAGCACCCAGGCTCCAAAAAACAGCACCAACGTGGCGATCGTTAGGCCCGGATACGCGAATGCGAGAATTCCAAAAACAACTGCAGCGATACCCCTTATCACTGGAACCCACCAATGACGTTTTAAGGTTTCGATCATCATCGCTCCGTTTTAGGGAGCGGTGTACGTAATGGCAAGCACCATTTGAAGATGGATCGCGTTGTCCTCAAAACGTTGCGTCAATCAAAGCCCGCACTTCGCGCTGGCTTCCGCAATGCTGGAGCGGGTTCGAAGGAGTGAGGCCAGATACGCATCGACGAACGGGGCGTTGTTGATTCGCGCGAGATTGGCGGGCGACTGAAGACGCGAAAAAATCGCGTAAGCAATCTTACTTCGCGGAACGCTTTTCTCGCCGTAACCCGAAGGAATATTGCTCGACCAGTAACGGACATACTGGCCGTCCGGACGATTCTCCGTCCCCATGAAAATGGTAGAATGTCCATGCTCGTTCTTTCCAACTTTCCGCGACCAGAAGATTTTCATAAAATCGCCCGGCTTCGCCCGATCGAAGTTGTCGAAGTTCTGTCCAAGCTGCAGCTCGTGAAAAAGACGGGCTGTGCCGGGTCCGTTTGCATTCCATCGGCCCCAGATGCCCTCACCATCGCGTTGATCTCGAATAATCAATCGCTCTAACGTGGGATAATCGAGGCGCAGCTGACCGCCCGCACGCAGGGCTTCGATCGTTCTGATGAAAACGAGATAGGTCGCGCCCGAGCAGAAACTCGGCGAGGCCTGGGACGGCAGAATGAAAAATTTACCGGACTCGAAATGCGCCGAAGATTGGAGACGAATCTTTGCAAAGTGCGAGACGGAATAGCGACCGCCTTGCGGCATCTCCCTGATCTGGTCAAGGACCAAGCCGTTATAGTCGCCCGCGAACGACGCTCGCGTTGCGAGCGCAAGAATCGCAAGACAAATCCAAGCCGCCACTCCCTTCACGGCGGAATAAGTAATCATCAAAAAGCGATCTGGCAATGATGGAGCGAAGTGGAAGGGCTCGACATGACAAGAACGAACGCCGCGCCTACAATGCGTGCATGCTGCGTTTCACGAAAATGGATGGCGCGGGAAACGATTTCATCCTGATCGATAACAGGGCAGGGGACATCGATCTGAAGCGAATTCAAATCGCGCGTCTTTGTGATCGCCATCGCGGTATTGGAGCGGACGGAGTTTTGTTGTTGGAAAATCCATCGGACCACGCCGATTTCCGAATGCGGTACTTTAATGCCGACGGAGGGGAAGCAGAGATGTGCGGAAACGGTGCGCGTTGCTTTGCGCGTTTTGCACAAAAGATGGCAGGGGCCGAGGGCAAAATTTCCTTTGAGACTCCAGCCGGCGTCATTTCGGCGGAGTTAGCCGGAGACTTGGTCACTCTGCGAATGACCGAGCCGACTGATTTGCGCCTCAGTGTTCCTCTTAGTCTCGGCTCGCAGAAAAAAAGAGTTCATTTCATCAACAGTGGCGTGCCGCACGTGGTCGTCCCGGTCGCACAAGTCGGCGATGTGGACGTGCCGCGAGAAGGCTCGGTTATTCGCCGTCACGAAGCGTTTTCGCCAAAAGGCGCGAACGTGAACTTCATCGAAAAGCGCGGGCCCGATAAGATCGCTATCCGCACCTACGAACGGGGTGTGGAAGATGAAACCCTCGCGTGCGGCACAGGAGTGGTGGCCAGCGCGCTCGTATTCGCTGCGACGGAAAACGTAAAGGGTCCGATTAGCGTTCTTGCGCGTGGCGGAGACGAACTGCGCGTCGGATTTGAAACGATTGATAACCAGTTTCGCAATGTTACGCTCACAGGCCCGGCTGAGTTCGTATTTGAAGGAACAATCGAGCTCGACCCTGGAGTAATGGAGTAAAGGAGTATTGCAGTCCATCCATTGCCCCAACGGTCCAACACTCCAACCTAAGAAATGTTTCGAGGCACCTTCACGGCTTTAGTCACACCATTTCGCAATGGCGCGATTGATGTTGCTGCGTTCGAGCAACTGATCGAAAACCAAATTGCTGCGGGAATCACTGGAGTTGTCGCTGTAGGTACGACGGGCGAATCACCGACCCTCTCACCCGAGGAACGCCAGCAACTGATCCGCCTTTCGGTCGCCACCGCGAAAAAACGTTGTCAGGTTCTCGCCGGCACGGGTTCCAACGCCACACAGCACGCGGTAGCCGATACGGAGACAGCCGAGAAACTCGGCGTTGACGGCGCGCTGCTGGTCGCGCCGTATTACAACAAGCCGAGCCAGGAAGGTTTATTCCGCCATTTCAAAACGGTTGCCGATGGCACAGCCCTACCCATCATGCTTTACAATATCCCTGGCAGATGCGGAGTGGATATTGCGCCCGATACCGTGGTGCGTCTCGCGAAGGAATGCAGGAATATTGTTTCAATCAAGGAGGCGAGTGGGAGTGTCGAGCGTATCAGCGAATTGCGGGCCCGTTTGCCTGAATCATTTACTATTTTGAGCGGCGACGATTCATTGACGCTGCCATTCATGTCGGTTGGAGCCGTTGGCGTGGTCAGTGTCGCTTCAAATCTGTTTCCGGTCGAAGTTTGCGAGCTCGTTCGAGCTTATGAGGGCGGCGATGCGAAGTTAGGCCTCAACCTGCATCGCAAGATGTTTCCAATTTTTAAAGATCTGTTCATCGAGCCGAATCCCGTACCGGTAAAAACAGCGCTCGGCTGGCGCGGAATAATGTCCGGCGAAGTGCGTTTGCCGTTATGTGAAATGAGCGAAGCGCATCAGACGCGCTTACGCAAAACGCTCGAGGCTTTCGCTCATAAGAAATGATTTCGGATTTCGCCTCCCGTCGGTCCTTACCGTGGGGTGAGAGTTATCTCAAATGAAGACCTCTCGAGTCCGTGTATTGCTCATCGGCGCGGCTGGGCGCATGGGAAAAACCATAAGTGATCTTGCGAATGGCGACTCGGAGATCCATGTCGTCGGGCAGTGTGATCTTGGCGATCCGATCGAGTCGGCCATGAAAAATTGCGATGCGGCCATCGATTTCAGTAACGCGAACGCAGTCGCCGAAATCTGCGCGGCAGCCTTGCAGCATCGCAAGCCATTGGTCATTGGGACAACCGGTCATTCTCAAGAGCAGCGCAAAGTGATTGAAGAGAGTGCGCAGACGTTGCCAATCGTTTTTGCATCTAATTTCAGTATCGGAGTCAATGTGCTCTTTTGGCTGACGCGTAAAGCTGCTGAACAACTCGGCGGCGATTTTGATGCCGAGATTGTCGAAACGCATCACACGATGAAAAAAGATGCGCCCAGCGGGACGGCCAAAACTCTGGCCGAGGTCTTGAAAGCAGCTAAAAAAACGAAGAGCGAAATCCCAATCCACTCGATTCGCGAAGGAGATGTTGTTGGCGAACATACGGTGATTTTTAGCGGACCGAGCGAGCGCCTGGAACTTACCCATCGCGCGACGAGCCGCGAAATTTTTGCGCGAGGCGCCTTGCGTGCGGCAAAATGGATTATCGGAAAGCCGTCAGGGCTCTATAGCATGCAGGATGTGCTGGGACTATAGCTGTAGCGGCGCTCTATGAGCGCCGAATCAATTTGGGCACGGCGGTCATAGACCGCCGCTACAGAAAAATGAGAACTGCCGTCGCTATCGGATCGAATCTCGGCGATCGCCTCGAGAATTTACGCGCCGCCCGGCAGCGGATCGGCGATTTAGCGGATGTACGACCACCGACCGTTTCATCGGCGATTTACGAAACCGAACCAATCGACTGCGAACCGGAAGCGACAAAGTTCTTAAACGCAGTCGTTGAGTTTGATTACAGCGGCGATCCCATTCATTTGCTGGAACAACTGCTTCACGTCGAGGAGTCGTTAGGCCGCAGGCGCGATCATCCAAAAAATGTCTCGCGGACTATTGACATCGACTTGTTGTACTGCGGCGATCGACAGATCGACAACGAACACTTGCGTTTGCCGCACCCGCGGATGCGTCTGAGAAGATTTGTGCTTCAACCGCTGGCCGACATCCGGCCAGATCTGATTTTGCCTGACCAGAAAAAAACCATTCAAGATCTGCTCATTGACCTTGGTGGATCGGGCGAAGTAGTTCGATTCGCGGACCACTGGTAGCAAAGGCGACTGTAGTAATTCTGCTACGGCTTGCGTTCTCAAATTAGCGGCTGATCTTCCGGCAGACCCGATGAACGATTTTCGGCAAATGAAACGACGCGGCGAAAAGATCACCGCGTTGACAGCTTACGATTACCCCACGGCACGCCTACTGGATGAAAGCGGCATCGACATCATCCTGGTAGGCGACTCGTTAGGCATGGTGGTGCTTGGTTGCCAGGATACAACAGGGGTCACGCTGGAAGAAATGCTGCATCACACCCGTGCAGCGGCTCGCG
Organism: Verrucomicrobiota bacterium; assembly: GCA_046734635.1. Classification (GTDB taxonomy): domain Bacteria; phylum Verrucomicrobiota; class Verrucomicrobiia; order Chthoniobacterales; family UBA10450; genus Udaeobacter. Next base: position 8,249 of record JBKPRQ010000148.1, read on the forward strand.
GTGTCAAACAGGCATTACTCGTGGCCGACCTGCCAATTCACACATACGACACGCCCGAACAGGCTGTGGAGACCGCGAGCAAGTTTGTCGATGTAGGTGCTCAGGCAGTGAAGCTTGAAGGCGGTGTGAGTCATGTGGCGCAGATCGAGGCGATTACCAAGGCAGGCATCCCTTTCATGGCGCACATCGGCATGCTACCCCAAAGTGTGCGGGAGGAAGGTGGCTACAGGATCAAAGGCCGTAATCAATCTGAAGCAGAAGCACTACTTGCTGATGCCCGCGCAGTGGAAGAAGCCGGCGCGTTTTCCGTCGTGCTGGAGATCGTGGTCGCAGATATTGCAAGGCAGATCACAAAGACAATCGGCATTCCAACGATTGGGATCGGGTCCGGCAAGCATTGTGACGGGCAAATTCTGGTCACACACGATTTGATCGGACTGTTTCCGTGGTTTACACCGAAATTTGTTTCACCCGAGGCCCGTGTGGCAGATGAAATCCGACGCGCCACCAGAGCATTTATTGAGCAGACGCGAGCTGGAACATAGGCCACAGGTCTCTGTTCCGCTACGCATGGCCTGCAAATCGAAATGTGGTATCTTCAGGCGCAATGAGAGTTTCCGATTTCGACGACTTGGATCGGTTCGAGACTGAAGGACTGCTCAAGGGGAGCAAAGAACGCAGTTGGCTCTGGTTCGGATTGATCGTCTCCCTGGGACTGCACTTCGCATTATGCGCTTATTTTTACCGGACACGTTTCCAATCGATTGAAACTCTGGTTGCTCAAAACGAACAGACGCCAACGTTTAAGGTGAAGAGCATCAACGCGTCGGATCTGGGTAAAAGCAGCGTCGACCAGACAAATCCCGCAGCGAAACCGAACCCCGATAATACCGATGTGCAGTTACCGGACGAAAAGAAATCGTTCGACAAGCTATTGCAGGACATTCAAGCCAGTGCGGCCCTTCCAGACGACATGCGGGACGTTTTGCCTGATCAACCCAAGGTGGAACAACCAGAAGTCAATTCCATGTTGACCGAAATTGAGCGCTCGACATCGCAGAGCCTCGCTAACGATCCAAACGCGCTGCACGAACAATCGCTGCTCAACAACAGTTCGCAGTCAGGTCGTCCACAGCCTGCGCTTAGCGGAACAGAATTGGCAACGAGTACGACCATCAAGCGTCCCAATACGTTTACCAGCAAGATGCCGGGCGACAGCGCCGGACCAATTAAAGGGCATACTGCCGGCTTCAGCGATCTGGATCAGTTGCTCTCGCAAAAAGGCCCACTGGGCTCCGGCACAAAATTGCGGCTGCCGGACGATCAGCTCTTCGAATATGACAGTGACGTACTCCAGGCTAGCGCCATCGGCCAACTGCAAAAGCTGGGCACTCTCATCCAGCGCAATCCGAAGGCGACATTTTCGGTCGAAGGCTACACAGATTCATTCGGCACATATGAATACAATCTTGTTCTGAGCCAGCGCCGCGCGGACAGCGTAAAGCGCTATTTAGTCGAAGTAATGCGCATTAATCCTGCGCAAGTCGAAGCGCGCGGTTATGGTTCGACGAAATTCCGAGCATCACCAAACGGATCAATTGAAGAGCAGGGCGCTAACCGCCGAGTGGAAGTTGTGGTGCACACAAGCGAAGGATAGAACGTAATCGCGGGTTGCGGATCTTCTGTAGCGGCGCTCCGTGAGCGCCGACGTAATTTTGTAGCCACGGCCCTGTGGGCCGTCAGATGCAAACAGGCTTAAGAACCGCCCACACAGGCGGTGGCTACAGAGGTCTTACCAGTTTTTGATCCACTGATTTGGATCAGTCGAATTTGCGGTGCTCCAAAGATCGAAAGTTGGGTTGTCACCCTTTGTGGTGTCGCCAGTAGCTGCTTGAATGGTGGAATAGCCGTAGCTATTACCGAACGGATCCCGTGGATACACCTTATTCGTGTTATCTGTGCCAAGCATGTTTGGCTTGAACTGCATGTATGACTTGTAATTCGCATTCGGAACACCATCGAAATCTGGGTCGCCGGCAAGCTGGCCGTAAACGTACTGAGACGCCGCTTGGTAACTAGTCATATTTATCGCAGCCTTAGCGTCGAGAGCATCGGTCATCGAACCTCTTGGATAGGTTCCATTATCCGCCTTGTAATTTTCACACGCAGCGGCCATCGCAGCGATTTCGGTTTCAGCGCGCGCGCGGGCGGCTTTCTTTTGGACGTAGCCGACTGTGCTCAGAACTAATCCGGTCAGAATGATGATAACCGTCATCACAACGATCAACTCGATCAGAGTGAAGCCAGCGTAACGGCGCTTGTGCCAAGCGCCGAGCTGAGTCGTTAGGCGTTCGCCGCGGCGAACGCCTCTACACCATTGGTCATTCGACATTTGTTCGGCTACGTTTGCTCCTGCAAGCCGGTAATTATGCTGATAAGCGGCGTAAAGAGAGCGAGCACGATCGTGCCAACAATCAGCGCCAGAAAGACGATCATGATGGGTTCGAGCATCGACGTGAGGGCTGCGACCGAGTTATCGACTTCGTCGTCATACACATCGGCAATCTTCAGCAGCATGTCTGGAAGTTTACCGGTTTCCTCGCCTACATCGATCATGCTGATCACCATCGGCGGGAAAGCGCTACTGGCTTCCAACGGTTGAACGATCGATTCGCCTTCCTTTACGCTGTCGTGCACCTGCGAAATCGCGGCGGCAATGGCTGCGTTGCCGGCGGTTTCGCGAGTGATATTTAACGCCTGCAAAATCGGCACACCGCTCGTGACCAGCGTTCCCAGTGTCCGCGCAAACCGCGCAATCGCCGTTTTCCGATTCAAGTCGCCAAAAACCGGCATGCGCAGCTTGAAACTGTCAATCACAAATCGCCCGCCTTTGGTGCGGCCAATGAATTTGTAAGCCGTCACTGCAACGATGACTGCTCCGAGCAGAACAAGACCATGATGCTGTACAAAATTGCTCGTTCCGAGAACAAACTGGGTGATGACCGGGAGCGGTTTGTCGCCGAGCATGTCGTGGAAGATCGCTTCGAACTTCGGCACTATGAAGACAAGGAGAAAAGCCATGATGCCCACCGCCATTGTCATCACGATGATCGGATAGACCATCGCGGACACGACCTTGTTCTTGACCTTGTTAGCTTTTTCCTGGAATTCCGAAAGCCGGTTGAGCACCAGCTCGAGGACGCCGCCAACCTCGCCGGCTTTGACCATGTTAACGTACAAATTGTTAAAGATCCGGGGATGCGATGCCAGCGCGTCCGAAAACGTGTTACCGCTCTGGACCGCGTCAGACAATTTGTTGATGGTATTCTTCAAAACTTTATCCCGCTCCTGTTTTGCCAGGACGGTTAAGCTTCGTAGCAGTGGCAGTCCGGAGTCGATTAGCGTTGCCAGTTGACGCGTGAAAATCATCAAGATCTTTGGCTTAATCTTCGTGCGCTGGAAAAGAACAATTCCCGTCTTCGCACGCGGTTTCGTTGCGCGCGCTATCTTTGCAGCTCGGCGGCGAGTTGTTTTGTCGTCGGCGCGGGCGACAGCCTCCTCGTAGACGCTTGTGGGGAAATAGCCAGCCTGACGCAGCCGGCCGATTGCGTCGTTGGTCGAAGTGGCTTCAACCAACCCGGTCGCTTCCTGTCCCCGAGAATCCAGAGCTACGTAGTTAAAGCGTGGCATGATGAAATTTAACGAGTTAACGATTTAATGACGTAGCGATTAAACCAAACTGGCCTTTCCTCGTCTATTCCAATCACTAAGTCGCTAAATCGCTCAATCGTTAAATTGCTTCACGTATATCTCAGCACTTCTTCGACGGTGGTGTCTCCAGCGAAGATGCTGCGCAAGCCGTCCTGGCGCAGCGTTACCATTCCAAGCTCCACAGCCTTTTGCTTTAAGGTAACTGTTGGCGCGCGTTCATTAATAAGTTCCCGAATCGGGTCGGTGAGTCTCAGAAGTTCGTAGATTCCTTTTCGCCCCTTGTAGCCGGTGTTGTTACAGGCGTCACAGCCTTTGCCATAAAAGAATTGCTTATTGCCGATGTCCTGCCGCGAGATTCCCAACTCAGCCAGTAAGGTGTCGCTCGGATTGTAGGTCGTGCGGCACTGTCGGCAGATGCTGCGCAGTAAACGCTGACCGAGGACTGCCTCCAGCGTGGATGAGATTAGAAACGGTTCCACACCCATGTCGATTAAACGTGTGATTGCGCCGGGCGCGTCGTTTGTATGGAGTGTAGTGAAAACAAGGTGCCCGGTGAGAGACGCTTGAATTGCAATTTGCGCGGTCTCGAGATCGCGTGTCTCGCCCACCATAATGCGGTCCGGGTCCTGGCGTAAAAACGATCGCAAGACGCGCGCAAACGTGAGACCGATGGCTTCGTTCACCGGAACCTGGACAATCCCTTCCAGATCGTATTCGACGGGCTCCTCTGCGGTCAGGAGCTTCGAATCAATCGTGTTGACCTTGCGCAGGCAGGAGTAAAGCGTCGTTGTCTTTCCAGATCCGGTCGGTCCGGTGGCGATAAAGATGCCATTGGGACGCTCGATTATCTCAAGCAGAAAATTGTAGATGTAATCGGGCATTCCGAGTGCCTCGAGATCCAGATTTACGATGCTACGATCAAGAACGCGCAGCACGAGACTCTCGCCGTATTGAGTCGGTAACGTTGAAACTCGAAGATCGACGTTGCGTCCGGCGATGTGCTTCTGAATGCGGCCATCCTGCGGCAACCGTCTTTCTGCAATGTTCATACTCGCCATCACTTTCAGCCGCGAGATGACGGGCAGAGCAAGATGACGCGGCGGTGGCGACATTTCGTAAAGGGCGCCATCGACGCGATAGCGAATCTTGAACTCGTTTTCGAATGGCTCGAAATGAATGTCGCTCGCTCGGTCCTGAATCGCCTGGTAAAGAATGAGATCGACAAAGCGAATGATCGGCGTTGCGTTTGCTTCGGCTTCGACTGCGGCTTCGCCGTTTCCCTCACTCCCGGTTGAGGCGGAGAGGAGTTCGCCAGATTGGCCGAGCTGCTTGAGCACGTCTTCCATGCTCGTCGTATCGGTGCCGTAATGCTGTTTGATCAGCTCCTCGATTTGATCCGTGGGCGAAACAACGACCTGGATGTCTTTACCAAGTGCGAAGCGAAGGTCCTCCGCAGCAAGAAGATCGAACGGATCAACGAGGGCGACTCGCAACGCGGTGCCGCTCATCTCAACCGGAAGAGCGCCGTGTAGCCGGGCCATGCCGCTGGGAATGAGACGCAAAATCTCCGGCGCGATATCACGCTCGGCCAGATTGATCAGGTCGGTGCCGAGCCCTTTTGCGATTGTCTGATAAAAGGCTTGTTCGTCGATGAAGCCGCCATCGATCATTGCCTGCGCCACGGTTTTCCCGTTCAGCTCTACCTCGCTCAGGACGTCTTCCGCTTGCGAAGGTTCCAGTACGCGCTGCTCGACAAAAAATTCGGCTAACTGTTTGTCGGTCATGAATTCGTTGAATCGCTAAATCGCTAAATGAATCAGCTCACATCTCCAATTGTGACGGAAATGACTTCTTCCGCAGATGTGAGACCGGCGAGCACCTTGCGGATCCCGTCTTCGCGGAGCGTGCGCATGCCAAGCTCACGCGCTCGTTGCCGCAACAACAGGGTCGAGCTGCGTTTGTTGATCATGTGACGCACGTCGTCGTCGATCTCGAAGATTTCAAAGATACCCATTCGACCCTTGTAACCGATTTGGCGGCATCGCTCGCAGCCTACCGGCTTCATGACTTGAGCCTCGGAGAGTTGACCAGGCTCGATTCGCAATGCGCGCAATTCGGTCTCACTGAGTTCTCCTGGTTGTTTACAGTTCGCGCATAATCGGCGGATAAGCCTTTGCGCCATGATCGCGCGCACAGAGGAAGCGACAAGAAATGGCTGAACACCAAGGTCGATTAGGCGCGCGACCGCAGAAGGCGCGTCATTCGTGTGCAGCGTACTAAAAACAAGATGACCCGTGAGGCTTGCGTTCGTAGCGATGCTCGCTGTCTCGAGGTCTCGAATTTCACCGATCATAATGATGTTCGGCGCCTGGCGCAAAATGGAACGCAAGGCTGCGGGAAAAGTCATTCCGATCTCGGTGTTCACCTGCACCTGATTGATGCCCGTCATTTGATACTCGACCGGCTCTTCCACTGTGATGATTTTGCGGTCGGGTTTGTTGATGTAGTTGAGGCAGGCGTAGAGACTGGTCGTCTTTCCCGAGCCGGTAGGGCCTGTCACCAGCAAAATGCCGTCTGCCAGTTTGATCAGGCGCTCAAAGGTTTCCTGGTCGTCTGAGAAAAATCCAAGCTCCGGCAGGCCGAGCTTTAGACTGGATTTATCCAGCAGGCGCATCACCACGCTCTCGCCGTGATTGGTCGGAATCGTTGAGACGCGAAGATCGATCGGCTTTTTTTTGATTTTTACCTGGATGCGACCGTCCTGTGGCAGGCGTTTCTCCGCAATGCTCATCGAACCGGTCATGATCTTGAGCCGGCTGATGACGGCCGATTGCAAACGTTTCGGCGGCGCTTGCATTTCCTGCAGGACGCCGTCGATCCTGAAGCGAACACGAAACTTCTTGTCCAGCGGTTCCAGATGAATATCGCTCGCGCCAGCGCGGTGCGCCTCGATTAACAACATCGACACCAGCCGGATAATTGGCGCGTCAGCTTCATCCACTGCGCTCGCTTCGGAGCCATCGCCAATTTCCAATCCAAGGTCGATGTCTTCTCCGATTTTTTTCTGCAAAACATCTGCTGCTTCATCGGCGGTCCCATAGTATTTGATCAATGCATCACGAATTTTCTGGGGACTGGTACATACGAGTTCCAATTCGCGTTGCAGAAGAAAACTCAGGCTGTCGATGGTATCGATATCGAGTGGATTACCAACCGCCACCACCAGTCCGGTCTCGCCGAAAGCGACCGGGACCACTTTGAAACGGCGAGCGTCTTCGCCACGGATTTGATTGATGATTTGCGGCGGAATCACCATGGACGAGATATCGATC
>JBKPRQ010000149.1:0-11841 GCA_046734635.1 Verrucomicrobiota bacterium
GGATGGCATCGCTCCACACCGAAATGGCTTCGTCCCTCCGGCCAAGTTGCCAGAGCGATTCGCCTTTTTCCTGGCGCGCGAGAATCAAGTCGCTTCGTTCCGTCAAAGCCTGATCCAGACTTGCCTGTGCCTCATCATAACGGCCCAGCCGATTCAAGATCGCGCCCCGATAGTAGAGACTCAACGCTTTTCCTTCCGCCTTCTGGTAAGCCGCGGCCTGGCTGAGCAACTCGACAGATTGTTCCGTGTTGCCCAGCAGATATTCAAACCATGCCAGCTTCGGCAGTGTCTCACTGTTTACAAATAGCCCCAGTTTCGACGCAGCCTGAAGATGTTCTTCTCCTTTGAGAATGTTTTGTCGATCAACCGGGCTGAGCCAGTGAGCGGGATTGACCTGCGCAAGAGCGAGCTCGTCGGGGAGCTGGACTTTCTTAAATGCGCGGTTGCCCAAAACTTCATGGTAGCGGATCCAGCCGCTGTGAGCGTTCAATCCAATCCAGACACAGGAAAAAATTGCAAATGCCCAGCCTGCTTTTCGAATCTTGCCCGCAGACTTCAAATTGAAACGGTAAAACGACAATTCTCGCGCCTGGAACAACCTCCACATTTTCAAGGTAAGAAACGTTGTCACCGTGGCGCAACCAAGCGCCATCAGAAACGGGACGAGCGTGTAAACCCCGCGAACAGCCAGAAAACTTCCGAGAAATACGAGTACACCAACGATCTCTTGCGGCCACGTTAATGAGTAATTCCTCTTAATGGCGTCTGATTTGGGAACCAGGATCGATGGTTTGCCGAAACCAAAATACAAAGCGTCGTTTGGACAAACGCTGACGCAATCCATGCATTTCATGCAACCAGGATCGACCACCATTCCGTACTGTTTCACTTCTGCGTGCACCAGGACGTTCGAAGTGCAGGTCGCAGTGCAGTGGCCACATTGATTGCAGGCGGGGGTGACGCGGATTTTGCCGGGCGACAATTTGTCGGCCAAGCCGAAAAATCCACCATAAGGACAGGCATAAGTGCAAAAACCCTTTTGGCCCAAAAAATAGACCGTCATGAATCCGCAGACGAAAAGAAACGGGATGGCCACTGCTACAGACGGAAAGGTCTGCCAAAAATTGGTGGTCACCAGATGATTGGTGAATTTGGGAATTAATGATTCGTGTGGTTCCGAGAAGAATCGATAAACGACGGGCCAGACAAACATATACAGAGCGCCAATCAGCGGCACATAGATCAACAATCGGGATCGAAACGGTTTTGGATGAAGCCCCATCTTCTTTAGCAACCATCCGCAGAGGTCCTGCAGTGCGAGGATGTGACAGCCCCAGCCGCAGATATATCGCCCGAAGATCAAGGTCGCCAGGATTGCCAGAGAGAAAAAGATGAATCCGGCGTTGATGAACCCGTTTTGCAACGTGTACATGGTCTCCGATGGCTCGATCGGCGAAACGGTCCTGCCGGTGACGCGCCACTGAATGATGTGCGCGATCATGAATAAATTGAGAAGGATCAGCGCCGTCGCTCGCCACCGGCCGGTCTTTGATTTGCGAATCCCGCTCTTTTGAAGCTGGGCTTTTGGTTTTCGATTGACGCAACCAGTTTTCACGAGGTTGGCGAATTTACTCCAAAACATCTGGGACGCCACCCACCAGGGCACAGTTCGTACCGACAACTCCGAACGCCCAACGTCCAACGCTCAACGCCCAATTGCGAAGGCTTGCGGGAGAGCGTCATCAGATTTCGATGTTCGACGTTCAGCGTTGGGCGTTGGACGTTTTCCGAATCTGAAATGCGAGGAATGACTTTTCGTCACGCGACTTCCAATTTCCAAAAGGATCGTCACCAAGTTTTTTCAAGATTTCCTTTACTTCATCGAGGTGCACATGAGAAATATTGCAGCTCTTTCCAGCACGCAGTTCTAAGAAGCCGGCAACCGTTTAAAACCATGTTAAAAAAAGGCCTCATTACATTCATTCTCCCGTTCGCTTTCCTTCTCAGCCCGTCCGACGCGGGACCCGCCAATCCGGTTGGGCAGAAAAGTCTCAACCAGAACGAGGCCACTGGGACTCTTCAAAAGATGATCGTGGAAAGCGGTACCGCAACAATGGAACTCGATCTCAATCGCCTCAATGGAATCAGCGCCGCGGCACCAAAACAGGAGCAAGTGAGTTTCGATATAACGGCCGATTCCTTCTTCTCCGTCTTGGTTTTTGACGACATGTTGCGCGGACCCGAGCAGGGATCGATGACTCTTGTCTCGACCGGGCTCAATGGCAGCCGTACGGCTAGCTACAGTTTGCCGCCGGTGCTGAGCGCATCACTCGGGCAGCTAGCAATCGAAAAGCTCCCTTCGGGCGAACGATTCGATCTCGCCGTGCGCGACGCAAAAACGGGCTTCATGTTTTTCAACATTGAAGGACACCAGTACGACTACGATGCCGGTGCGCAGCTGCTTACCGTCAATGGTGGCCGGCTCACGATGTCGCGAGATCTTGCCAACGCTCTTGGACGACCTTCGGACGCTGGTGCAATGTTAGGAAAAATCTCCGTCGGCGCGGCGATGCAATCGGTCGAAATCACACAGCTTGTTAGGGGAGAACCCAAAGCCGGTGTGATGCCACCGCTGCAGAGCGTTGCCGGTGCACTGGCCCCAGCGGCGGCCCACGGCCCTGATGTCATTGTCGGGGACCTGCCCAATCTCCAACAATTCGGGAGCGCCGGCACACAGGTCGGCCTGGCGGTGGCAACGACTTCCTGCAACAACGGCGACCAGCCTCTGGATTGGCTTCAATTGCCACAGACCGATCACCCGGTGATCCCACAGAACCTCTATCGCATGGCTGGCGGCGCAGACAATATCGAGCGGTTTGAACAGGTCGGTCAGTCCTGGTTAAAACACGCGTTCTTCGCACTGGAAGACTCTGTCTGCGCAACATGTAACACGAGCGGCTGTGAAACCGGCACCCATCTTTGCCCGGGATGCTCCGATCCGTACTCTGCAAATCTAAATGGTGATCAGGACCAGATCGGTTCGCGTGCATGGGTTAATCCATTTACCGGCAACTTTCCGTCAACCGCGAACGAACACGGCGGCCACAATCATGATGGCGTCTCACACCGGATCCTGGTGGAGGTCGATGATTTGAATACCACACTGAACCCGGGCGCGAGCTACTTTGTCGAAGCGCAATATGTGACCCCGCACGAGTATACCTGGTGCCAGTCGCACCCGGGAGAGTGCAACATGTATAACAACGCCTCCTACCGTAAGTACACTGTGAGCGGCACCACCAATTTCAACTTTAGCCCTGACGGCGACACCGTGCGGATGCAGCCTGCTATTAGGGCTTGGGCAAGTGCAGGCGCGACGCTCAGCCGAGTCGAGCCCGATCCCGGAAACGACGGCATCGGGTTTGTTGGTTACAAGGTAACCAATCCGTCGGCTGGAGTGTGGCACTATGAGTATGCCGTCTATAACCAGAACCTGGATCGCGCGATTCAATCTTTCAGCGTGCCATTAGCACCGGGGATTAATGTCAGTAACATCGGGTTTCATGCGCCACCTCAGCATCCCGGCTGGGCAAACGATGGCACGCTTAACAGCCAGGGTTATAGCAGCACTCCGTGGACGCCGGATCAGACGGCGAACTCGCTGACATGGAACTGCGAAACCTTTGCACAAAACCAGAACGCCAACGCGATTCGCTGGGGCACGCTATACAATTTCCGGTTCGACGCAGATCAACCGCCCCAAGCTACAAACGCGACGGTGGAATTCTTCAAAACGGGATCGCCCATGGCTGTTGCTGTTCAGGCACCTGTTACCGGCGCTTCGACTCCGACTCCTACGCCTACGCCGACGGCTAGTCCTACCGCGACGCCTACTGCCACTCCGCGGCCAACTCCAACGCCTAGAAGTAATCCCCTCCCAAGGTCTCGCCCCACCCCGCGGCCGCGCCCATAACCTGAGCACTTGTTCAGGCTGTTTCGGGGGACGAACTATTATAGCCTATCGAATGCCCGAGTCGCATTGCCACTGGACTTTTGTCATTTGACCAGCCACGACGTCGACCTCGAACGGTCCGTAGCGCCCAATGCTGCTTTTCCTTTCCTTGAACGAAACTTTGTAATGTCCGGGCGCCAGTGGCATTCGAAAGTGTCCGTTCTCGTCCGTTGTAAATGACGCCACGTTACCCTTTTGGTTTTCAACCACGAAAGCCGTGTTCCCGAGTGGTAGTGAACTGGGGCCGTCAGCCCGCACGGGTCCGGCCTTGATCGGACTGATCGTAACAACTCCTTCGATCCCCGTCTCCGAACCAGATTGCGTTTGGCCTGATAAAAAACCCGCGCACATGATTAGAACAGCCAGGGCAATTGAGAATCTTCGCAATTGCATTGCCAAATCTACTCTCACGCCTTCACATCAGCAATAACGACGAAGCACCCGCCTTCGCAAGGCTATGGCATGGCAGGCGAATGGCGATGAGCCGAATGATCAAATCAGGAGCGCAGTGTTTTTTCGCATTTGGATTTGATCGTTCCTTCGTCATTAGACACTCGTCATTCGTCATTTCTCAGGCCGTCCCCCCTCGGCAATCCCGTGGTTCAATTAATTCCTCCGGTTTTGTTCGTACGCCTACTTGACGACTGAGTCGTTGCGTCGAAACTTTTCGCTCTCTGCTCGTAATTTATGAAGCGATATTTGCCATTCGTCATTGTCGCGCTGGTAGCGTTGGCCACAATCGGAAGCGGCGCAATGCTCTACCGGGCAAAGCGACCGCATGTTTCAGCCATTCCCGAGACACTCGCCGCAAAGAGCGATGCAGAGTCGCCGCACATTCGCGGCAACCCCGACGCACCTGTAACACTGGAAGAGTACGGCGATTTTCAATGCCCGCCCTGCGGAATGTTCTCGGCCTTTCTTGGCCAGCTCGAGAAAGAGTACGATTCACATTTGCGCGTGGTCTTTCGGAATTTTCCGCTTACGATGCACGAGCATGCTCGCGAGGCGGCGCTGGCCGCCGAAGCAGCCGGACTGCAGGGCCGTTTTTGGGAGATGCATGACGTGCTTTATCGGGAACAAGACGCGTGGAGCAAGGCCCCCAACGTGCGCGAATTGTTCCAATCGTATGCGGGAACGATCGGACTCGACGTAGATAAGTTCAAAAGAGACATGGACGGCGAGGAGGCCAAGGCACGAGTCGAAGCCGATCGCCAGCGCGGCGAATCACTCGGAATAAACATTACCCCGACTCTGTTTATTAATAATCAGCCCCTGGAACCGAAAGACAAGAACCCCGAGGGCATTCGCGCCGAGATTAACGCTGCGCTGGAGAAAAAGCCACACGCATGAGCGTATGTGCCCGCGAATCACGTGAATCACCTCGCTTTAATTCCTTCGTCAGTCGACATTCGAGCTTCGTCATTCTGCTCATGACCGTATCGCGATTTCGCACGATCATTTATATCGTAGTCGCGATCGTTTCGCTGGCGGGCCTGGCGGATGCAACTTATCTGGCGGTGCAGGCGTTAACGGGCGAGACGCTTGGCTGTGGCGGTTCGCCGGATTGTTTTCGGGTCCTGGGCAGTTCATATGCAAGGATCGGCGGAATTCCCGTGGCCTCATTCGGCGTGCTGGCTTATTTCAGCGCGTTTGCCTTCGCTACATTCGCGGCGTTCGGGTACGCGCGCGCCCGAACATTTCTCATTCCAACCATTGGCGCAATGTTTCTCGGCACGCTCTGGCTGCTTTACGTTCAGGCTTTCCTGCTGCACGCATACTGCCGCTTTTGCCTGTTCTCTGCGGCAACCACGTTTTTGCTCGCGGGCCTTGTGATTGCTCTGCCGCCCGGGCGAGACAGATCGGCCTCATAAGTCGTCCATTCTCTTGTGTTGCTCATTTTCTTGCTCTCGCTCATGCTCTTTAGACTCCGTAATGGAGCACGAAAAGAATTATCGGGTTTATGCGAATCCTGGTGATCGAGGATGAAAAGAAGACGGCGGCTTTTCTGGCTAAGGGCCTGCGCGAAGCCGGCTTTGCCGTCGATCTTGCCCGCGATGGTCAGGCTGGGCTGGCAGCGGCGCAAGCCAGCAGGTTCGACCTTCTCATTGTCGACATCATGCTCCCGAAAAAAGATGGCTGGGCTCTCGTCGAGGAATTGCGAGCGGCGAAAGCGCAGACGCCGGTCATTTTTTTGACGGCGCGCGATAGCGTGCGCGATCGCGTAAAGGGGCTCGAGCTCGGCGCGGACGATTATGTGGTGAAGCCATTCGCGTTCTCGGAATTGCTCGCCCGGATTCGTTCGCTTCTTCGTCGCACTCCCGCCCGCCGAGACAAGTTGCGCATCGATGATTTGGAAATCGACATGCGCCATCAACGCGCAGAGCGCGGCGGTGTTCCGCTGAATCTTAGCCCGAAAGAATTTCTCTTGCTGGCGCATCTGGCGCATTCGTCGGGCGAGGTTGTATCGCGTGACGAGATTGCAGAGCATGTGTGGGACATAGGATTCAAAACCGATACGAATGTAGTCGATGTGGTAGTGCGCCGCTTGCGGGCAAAGGTCGATGATCCGTTTAAGACGAAGCTCGTCCATACGATTCGCGGCATGGGTTATGTTCTCAAAGCGCCCTGAACCGCGCTCCATTGCCTCCCAGCTCATCCTGCTTTTCACGCTGGCTGCGGCTCTCCTGCTCGCCTGCGGACTCGGCGTCTTTTACTGGATCGTCGTCCGGCACGCATTCGCGGAAGATAATGCCGTGCTCGCAGACAAAGTGGACGCGTTGCAAGCGAGTTTTGAACAACGGGGCGGGCTGACTGCGGTCGCGGCGGAGATCAACGCAGCAGATAGCCGACGGCGGGCTCCATTTCTGGTACGCGTGCTCGATCCGGAGGGTGCTGTCATTGGGCAGACAGCCGGGATGGAAACATTGTTGCCGGTAAATATTTTTCCGCCTGTCGCGTCGCGCGAAACCGCAGCGCCGACCGAACATCGAGTCGCCGGAAAGTTGTTTGCTTTGACCACGAGGCGCGCGCTTGCAGGTGATCGGCCATTTACGATCCAGGTAGCGCAAGATCGCTCGAGCGACGAGCAGGTCGAGAGACGATTTGGTATTCTGGTACTGATCGTTCTTTCAGGAAGCATTCTGGCTTCCATTCTGATTGCGATTCCGGTCACCAGACGCGGGCTGCGTCCACTGGGAGAAATGAAACGTTCCCTGGAGCGAATTGGGCCGACGCACCTGAACGAGCGCGTCGCGTCTGCCACCTGGCCGCGCGAACTTCAGCCCATGGCGATCGCTTTCGACGAAATGCTCAGGCGCCTCGATGATTCTTTTACGCGGCTGTCTCAATTCTCGGCTGATCTCGCGCATGAATTGCGAACGCCCATCGCAAACATGCTCGGTGAAGCTCAGGTCGCTCTGTCGCGCGATCGAAGCTCTGCCGAGTACCGCGAAACGATCGAATCCACAATCGGCGAATGTGAACGACTCTCCGGAATCGTGGACAACTTGCTTTTCGTTGCACGAGCTGATGCTGCACGCGAGCCGGTCATGAGGAAGCGATTCGACGCGCGCGCGGCAGTAGAGAAAATTGCGGCGTTTTATGAAACGATCGCGGAGGACCGTCATGTCGCGATCAATTGCAGCGGACAAGGAGAGATTTCTGCTGACCCGGCCCTGTTCGAGCGCGCCGTGGGCAACCTGGTCGATAACGCGCTGCGGTTCACTCCCGAGAACGGTTCAATTCAAATCGCGCTTGCCGACCACGCGACGGATTTCGAGGTCGCAGTCAGGGATGATGGTTCTGGAATCGCTCCCGAACATTTGCCGCGCGTGTTCGATCGGTTTTACCGCGCAGAATCATCGCGTGGATCCGATGGGGCAGGCCTCGGTCTGGCTTTGGTAAAGTCGATTGTCGATCTACACGGTGGCACTGCCAGGATCCAAAGCGAAATCGGTCACGGCACCACGGTTAGTCTCACTTTTCCCAAAGGAGCGTAATCTACCCGCGTTCAGCTCGCGCGAACGGGCTGCTTGTCTCGAAAATTCCGGAGCTTACGGTGCAGTTGCCGGCTATTTTTTCTCGCCGTGCGTCTTGAGCAACTTTCCGTTCGGATCGACCTCGAATGCCCGTTCTTTGCCTTGCGATCGAACGACGACTTCGTAGTTCCATTTGCCGTTTGCGTCGTCTTCCCGTTTCACCCGAACGATCTCTCCGCCAGCCGCCTGTTGGCTAATTGTTTGTTGAACGGAGGCTGGAAGTGATTTCACCTGGACTTTTTCCCCGGGTTGCTCTGTTGCCTGGGCGGCCACGCTGCAGGCGAGGCCAGCGCCGATTATTGCTCAGGAATACTCTTGTCGTTTTCCCATTTCTGTTTCGTTAGTTGGCTGTCAGACGGTCGCTTCAAAAAAAGTCTTGCCATAGATTACAGTTTTGTAATGCTCCGATGTTGACCAATGAAAACGACGCGCGAGAAAGCGGTCTCGAACACTTCCTGCAACCGTCACAGATCGGAAAAGAGAATTTAAAAACCGCCGTGCCAGCTTTAGCTCTCCATTCTTTTTCCCAGCCGATCGAGATTCCCACGAGTCTTCGCGATCAGCCATTGGATGTGTCGCAAACGTCGGCGCGTCTTAGCGCTCTGCTGGACCGTTTCGGCATCCAGGTACTTGGCGATCTACACGGACGAAAGGTCGTAGATTTTGTCTGGGAAAAGAATTGTGGCCCGAAAACATTGTACGAACTGGATTTGCTTGCGCGTCGCGCACGATTGCGGAGCGGGAACGCGTCTTGCAATGGGAACGGACGCGGTTGCGTTCATGCTTCGCACAATTTCACAGCAACAGGGAGCAAAGAGTCCACAGCAAAGACGCAAGAAGATGCGGCGAGCTTTGCCATTCCGGAATCGATCTGCCATCTCTCTTTTAACGAATTGCCGATCACGAGGCGTTTGGCCAACGTGATCCGCTCGATGGGTGCGCGGAGTTTGGGGGATCTCAATGGGCGCACTGCTTTTGAACTGCTTCAATGCAGAGCTTGCGGATGGGGTACGGTTAGCGAAATCCAGCAACTGATTGAGCGCGCAGTTTCCGGCGAATTCGACATCAGGCAGATTGAAGAGACCGATGCCGCGGTCGAATTACTAAATTTGCTTGAGCAAGGACTGATGAAGCTACCGCTTCGTGAGAGACAATTTGTTCTTGCCAGGATTGGGGCGCAAACGGGGAGAAACCGCAGCCCGGGAGCAGATCTCCTTTGCCTGAGCTACGCAGAAATTGGCCGACGGTACGGACTGACGCGTGCCCGCGTCCACAAGGTGTATACAAACACGCTTGATGGTTTGAAGAAGATTTGGGGACCGCGAATTCCGCGGCTTCTTGAAGTAATAAAGTGGCGCTGTCTGTTCACGATTTCTCCGCTGACTCCACAATTGCTTAGGCAATGGGTCGATTCGGCTGAAGTCACTGCACGGCGAGCGATGACGCGTCACAATCTTGGCAGCTGCTGCCGATTGTCCGCCGAAGCGCATGTGCGTTTGATCGCCGGACTGGACAAAAGCATTCCCTGCTGGCCGGAAACGCCCTATAAAGCGCGACGCATCGACGGCTCGGTCGACCAGTTCGATCTTGCCCTCGCGCGTATCGTGCACGTATCCGGCGGGCACATGACGACTGCCGAAGCTTATGGTCAGCTCTCACGCTGGGGAGGCCGGGATTATCGCCGGCTGACCGTCGAAAAGTTTTTGCGAATGCTTCGCAACCTTAAGTGCACCACACTAGAACCCAAAGATTCGGAAATACGGATTGTCAGCGTGGGTCCATTGAACGGTGGCGTTCTCCCTGGCCATGGTTCTGGCCAAAACGGCAAATTATCAAGCGCTCGGAAAATTCACTCTGATTCGCCAGCGATTCAGTTCGTTGGAACAAGAGACGATTTCTGTGACGCTATGTAGTCGGACGGCGCTAAATCAGGGTCGCATTTTCTTGCAATGCCGCGGCGTTTTTGCTTTGAAACGCGAGACGCGATCCAAAAAAGGCAATCTCGCCGAAAATAATTAAAAATTGTCTTGGCTAATCATTACAATTTCGTAATGATAGTGCAACACCTGCAGGCTGACAACCCCGAAATCCTTCGGGGTCGCTGAAGTGGAGAGGCCGCAGTCCGGTGGAGCGGGCTGCGGCCACATTTCTTCCGAAAATTTGCTTGCCAACTATTACAGTTCTGTAACCATCTGCGGGGTTATGACAAAAATGTCACGTTTTTCAGGAATTGGTCGGCAATGGTTCGCCCCATTGATCGCATGCGCGTCGCTATTTTGTGCGGGTAGTCAGTCCGTGTTTGGGCAGGCCGCAGCGGAGCAGGAAATTGTCGTCACGGGTGAAGAAGTGCCGAGTGCCTACGGCGCTCCTCCGGGACTTTCGCGCAGCCGTTTTTCCAACGTAACGCAAGCCTATGTATTGCCGCCATGGTCATTTTTCTTCGGCGAACTTTTTGAGGGTCAGGGGTTTCGCCATGGGCCACCAGATTATCTTTTCACTCAGGAGATAGAAATGGGTTTGCCGTATCGCTTTAACGTAGCTGCGGAATCACAATTCGAACGGTTTAATGGTGGTGGCGGCGCTCAAACAGTGAGTCTGGAAGCACGATGGGCTCTGGCTGATTGGAACAAGATTCCACTCAATCCAACACTCTTCGCGGAATACAAATTTGGTGTCGGCACCATTCGACACGAAGAGGTTCCGCCGCCTCCGGGAGGAGGAGAAGAAGAAGAGGAGGAAGAGGAGGGCGGCCCGCCCAAGGTTCCCGATGCTTACGAATTTCGTTTGCTCCTTGCTCAAGAATTCTTCGGCCGCGTCGAATGGGCGATGAACTGGTTCTTCGAAAAAGAGAATACTGGAGACCGGGGGCGTGAGTGGGGTTTCTCCCAGGCTGCGATGACGCCAATTCTTTTACCTAACGAACGTCTGAAGGTTGGTATTGAAATGGAATATAAGAATGTGACCACGAAAGATACACGCGGTGATGCGTTGAATAGTTTCGTCATCGGTCCAACCGTCGCGTGGAAACCAACATCGAGTACGCGTCTTGATATTTCGCCGTTATTCGGTTGCACCAACGACTCGCCGGTGGCCGATGTGTTTGTGGCCTTTTCCTGGCTGTTTGGTGGCGAACGCGGCGAAGCGGAGGCGGAAGCGCCCGTGTCCTCGCGCTTCCGTTACCTGAGCAAGGTTTCCCGCCATGATAAGGATGTAGCTAAAGAAATGAAGCAGGTGGCGCCGCCATGTCCCGACTGGTATGGCGACAACGAATGGAATCTGAACCTATGGGGCACCTATGCTTTCACAAACACTGAGTACAATCCCAATCTTTGGCTGGTCGACGTCGTTCAAAGTACCAGTGAAGGCAACCCCGTGCTGGGCAATTACGACCATTACATTGGAGGCGATCACGCGTGGGGCGGCGGCGGCGATATCAAATACTTTTTCCATCGCTACTTTGGTGTGGGCATTGAAGGATTCGCCCTAGACGCCAGCAAAAATGGTTTCGATATCTTCGAGGACCCCACGGTTCCGATTTTTACTACTAACAAGATCAATCACGACCACACCGTAGGTGCTGTTCTAGGAACCCTCACATTGCGATATCCAATTGCCTGCACACGTTTTTCACCTTACGCCTGGGCCGGAGTTGGAGCGATTTTTGGCGGGGGCGAACGGGATGTTCTTCATACTCAGGGACCGCCGGACGCTTTCGCCGTCCACGCGCAAACGGATCACTTCGGGAGCGAAACCAAAGTGCTCGGTCAATTCGGAGCCGGTCTCGAAATCCGA
>JBKPRQ010000150.1:0-11446 GCA_046734635.1 Verrucomicrobiota bacterium
CTCGCGAGACGCAACCATTCATCTTCCAAGGCGCGATAGCTCGCGTTCGCAGCGTCGCGCTTTGCAATAAGCACGATCCAAAGGTCTTGCCGCAGATCGTGCTGATGTCGACGGACAATCTCACGCAAACGGCGCCGAACACGATTCCGAACGACTGCGTTTCCAAGCCGACGAGTTGTGATGAATCCGACCCGACAGGGACCGGAATTCTCGACTGCTGCCGCGCTGAGCGTTAGCAGTTTGCCGCGCCGTACCAGGCCGTCTCGTTTGACCCGCTCAAATTCCGCCGTGCGCGTCAAGCGGCGAGCTTTTGCAAAAGAGAACGAACGTCCTGTGCCCATCATCGATCTTCGATTCAGCTAGCGATAGACAAAATCTCATCTTGGCCTCGGACGCAAAGGCTGCCCCTCGAAATGACTAAGCACGAATGTCGAATGACGAAGGAAGTCCTAATGACGAAGCCCGAAAAAAAATCGAGGCGCCGTTTTTTGTCATTTGAGCTTCGTCATTAATTTCGTCATTCGTCATTAGGGTTTCGGCATTCGGCTCGTCTCCGTACAGCAAAAGTCTTCTCCCGCGGGATTTCGGGAGAAGACTTCGCGAAGAGGAAAGCTGGTGAATTTACGGAGTAGGCGACGATTCAGCAGCAGGAGATTCGCTTGTTCCACCAGTAGTAGAGGTCCCGGTGGAAGATTCCGTGGTCGAAGCCGGACTGGTTGCTTCAGTCGTTGCCGTTGGAGGACTTGTGGCTTCTGGGCTTGCCGCGGGTTCGGTTGTCTCTGTCTTTTGCTCGCACGCCGCAAGAAGAGCGGCACTTGCCAGAATGCAGATGTATTTTTTCATAATGTTAATTGGAAGAGCCATATTGCTTTAACAGATTAATCGGAGCAAGGCAGTTTTTGACCGCATGCGATTCCTCTTCTTAAGAGCAAATGCTTGATAAACGCGGACTAAAGCGGGGCTTCGTATTTGAGTCCGTGCGCCTCCGCCACCGCCTTACAAGTGAGCCGTCCGTCGCGGGTGTTGATGCCACCGATAAGCGCCGGTTGTTTTTTACACGCGTCTTCGAGACCGAGATCGGCGAGTAATTCCACGTAACGAAACGTGACGTTTGTAAGCGCCTGTGTGGCCGTGCGCGAATAGGCCGCCGGCATGTTCGCCACGCAATAATGCGTAACATCTTCTTCAACGTAAACCGGATCAAGATGCGTCGTGGGTCGAGATGTTTCCGCGCATCCGCCTTGATCAATGGAAATATCAACGAGCACACTGCCCGGCTTCATTTTTCGCAGCATCTGACGCGTGATTAACTTCGGCGCCTTTGCCCCCGGCAGGAGAACGGCGCCAATCAACAGATCGCAATCCGCCATCAAGTCCTGCAAGTTTGCCTCGCTGGAATAGAGCGTATTGGTGTTTTCCATCGCGAGGTCCAGGTAACGCAGGCGTTCCAAATCAACATCGAGTATCGTTACTTCCGCGCCCAGGCCTGTTGCCATGCGCGCTGCGTTTACACCCGACGTTCCGCCACCCACAACCACGACGCGCCCGGGCAAAACCCCCGGCACCCCACCCAATAGGACCCCGCTGCCGCCGTTGTATTTGGCGAGAAAATTCGCGCCCATCACCGCCGACATGCGACCTGCGATCTCGCTCATCGGCTCGAGCAATGGCAAGCGATGATTGATCTGAATCGTCTCATACGCCACTGCGGTCACGCCCGATTTCAGCAACGCCTCCGTGAGAGATTTGCTCGCCGCCAGATGCAGATAGGTGAATAGGATTTGGCCCTTGCGCAGCAGCGGAAACTCCGCCTCGAGCGGCTCTTTCACTTTCACGATCATGTCAGCTCGCGCGAAAACCTCTTTCGCTTGAGGGACAATCTGAGCGCCGGCTTTGACGTATTCTTCATCCGGATAACCCGAGCCAATACCGGCGTCCTTTTGTACCACGACTGAATGACCGCGCCGGGTGAGTTGGCTCGCAGCGGATGGCAGCAGAGCGACACGCTGCTCCTGCTCTTTAATTTCTTTCGGGACACCAATGATCATATGGAAAGTGAGAAGTGATTAGTGATTAGTGAGAAGACGGAATCAAGCCAAATCACATTTCACTTTTCACCTCTCACGTTCAGTTTAAGGACGGGTCGTCCGGCGCGGCAGCCAGCATTCTGTACCACGGTCCCAGGCCGCGCATGATTTCGAACCACAGGTTTGGAAGACGCTCAAGCTCGAGTACCGACGGATTGGCTTTTTGAAGAAGCCACGCTTTCTGCTTCATCTCGCTTTCGAGCTGTCCTGCTCCCCAGCCCGCATAACCTACGAAAGCACAAACCGTAATTAGTTTTCTTTGGGGAACTGCATCGCTTGTTTCCTCTGAACCAACATTGTGATTGAGTTTGAGTCCACCGCTCTGGTGCCATTCAAAAGCCGCAAACATCAGTTGATTTTTCCCAACAGGTCCGCCCAGAAAAACAGGCACCTCGGCAAGGCCTGCCGGCGGTTTCTCTGTCACCAGATCCGCAACCTGTCTGTCGAGAGGGCGATTGATAATGACGCCGAGAGCGCCTTCGCCCGGATCGTGCTCAGAAATGAAAAGCACAGAGCGTCGGAAATTCGGGTCCAGCATATTGGGATGAGCCACCAACAATGAACCAGCAAGGCTGCGCGAGGCTGCCTCATCGTCAAAATCACGCATGCAAAACTAGAGACTGCCACGCGCGCTTCCGCAAGCTCGGGTCGGTAACAATGTCGTGTCGGGGCGATGCGGGGCGCGTTTTGGAAAATGACGAACTCCAAATGACGGAAAACAATTCAGCCTTTGGTCATTTTGAGCATTCGGATTTGTTTCGTCATTGAGCGTCATTCGTCATTGATTTCATCGATCGCCTTTGCGGCGTTCTGGGTGTTGAAAATTTTTTCGCATAAAATTTGTTGCGATCTGGCGGAAGCTCGTTTAGTAGCCACGAAGTTTTTTAGAATGTTCTGGGGGGAACAGCCGCCCTTCACGCCTATCGGGCGTGGGGGGCGGTAATTTTTTTGGGAGAAATCCTGCCTCTTTCTTCTTGCTCTTGCTCGTGCTCACCTGCCACGCCGTAGTTAGACGAAGGCGGGTGCTCGTGCTCGATTAGAGCCTCTGAGTAAAACAAACGCCGAACGCCCAACGTCCAACACTCAATGTCCAAATCAGTGAACTCGGGACGAATTTCGTGGCCGGTTGCTTTTACGCTGACTGGGGTGCTGCTCGCCTCGGTAGTCGTGATTATTTTTTGGCGTATCGAAACCTGGCCGACCCGCACAGCGCAACAAAGCACCGCTCAGCTCGAAAAGCTGGGCAACGATTTACGCAGCGCTTTTATCGACATTGCGCATTTGCAGCCGCGCATCACGATTAACAACCGCGTCTACATGGAACAGACAACGCCGGTGAGCGAACTGGTTGTTTTGTCTCGGCGCATCGAAGTTGAACACGAACTGCTCCATACCTGGGTAGGGAGCTCAAAGCGGGTAAAGTTGCACGGCACGTTCACCGTCAAAGCTGGCTTCGATCTGCAGCAAAACCTTTCGATCGATATTCGCCCGAACGAAATCGTTGTTCAGCTGCCACACGCCCGGGTCCTGGGCATCGAGCAGGAACAGGTGGACGTCCTCGCGTTTGAAAATGGATTGTGGAACCGCATTTCCGGAGAAGACATGCAAAGCGAATTATCGATCCTTCCCCAACTCGCACGGGAAAAGGCAGCAGAAAGCGACTTGCCGGCCGAAGCCGAGCGCGCGTTGCAGCGGCAACTCGAGGAACGCGTGCACGCGCCACAGCCAGTGCGATTAATTTTTGTGCAGGAGGGCGCAAAGGAAGCGCGAGAATGACAATTACGGGTCAAATGAACGTCGAAGCACGAATGGCGAATGGCGAAGGAAATCCGAATGGCGAAGCGTGAAGAGCGGCTGCCGGCAGTGATCTTTTGGTCATTCGAGCTTCTTTCATTAATTCGTCATTCGTCATTTGACATTCGTCATTGCTCGCGAGCTTTCACTCACGGTTAACATTAAAATGCCCCTAAAAAATCGATTTCTCCTCGCCAGTCTGCTTCTTCTGCTCGCAGCCCTGCTGGCGGTCTGGTTTACGCCATTCACTGTCTCGCACGGTGTGCGTTGGTGGATTTGGTGGAGAGCGCGACAGGAGGGCTTTACCGTTAATATCGACAAGATTGATGCACCGTTCCTGCGTCCGGTTGCGATCCACCAGCTTCGCCTGAAAAACGAACGCGATGACACCTTGCGCATTGATCTCACAATCACAGACGCGACATTCGACCTGGATTTCAAACATATCCTGCTCCACAGCCGGGGTCGCGCCATCCGCAATCTGTCGATTCGCGAATTGCGTGGGGAGTTACGCCGAAGCAACCCGACTGTGCGAGCGATAACCCGGCGCGGGTGGGCAACCCTGCACCGAATGCTTCCGCAGAATTTGATCGTCGCGGGCTCAGAGCTCCGGATTGAAAACGGACCGACGCTTGTTTTGTTGCGAAACGGATTTCTATCTGCAAATCAGACCGAAGCGGGTCGTTTTAGCGCTGCCGAGGTGATGATCGCCTCACCCTGGTTTCACCAGACGTTTTCACAATTGCGCGGTGCAACTCATTGGGAAGCTGACCATCTGACAATCGCCGGGCTCACTTTAACACATGGCCTCGACCTGCAGTTCGCTACGGCGGATTTGTCGCGCCTGGGGAATCAACGCGCGGGATTGCAGTTCGACGCCGATGCGTTCGGCGGAAAAATCCGCGGAAACATTTCGCACGAATGGCGCTCCAAACAATCGAACTGGAAAATTGCCGGCGGTGCCACCGATATTTCTCTCGAGCAAACGTCAGAAGCATTCGGATTCGCCGATCGCGTCAGCGGTCTCCTCCACGCTGGTAACTTCACTTTTCGCGGAAACCTTGCCGAGCCCGACCGAGTGACCGCGTCGCTTTGGAGCGAGTTGACTGGTCTTACCTGGCGCAATCGCACAGCGGAAGCCATCATGCTCGGCGCCGCTGTCTACAACCGCCGGATTCAGCTCCAGCAGCTTTACATTAAACAACAGGCAAATCAGTTCACTTTAAGCGGTGAAGCCGCATTTCCCACGAGCGCGTCCGGCTGGCTTAGTCCGGACTTTCGCGGCAATATTTCCGCATCGATCGATCAGCTGGGGGATTTCGCCGCTCTCTTTGGTGGGAATGCCGGCGATTTCGCGGGGAAAATCACGATTGACGGAGCCATGGATACTCGTGACCGCAAATTTGGCGGACATCTGATGGTCGAGGGGTCGTCGCTCACATTTTTTAAAACAGCAATCGACAACTTGAGCGCAAAACTGAATTTGAAAGCGACGGACCTGGAGATCGAACAATTGGCGATGACGCGCAAAAACGATTCTCTCAGCGGACAGGGCAAAATCGATCTGTCGCATGAGCATAACTATTCAGGAACGCTCGAAGCCAGATTGAATAATCTGCTCGATTACCTGTCGGTTCCGCGCGGAGCAGCCGAAAAAGCAAACCCAATCCCAGCTGACGTTCAGGCAACCATCGATTCCAGCAACTGGGACGTCCGCGGTGTGATCCATACGGCCAATTCCAGCCCGATGAGCTTCACTGCTAATTTTCCGCTGCCAATCGGGACGGATTGGAACGCTTTTCAGAGATCTCCGCTGAATATTACACTGAATTTTCCATCGATCTTTCTCGCAAAAGCGCCGCAGCTCTTTCATCCGCAAATTTTCAGCGACGGCATTCTGAGCGGAAACATCTCGCTTTCCGAAACATTGCAACATCCTCGCATCGATGGAGACCTCCAGTTGATGAATGGAAAACTGTCCGGCGACCGAGGAGCTTCGATCAATCTCACCGAAGCAAGCGGACGAATTGTTTTTGGCGGAAATCGCGCGTCGATAGAGTTTCTCAATGTTGCGACCAGGGACACAGATCTTTCACTTCGTGGAGAGATCGATTTTCAGGACGCGAATAATGTGACGGTCAGGATAGATGGAGCGATGCCGATCTTCGATCTGACGTCCCACCAAATCGATTGCATGAGCAAAATCGAATTCGCGTCAGTGCCATTCACACTCGCGCCCGCTGTGGCAGAGTTGCAGTTCTGCGGGGCGCTCTTTCAACCCAATTGGACCATTGGCTTAAAAGAGCGGACGATCGCACAATCCTCCGGTGTTCCAGATCCAAATGGCGTTACTCGGGAATTTCCGCTTTGTTTCTCAGGTAGTTCCCCGGAGAAAGCGACATTGTTATTGGGAGCACTTCCCCGCGCCGAAGCGCAAGCCGCAGCGACGCCGCGCCCCAAAAAACGAACGACGGGACGCGACTGACGTGTCGCCAGATCGTATCGAAGTCGAAGGACACGCGGTTACGATTTCTCTAGCACCAGCCAGCGCGAAAGTTTCTCTTCGAGCTCGCGGGTGAGATTGACGCTAAGCTCTGCGCCTGCGT
Organism: Verrucomicrobiota bacterium; assembly: GCA_046734635.1. Classification (GTDB taxonomy): domain Bacteria; phylum Verrucomicrobiota; class Verrucomicrobiia; order Chthoniobacterales; family UBA10450; genus Udaeobacter. The sequence goes on from JBKPRQ010000150.1 coordinate 6,488, forward strand.
CCAGACGTAGCGCGTTTCCATTTGCACGATCGAACAGCAATCGAACTCGGCGCCGGCCCGGCGAGCTGGCAAGGATCCGGCGCACTTCTCGCAATTCATCCCCAGTTGTGGTCGCAGAGAATTTTAGAAGCACGGTGGATTCATGATTTGGTTCCGCGGGTCCTTCAGTCGCGCCGTTGGGTTTCCGAGGCGAAAGCGTCTTGATCTCTTGTGCCACGGCGCGCGGGATGTCATCCCGTTTATCCAGCGTTCCTTTTATTTCGATAACTCGTCCAGCCTCCAGTGCGGCTGAAACTTTCAGGTAGACCTCGTTCCACACCACCACTTCGAGCATATCCGCCCGGTCTTCGATCCAGACGACTGCAAATGGTTTGCCCTCTTTCCTTGTAAACTTTTTCTCAACGTTCACAATCGCGCCCGCAATCCTGAACGGCGTGCGATCGTCCAGATCGGCCAGTGAAGCGATCGATCGATACTTTTTCTCTGCGAAAATATCCGCATACGCGTCGAGCGGATGGCCGCTGACATAAAAACCAAGCAGTTCCTTCTCGTAGGAAAGTTTTTGATGCTCGGTCCAGGGAGTCGCTGTTCTTTTCCTTGATCCAGTAGGAGCGGTTGTTTCATCAAAGAGCGAAACTTGCCCGGCAATCCTGTCGCGTTGCGCTGCGGCAGAAGCACTGACGGCGTCATCGATACAACTGAAAAGTTCGGAACGATCGCGGCCCAGAAAATCAAATGCGCCAGCCTTGATAAGGGCCTCAAGCATCTTGCGGTTGGCAACGCGCGAATCCAACCGCGCGCAGAAATCTTCCAGTGAATTGAAGTCGCCGCGCTCTTCACGTTCGCGAATTGCTGCTTCCATCGCCGTTTCGCCGACGTGTTTGATAGCGGCAAGACCATAACGAATGGCGTTATAGCCGCTGCCGTTGGCTGCGGCCGTCTTTGGCTTTTCCGCGCTGCCGCGGTCGGCGACCGCGGCTACAGTTTCAGGAACAAATTTCAAGCCGCTCTTGTTGATGTCGGGCGGCAGGATCGTAATGCCCATCCTTTTGCATTCGCCGACGAAAACGGAAATTTTATCTGTGTTGTTGATTTCGTTGCTCAACAAACCCGCCATGAATTCCACCGGGTAATGCGCCTTGAGATACGCGGTTTGATAGCTGATCACCCCATACGCCGCGCTGTGGCTTTTGTTGAACCCGTATCCGGCGAATTTTTCCAGCAAATCGAAAATGGCGTTCGCCTTCTTTTCCGCGATCTTGTTTGTGCGCGCACAGCCCTCGATGAAATTTTTTCTCTCTTTCGCCATCTTCTCCTTGTCTTTCTTACCCATGGCGCGACGGAGAAGATCGGCTTGAGCGAGTGAGTAACCGCCAAGTTTGCTTGCCGCGGCCATCACCTGTTCCTGATAAATCATCACGCCGTACGTATCAGCGCAGATACTTTCGAGCAGTGGATGCAAATACTTGATCGGCGTGACACCCTTTTTCGCTTTCACGTACTCAGGGATGAGTTCCATTGGTCCGGGCCGGTAAAGGGCGATTAATGCGATGATGTCGTCGAGCTTCTTTACGTCGAACTGCTTCGACAAACTCGTCATCCCGCCAGACTCCATCTGGAAAAGGCCGATCGTTTCACCACGGTTATAGAGCGCGAATGCGGGCGTGTCATCGAGTGGAATGTCTTTCAGCGAAAAGGTTGGTTCGCGCTGGTGGATCAAGGCCAGCGTATCCTCAATGACCGTCAGCGTTTTCAATCCAAGGAAATCCATTTTCAGGAGGCCCAGATCGTTGAGCGGTCCCATGGCGTACTGGCTGATCACATCGTTGCCTTTCACATCGCGGCAAAGAGGGATGTAATCAGACAAATCCCGGTCGGCGATCACGACTCCCGCGGCGTGCACTCCGGCGTTGCGCGACAAACCTTCGAGTATTTTTGCGTGATCAAATAACTGCCGGGTCGGCGGCTCGGTGGCGACCGCTCGTTTCAATTCCGGATTTTTTTCCACGGCGGAATCGAGCGTGATGTTCAGCTCGTTCGGGATCATCTTTGCAATGCGATCCGCATCGCGATAGCTCCAACCCATCACCCGGCCCACGTCGCGTACCACACTTTTTGCCTTGAGCTTGCCAAACGTGATGATCTGCGCGACGCGGCGTTCACCGTATTTTTGCCGAACATATTCAAGCACCTCGCCCCGACGCGCTTCGCAGAAATCAACGTCGATATCCGGCGGCGAAATGCGGTCCGGATTTAAAAACCGCTCGAAAAGCAATCCGAACTGAAGCGGATCGATGTCCGTGATCCCGAGAGCGTAGGTAACCATCGAACCGGCGGCGGAGCCGCGGCCGGGTCCCACGGGAATGCCTTTTTCTTTGGCAAAATGAATGAAATCCCAAACAATGAGCAGATAGCTGACGAATCCTGTCTTTTCGAAAACGCCCAGCTCGTAATCAAGCCGCCGAGCTAATTCTGGATCGTTCGCCGCGCGTTCGCCATAACGCCGTCGCAAACCGTCGTAACAAAGCTCGCGTAAATATGCTTCGCGCGTTTTCCCGGGCGGCGCCGGGTACTCCGGATACTTGGAGCGCCCAAACTCGAGATCGAGGTGGCAGCGTTCACCAATTTCCAGGGTGTTTGCAATCGCTTCGGGAAAATCGCGGAACAGCTCGCGCATCTCGGCCGGCGATTTGAAATACAGTTCCGGCACATAACGCATCCGGTTCTCGTCCTGCACCATTTTGCCCGTGCCGATGCAAAGCATGACGTCGTGCGCCTGATGATCGGTCCGGCGCAGAAAGTGAACATCATTTGCTGCGACCATTCCGACTCCAAGGTCCCGCGCAATTTGCGGAAGAGCTGTCATACATTTGCGCTGTTCTTCGATGCCGTGATCGTGCAATTCGATAAAGAAATTTTTCGCGCCGAGAATGTCCCGATATTCGGCCGCGCTTTGTTTTGCTTTCTCGAGGTTGTTTGCCTGAATTGCGCTGTTGATTTCGCCCGCGAGACAGCCGCTCAGACCGATCAATCCCTCCGAACGCGCCGCGAGCAATTCCTTGTCGATCCTCGGCGCGTAATGAAAACCATCGAGGTGCGCGGTCGTGATCAGCTTCACGAGGTTCCGGTAGCCGGTCTCGTTTTCCGCCAATAACGTGAAGTGATACGCTGCTTCACGCCGCGATCCCGGACGGTCTTTGTGCGATCCAGGAGCAATATAGGCTTCGCAGCCAATGATCGGTTTCACCCCGGCGCGCAGGGCTTCCTGATAAAATTCAATCGCTCCAAACAAATTGCCGTGATCGGTAATCGCGACGGCCGGCATCTTGAATTCCGCCACTTTTTTCATCAGCTCTTTCATCCGGATGGCGCCATCCAGCAGCGAGTATTCGGTGTGCAGATGCAGGTGAACGAAAGAGTCGCGAGCCATCAGTTTTCAGTATAAGCGTCAAAAATTTTCTTTGGCAAATTTGCCCGGCATTCTACCAGGCTGGTAGGGCGCGACCGCCGGGCGCGCCGGCTCGATCACGATGATACGGAGCCAAAAAAAAATTCGTGATTGCATTCGCATCGCGGCATTGCTAAGAGAGCGCGTGCTGCGTTTAGCTTTCGATTGCAAGATTCCGCGCGCCGCTGAGTTTACCTGAGATGAAAAAACTGGAAGCCATCATCAAACCGTTCAAGCTCGAGGAGGTCAAAGAAGCCCTGGCCGAGCTCGGGATCGAAGGGATGACCGTCACGGAGGTGAAAGGGTTCGGCCGTCAAAAAGGGCATACGGAAATCTATCGCGGGAGCGAATATACGGTCGATTTTCTGCCAAAAGTGAAAGTGGAAGTCGTGATGGCAGACGACATGGTGGACAAAGCGGTTGGCGTAGTAGTGGCTGCGGCCAAGACGGGCAAGATCGGGGATGGAAAAGTGTTCGTTCTCCCAGTGGAACACGCCGTGCGCATCCGCACGGAAGAAATCGGCGAAAAAGCGGTCTGATGGTGCCCAGCGCAACCTCCGACGTTTTGCCGGAGCGGGTGTCGCCTGCGTTCACTAAGGTCGCGAGTATCTGCGCGATCATTGCCAGCCGATTCCGCACAACGTGATTTTCCATTAACTCTCAACTATCAACTATAAACTCCTAACATATGGCCAAAGACAAAACTCCATCCGACGTCACCAAAATGATCAAAGACGGCAACGTGAAATTGATCGACTTCAAATTCACGGATTTGCTCGGCACCTGGCAGCATTTCACGACCACGCTCACTGAATACAGCGAGGAGATATTCACCGATGGTCTCGGCTTTGACGGATCGAGCATTCGCGGGTGGCGTGTCATCAACGCCTCAGACATGCTCGTCATTCCCGATGCGACAACGGCCTGGATCGATGTTTTTAACGCTGAACCGACGCTGAGTTTGATTTGCACCATCGTCGATCCGATCACTCGCCAACCGTACGATCGCGATCCCCGCGGTGTTGCCGAAAAAGCTGAGGCTTATCTCAAATCGACAGGCATCGCGGACACCGCGTTCATCGGGCCTGAAGCGGAATTTTTTATTTTCGACGATGTCCGATTTGCGAATAGCGGCAACGCGGCGTCATATCTTGTCGATAGCGTCGAAGGACATTGGAACAGCGCGCGCGAAGAATTCCCGAATCTCGGTTACAAGATTCGCCCGAAGGAAGGTTACTTCCCGGTCTCGCCGATGGATTCGCTGCAAGACATTCGCAACGAAATGTGTTTGGAGTTGGAGAAAGCCGGCGTTGCGATTGAGCGTCAGCATCACGAAGTCGCAACTGCAGGCCAGGCCGAGATCGACATCCGGTTCGCGCCGTTAAAACGCATGGCCGACAACATGCAGTATTACAAATACATCCTGCGTAACGTCGCCAAGCGGCACAACAGAACGGTCACGTTCATGCCCAAACCGATCTTCGGTGACAACGGCAGCGGCATGCATACCC
>JBKPRQ010000151.1:0-14726 GCA_046734635.1 Verrucomicrobiota bacterium
GCGTCATCGTCGCTGAGTGTTCTCGGTGCGCCTGCGCGATCAAGCAGAAATCTGCGTGGTACTGTACGCAGTTCGTTCTGCGAAGCGCGCCGCTAAGTTGACCAAGAATCAGGAGGGCGCCGCCCAGAGGTCGACGGCTACAGTCGAATTACCAGTGAACGTTTCCGCTGGCTCCAGGCCCACCCGGAGTAAACCTTCCCTCATCGTTTAGTTTCTCGCCAGGCACGGGCGTACCAGACGCAGCAGATTCGGATGAGCCGCCGCTCATCGAATCCTGGGATGTTGCACACGCGGACAGCAGCGTTGCGACCAGCAGAAACAGAACCGCGCACAGGGCAAAGCGTTTATTCACCCGGCGAACGTACCTCCGCAGGTGTTTGATGCAAGCCGCGGTGTCCGGTAGATTTTGTAGTGAAGAGCGCCGGCAAGACCGATATCAAATCTCTCATCTTTGACGAGCTTCAGGAGCAGCTTCGCAACCTGGGAGAACCCTCATATCGTGCGACTCAGATCACCGACTGGCTTTACAAAAAGCGCGTCGACACGATCGACGAAATGACCAATTTGCCGGGACCGCTGCGAAAACGGCTTTCGGAAACTTTTGCGCTTGGCAAGATCGAAATCGTTCGGGTGCTTGGCGCGCGCGATACGACGCGGAAATTTCTTTTTTGTTTGGCCGATGAAAACTTGATCGAATCGGTTTTGATTCCCGCATCGCTCGCTCTTTACGGTAGAAAATCGGACCGTCGGACAATTTGTGTCTCGACCCAGGTGGGCTGTGCATACGGGTGTAAATTCTGCGCGAGCGGTTTGGAAGGTTTTTCGCGCAATCTGAGCCCGAACGAAATAGTCGATCAACTCATCGCAGTTGAGCGCGCGACTGGCGAAAAGATCGACAACGTTGTGTTCATGGGGATGGGCGAGCCGCTCGCTAACCTCGAGAACGTGCTGGGAGCGATCCGGATAATTAACGCGGAGTGGGGCCTCGGCATCGGCGCTCGCCACATCACGATTTCCACCAGCGGACTGGCACCGCAGATTCGCAAACTGGCCGAGGAACCTTTGCAGATTCGGCTGGCCGTTTCTCTGCACGGTGCCACCGACGAAGTTCGCAACCTGATCATGCCGATCAATCGCCGTTACAATATCGAGACACTGCTTTCGGCTTGCGACTACTACAAAGCTCATAAGAAGCAGCACCTCACGTTTGAATACATCTTGATTGCGGATGTGAATGATTCCGACGACCAGGCGCGTCTCCTTTCTCGTCATGCACAAAGACTCTCGGCAAAAGTAAATTTAATTCCGTACAATAGCGTGTCTGGTCTGCCGTGGACGCGACCGTCGGAAAAGCGCCAGGAAAAATTTTTATCGATCTTACGATCCCAAAGGATACCGGCGACACTGCGTCGCGAGAAAGGGCATGACATCGATGCCGCGTGCGGACAGCTGCGGTTGCAAACGAAGCGCGAAGCACTCGCACGTACGCTGTAGCCACAGCCCTGGGGGTCGTCAAAGGAGTGCTACGGCGAAACCGCCGCAGGGCGATGGCTACACCAAAACATTTTGCGTAGCACGACAAGCTCGCGTTTAGTTGTTTACCATGGCCGGCTACGAGGGTGAGTCCGAACGCATCTGGGACGAGTATCAGTGGGAGCGTTTCCTCCAGCAGCAGGAGGGTAAAGCAGAAAAGTACATGCGATTGCTGGAGGAATACCTTGATGATCCTCAACGTGACGAGATCATCGCGCGCGAAATGGGTTGGACCCAATTGTTGGATGCCAGGGATTGGGGGGAGGAACTGGATGCGCTGCCGGATGTAGACATGGCCCAAGCCGACGACCGTGCAATGGACGACACATTCGGATCAGCCGAAACCTTTAAGGAACATGATCTGTACCGTGCTGCCTTTGCTTTAACGATTTGGATTGATCATCTTTTCGATCGAAACGCTTCGCTTCCGAATGAGCCGTCAGCTGTAAAATTGGCCACACAAGCTGCGCTGGCGAACGCCAAGCTGGCCGCTGCTTTGAGCAGCGATAGTTTAAGTGAAATCGGGATGACAATCGCTTATTTGAAGCGGGCCTTGAAAGCGATCACCATTTCGATGGACGCGGCGGCGCAACTTCGCAAGATCGCTGGACTGGTTTCCCGCTCACAATATGCAGTCCTTCGAAAGCGACTTTTTCAAGTGCGAGACGGCATTGTTACTCTGATGGGGGAATATCGCGGCGAATGGCGTCGCCGGTTCGGCCCCGAAAGCTTTCGGGGTTGAATGAAATAGGGCCGGCCCCCGTCAAATCCATGCAAACGGAAGCGACTCTGGCTCAGGCCGATGTGTCGGAACTGGATTTGGTGGCACGATGCCAGGCTGGTGACACCGAAGCATTCGACGAGCTGGTAACGCGCTATCGCACAAGAGTATTTGGCATGATTTACAACATGGTTCATAGCGAGCAGGACGCGTGGGACCTTGCTCAGGACAGCTTTCTCAAAGCATGGAAATCGATTAAGCGTTTCAGGGGACGCTCGTCGTTTTACACCTGGATTTATCGGATCGTTATGAACGTGACGATCGACTGGCTTCGCAAAAAACAAGTTAAAGGCGGAGGCGGTGAGTTCGACGATTCGATCCAACTGAAGGAAGTTGAGCCGGCATCCAAAACTGTGCCGAAAGCAGAAGCTTTGCCTCACGAGATGATGGAGCGGAGCGAGATTCGTACGCGAATTGAGAAAGCGATTGCCCAGCTTTCGCCCGAGCAACGTGCCGTCATTTTGATGAAAGAAATCGAAGGGATGCAGTATCATGAAATAGCGGAAGCACTCGGTTGCTCGATAGGCACGGTGATGTCGCGTCTGTTTTATGCGCGCAAGAAATTGCAAAGTTTGCTGAGAGACGTTTATGAAAACATTTGAAGAAAAGTGGACGGCGTGGCTGGACGGGCAGCTCAGCGGGCGAGAATTGTCGGAATTCGAAGCGTCCTTACCAGACAAGGCGGCTGCTCAAGCCGAAAAAGCGGATGCCAAAAAACTGGGCGCTCTTTTGAAGCGTGAGTTGGGCGTGTCCGCGCTGACAAACGAAGAGTTTTTTAGCCATCAGCTCCGCGAGAGAATCCGTGAAAGTAGCGTCCTGGCTGCGAAGCGCGAGGGCAGAGGCGCTGCGTGGTGGACAGTTCCTCGCTTGTTGTGGATGGGAACAGCGTCGCTCGCCGTCTTTTTGGTTTTTACAATTTTCGTAATACGCGACAAGAATCCCGCGGAAGAATCGCAGTACCTCACCCAGATTCTCAATGCTCGAGTTGATCCCGTCGTCAGCCCGAACGCAACCGTCTCAATGTTCGAGGTGAAGCAAGACCGGGTAACGGTGTTGTGGACGGAGGGGTTACAAAGCCTGCCTGCCGACTACGCCGCCAAGTAATCGCTCATGGGTCGCTCGCTGGTGTTCTTAATTCCATTTGTCTCACTGATCGCGGTCGCGGCATCGGAGTTGCAGGGTGCAGAAACGGTTTGGAGCGGACTCGTTATTGCGGAAAACGTTGCGCAGCCACAACCGGTTCCGCCGGAACTCACGCGGATCGAAGGGGCGCTAAAGAAATTTTTTGGCTACAATGAGTTCCAGGTGATTGGCCAGTCGCAAAAGACTCTCAAGACCGGACAGGAAGACTGGCTTGCAACCAGCAAATTTTTTGGACTGCATGTCGACGCACAAGGTGAAAGCGCGGCTGGCTATGTGTTGAATTTGAAGCTTTACAAGGAGAAAGAACTCTTGCTTGAAACGAATGCCAAGCTAAGCAAGCGCAGCCCCCTGGTCATCAAAGGTCCCCAGGTTGGCAGCGGGCAATTATTGCTCGTGTTGGTTATACAGTAAGTGACGTGCGTTGTTTCGTGCTAGAGATGCGCACCCTGCTTCTTTTTTTGGCGGCTCAATTTGCAATCATGTCATCGGCACTTGCTTCCGAAAAGCCGTTCAATTTCAAGAATACGCCCGGAAAACTTCCGAAAGACGTTGTTCCGACCGATTACGCCGTTCGGATCGTCCCCGATATCGATAAGTTGACATTTACTGGCACGGAGACGGTGAAGCTCAACGTTCGCAGTGCGGCTCACCAACTGGTATTGAACGCACTCGAACTCAAAATCGAAGTGGCGTCTCTCGATGGCAGAGAATTGCCAGCCTCCGCAATCAAGACCGACACGAAGAGTGAACTGCTTACGCTTACGTTACCGTCAGAACTTCCGACCGGCGATCATACGCTCACACTTCGCTTCGCGGGCAAAATAAACGAGCAAGGGCAGGGTCTTTTTTACATGCGATATCAGGAGCAAGGGAGTGGTGCTCGGAAGACCATGCTGGGCACTCAGTTTGAAGCGACGGACGCTCGCCGATTTTTCCCTTGCTGGGACGAGCCGGTTTTTCGCGCGCGCTTCCAATTGACTGCGGTCGTACCGGAAAACTGGCTCGCTGTTTCGAACATGCCGATCGAGAGTGAGAAAAAAATCAGTGGCGGCAAAGAAGTGCGGTTCGCTGCGACCCCGCCGATGTCCAGTTACCTGAACGTTTTTGTCGCAGGCGAACTCGATTCCATTGAATCGCGAGGCGGCCCGACGCAGCTCCGCGTGATCACGACAAAAGGCAAAGCAGAGGCGGGACGTTACGCGCTCGAAGCCACCGCCCAAATCCTGCAATACTACAACGATTATTTCGGGGTGGCCTATCCACTGCCGAAACTGGATCAGATTGCGATACCCGGCGGCTTTGGAGGGGCGATGGAAAACTGGGGTGGCATTACCTACTACGAATCAAAGCTTCTGTTTGACCCGAAAATCTCCTCCGCGGAAACAAAGCAGGATATTTATGAGGTACTCGCACATGAGATGGCGCACCAATGGTTCGGCGACCTGGTGACGATGGCCTGGTGGGACAACTTGTGGCTCAATGAAGGATTTGCCTCGTGGATGGGCTCCAAATGCACAGCGCATTTTAATCCGCAATGGGAAGTCTGGCTGCGCCGGGGATTTCCGCGGGACCCGAGCCGACGTGTCGGAATCGCGAAAGAAGTCGCAATGGAAGGCGATGCGCGGTCGACGACTCATCCGATTCAGCAGCCTGTTGCGAGCGAGGCTGAAGCCAACAGCGCCTTCGACGATATTACTTACAAGAAGGGCCAGTCATTTTTGCGAATGCTGGAGAGTTTTCTCGGCGACGATCCGTTTCGGGAAGGAATTCGCCGTTACATGGCGGCACACATCTATTCAAATACCACAACAGCCGACTTGTGGAATGCGCTCTCAGAAGCCTCCGGAAAGCCGGTCGGAGAAATCGCAGCCGGTTGGACAGAGCAACCGGGATTCCCCGTCGTGAAAGTAAAACGAGAGGAAGGCGGCAACGTGTCGCTCGCGCAGGAACGCTTTACCATCAATTTTGCGAACGCTTCACCGCTCGAATGGAAAATCCCGCTGACGTATGCGATCGCGGGTGAAACTCCTGCAACGCTGCTGATGACCAGGAAGTTCGACAGCATCCATAACGTTCCCTCGGATCGAGCGCTCAAGCTCAATGTGAACGGCGCGGGCAATTATCGCGTCGAATATGACGAGCCATCTTGGAAACTATTGCTTGGGGCTCTGAAGAATCTGGACGTTGAAGACCGCGTCAATCTGCTGAGCGATGCATGGGCTTTGGTGCAGGCGAATCGCACTCCGATCGCTCTTTACTTCGAGCTGGTGGAAACGCTGCCGCCTTCCACCGACCTGGCCCAGTGCGAACAGATCATTCACGTGCTCGATTTTATTAACCGGCTTTTGAGCCGGAGTTCGGAACAACAGAAATTTCAGCGATATGCGGGATCACTGTTGCGCCCTACCTTTGATACGGTTGGCTGGAAAGCGAAACCGGACGAGCAACCGGCGAACGCAAACCTCCGAGCGAGTCTAATTACGGCGCTTGGGAACCTCAATGATCCGCAAATCATCGCGGCTTGCCGCGAACGGTTTAAGGATTTTCTCAGCAATCCAGAATCGCTGGCTCCCAATCTTCGACCGGCGATCTTTTCAGTCGTCGGGCGATATGCCGACGAATCGACCTGGAATGAACTTCACGAGCTTGGCCTGAAGACAACCAGCATTGAAGAAAAACAAAATTACTACGATGCGCTGGCTGATGCGATCGATCCCAAATTGGTGAAGAAGACCCTTCCGATCGCGCTTACGGACGAATTGCCGACCAGCCGCGCGGTTTTTCTTGTTTTGAGAGTCGCTCGCGAAACTGGTCATCCGGATGTCGCGTGGGATTTTGCCAGGGCGAACATGAAAACACTGCTTGCAAAGACCGATGCGCTGGGAGCCAACACGTACGCGCCCGGTCTCTTCACCTTTTTCTCGGACAATTCTCGCGCCCAGGAGCTAAGGACCTACGCGAAAAACAGTCTGCCGGCTGCGAGCGCTCCGCAGGTAGCAAAGGCCTTGGACGAAATTGAGTTCCAATCAGAATTCAAAAAGCGCCTCGCGATTCAGCTGAACGCCTGGATCGATAAACGAACCCGCTAATAGCGGAGAACGTTTCGAGTTCCGCTTTAGGCGGTCTGTGATGATTGACGACCACGATCCGCGTAGGCGCGAAACTCCAAACCTCTACTCCGCGTGATTATTTTGTTGAGGCGTGACCCAAAGGCGCATCGGGATCATCGAAGACTCAACAAAACCGTGGTGGCGGAAAAATTCCTGCGCGACATTTTCCGGTCGGTCGGTGAGCAACGTAACGCGGAGGAAATTTTTCTGTTTGGCAAAATCGATGGCGTGCTGGAGAAGCCTCGAACCGTAACCCTTCCCCTGGTATTGCTTGTGAATCACCAGGTCTTCCAACAGCATAACGAAGCCGCCCTCGGCTGTGCTGATAGTAAAGAGCAAGTTAATCATCCCCACGATCGCCCCGTTTCGTCGCAATACGAAGACCCGTCCCCTGCTGGGTTGTTCGAAAATTAGTCGCAAACCACGAAGCTGTCTTTCCTTGTCCGGGCGGAAGTCGCCTTCCTGAGCGAACAAATCACCGAGCATTTCCGATAATTCGTCGAGGTCGGCTTCGGTCGCCGGCTCGATTACAACCTGTTCTTTTTCGCCCATCGCTTGCAGTGCTTATTCCAAAAATCCGCCGTCCTGGCAACCAAATTAGGCTGACACACCGCGGCGGCGCTAACTATTGATGCGCTTGACGGCGTTGACAATCTTGCGCTCGACCTTACTTTAGCCGCTCTTAAATCGCGCCGAGTCTCTTTTCGGTCTTATGAAACGCACTTATCAGCCATCCAAGCGAACGCGCAAACGCCAGCATGGTTTTCGCTCCCGCATGAAAACGAAAGGGGGCCGCGCAACTCTGGCCCGCCGCCGGCAACGCGGGCGCAAACGCTTACTCCCAAAAGGTGTGGAAACGCACTACGCCCGCCACACGCAGGCGTAGCTCTTTTGTTTGCCAATCGATCCAGTCGTCCTCTGTCTGTCCGATTGATTGAGATCTAGCAGATGTTTTTTGACTGGTCACGCCTCGCTGGGTTCGCTATGATGCGTCCTGGGAATTTTTCTTAATGAAATCAAACGCAGTCGTGATCGAATCGCCTAAAACGGATTCGAGGATTTTTGCGCACACCCGTTGGGACACGCTGCCTGTGCTCGCGGCGATTTTCCACTGCGTTTATTTCTTTGGAATGTTCTATCTCTTCCCGAGAGTTCCACTCTGGATCATGCTCATTCTTGGCTTCATCTACTCGGTCAGCATTTCATGGAATATCAATGGCATTTCGCACAACTTCATTCACAATCCTTACTTCCGATCGCCGTTGTTTAACCGGCTGTTTAGCATTCTTGAATCAATCACTGTGGGATTCAGTCAGGTTTTTTACGAATGCATTCACATGCAGCATCACAGGGGAAATGCAGACCGACCAGACGAGCAGGGTGAGACAGTCGATTGGATCTCGATCTACAAACATGGACATGACGGTGAGGCCGAGCACCCGCTTACGTACACTTTCCTGAGTTTCTTCCGTGAAGACCCCAAGACGGTCTATCGTGAATTAAAACGCAAAAATCCGCGGGATGCCTTTTGGGGAATTACGGAGTTAACGCTGTTCGTTTCGACGTTCGTCATTCTCGGCGTCCTGAATTGGCGGTACATCTGTTTCCTTCTCCCGTTTTGGTATTTTGGCCATTGCCTTTCCTACCTCAATGGCTACTACCGCCATTATGGCGGTAACCCGGACGAGCCGCTCGCCTGGGGCGTGAGCAGTTACGAAAAACTTTACAATTGGATCTGGTTTTTTAACGGGTATCACGCGGAACATCATTTCCGACCCAAAGTGCATTGGACGCGAATGCAGACACTCCGCGATCAGATCGTGGAACAACAACGCGCTGCTGGAGTCCGAGTGATCAAGCCGCCGCACGCTCTTGCCTTTCTTGATCCCGACTTGCCGGGGTTGAAACAGAAATCTCCGCAAAAATCTCGCGGCCGTTGGAATCTAAAGTCTGCTCGCCTCCAAGGGGGAGCGAACTGAGAAAGCCGCCCGTTTATTGTAACTCGGGCTCTGGGCAACGTTGACTAATTCTTTGGTGGGCGAGAATCTAAATTTTCCGGTTGCGATTTAGTCGAACGTTTTCGAAATTCAAAATCCGGAAATTTTTCAACATTTCACACCGTTAGCTCAAATTACATTATGATCCCATCTTCACGTCTTCGTTCGCTTCTCCTGTTGTCCGCACTTCCCTTCGTCGCGGGACTGCTCCTATCCGGCAGTCTGCGGGCGGCGGAGGAGAAAAAAATAGAGTTCCCGGCTGCCAGCCAGCACTCGGTGCTAAAACAGCGTGTCGGGTTAACAGATGTCGAGGTGGATTATTCGCGCCCAAACAAAAACGACCGCGAGATCTTCGGCGGTTTGGTGCCTTACGGTAAGCTCTGGCGCACGGGCGCCAACGCGGTCACCAAAATTAAGTTTAGCAAGGCGGTGACGCTTGGCGGCAAGGAGATCCCGGCCGGTGAGTACGCACTCTTCACCATTCCAACGGCGGACGAATGGACCATCATTGTTTCGAAGGACGCGAAAGTGCAGAGTGCGGCCGATTACAAGCAGGAGAACGATGCTGCGCGCATCACGGCGAAGCCGGAACCGATTCCGAACGCAATCGAGACGTTCACCATTGGGCTAGGTGACGTGAAAGGCGCTTCCGCGACGCTTAATTTCCTTTGGGATAAAACGCGCGTGCCAGTGAAGTTGACCACGGACGACGTCGAGCAGGTAAGCAAGGAGCTCGATGCAGTCGTTAGTGAAGGGACTCCGCTCGACCCACGCACCGCGTACCAGGCCGCGGCCTTTTGCTACGACAACAACAAGGACATGAACCAGGCGGCGAAGTGGATCGACCAGGCGCTGGAGAAGAACCCGGAGGCCTACTTCATGCACTACAAGAAGGCGCAGATTCAGGCGAAGCTTGGCAACAAAAAAGAAGCTATTGCCTCGGCGCAAAAGGCGATCGATATCCTGAAGAAAGACAAAGCGCCGGATGAGTCTGCGATTAAAAATGCGCAGCAGATTATCGACAGCTCGAAGTAAGGATCAGCCCATGCAGCATTTCCCCAGGAATGGTGACGATTGTAAGTTTATCCCTTCTTTTTCAGTTCTTCTCTGCCGGCTTGGCTTTCTTGCATCCTGGTTTGCCTGTTCCTTGGCGATGTCTCAGAGCGGAGCGGCAGCACCTACTCTCAAGTCCGTTCTTCTCGAGCAGTTAAGAAGCACGCACAATCACGAAGAATGGTTTGTTCCGGTAAACATCGCAATTGAAGGTCTGACTGCGGAAGAAGCGAGTTGGAAGGATGAGACCGAGAATCATTCGATCGCGCAGTTGGTAAATCACCTGATCTTTTGGAACCAGCAATATCTCGCGAAGTTTAAAGGCGATAAGCCAACCGAATTTAATGGCGATAACAAGGAGACGTTTGCCGGCCTGGATAAGGCGACCTGGGAAGCGAGCGTGAAACAGCTGGACGAAGTGTTAACCGCTTGGGAGAAAGCAATCGAGGAAGCGGATGATGCAAAGCTGGCGAAATGGTTTTCAACGATTGCCAAGATCAGCACGCATAACGCTTATCACACGGGTCAGATCATCTACATTCGGAAGATGAAGGGGAACTGGGACAGCGCGAAGGGCGTAAAATAGGCGCAAGCTATCGATATAGCCTTCGGCCGTAAATTGCGCGCTACGGCTTGATACGCCAGACGAGATGGTGGTCGTAGTCGGCGAGCCAGATCGTGCCGTAGTTGAAGTGAATCGCGTCGCCGCCTTGGCCATACCACTGCGCGACAATGCGGTTCGTGCTTGCGTCGATCTTCGTCAACGGAACGCCAACTAGCGTCGTCCACACGTATCCGGCGCCATACGTCACGTCGCCGCCGAAGCCGGGGATGTTGGCGTAGATGCGTGCTTCGATGCGCTTCGTACGCGGATCGACGCGCGTTACGACGCCGTCCTCCTGACCGATCGTCCACACGGCGCCGCCCCCGTTCGTCACGAAGTGCGGACCGCCCGGAACGGGAACTTTCGCTACGACCCGTCCGTCGCTTGCATCAACCGCGGTCAGGATGTTCGACGCTTTGCTCGTGATCCACACGAGACCGTCGGCGTACGTGGGATTCTGCGAGCCCGACGCCACGGTCACGCGCTGGCGCACCTTGCCGCTCGACGGATCGATCCGCGACAGCTCGGTGTCTCCGGTCGCCATCCACAAGCTGTCGCGGCTGGCCGTAATTCCGCCCTCCGAGTTCGCCGGCGCAATCGGCAGCGTCGCTACGACGCGGTTGGTTGCCGCGTCGATGCGCACGAGCGACGTACCCTTGTCGTTCGCGCACAGCGGAATCCACAGGCTCGAGAAGCCGAACGCCGCGCCCGAACACGGAACGCCGTCGACTTTGATGCGCGCCGTGATTTCATTGGTCGCGGCATCGATGCGCTCGATTTCCTTTAGGCTAACGTTCGCGATCCACAGCGCGCCGGCACCGGTTGCCATCCAGTCCGGACCGCCGCCGGTAACAATGGTGGTCCGCGGCAGATCGGTCACGGCGGGCAACGGCAGCTTGAAGAGCTGCGACGGCGAGGCGCTCGCGTCGAAACTCTGTACCGTCATCCAGAACGAGCCATCGGCCGTCTGCGCGAATTCGGTCGGCATCAAGTGTTTCTGCGGCAGATCGAACTCCTTGAGTTTGCCGTCCGCCGAAATGGCCGTGACCGAACCGGTACCGTCTTTATGCATTACGCCGATAAACACGCCGCCGTTCCGGCTCCCAAAAATCGACCCTGTATCGATCGCGTCCGGGAGCTCGTACTCGGTGAGCGCCCCGCTCACCGTCATGCGTGTAACTGCGTTCTTTTTGCCGAACCAGAACGAATCGTCGATGGCGGTGGTGATATCGCCGGTCATTTCGCCGGTGCCGGCGCTAAAATGACTGACGCTGCCCGTCGTCGTCAGGCGCCCGATCCGGTTCGTTCCCACCTCGGTAAACCAGATCGCCTTATCTGGTCCGGCGATTAGCGCGGTGGGACGGCTCGCGCTATCGCCCGTGCGAAACTCTTGGATCTTTCCATCTGGCGCGATGCGCCCGATCTTGCCCGCCTTAGACTCGACGAACCACATCGCCCCATCGGGGCCGCGCGTGATGTCGAGCGGATACGCGTCCGGCGTCGGTACCGGGTATTCTTTGATCGTGCGCTCGTGCGTAACTACCGCGAGTTTGTTCGCCACGCTCTCGGTGAACCAGATCGAATGATCCGTGGCGATGTTGATCGAGCCGGGTTGCGAACCTTGTGTCGGCGTTAGGTGGCTACTTTCCGTGCCGGTGCGAGTATCGAACTCAACGACGCTCGAGGTGCCGTCGGTCGTCGCATTGTCGAACCACAAGCCCTTGAGCGGACCCTCCGAGTTGTAGACGATGCCGTGCGGATGAGCTTCTTTCACCGGGAACGCCTCGATCATGCCGCAGATCGCTTTCATTCCCGGTCCGCACGCCGTGGGCGCAGCCGCAGCGCCGCTGGATAAAGACAAGGATGCGAGTGCAAAAACGCACCCGCGCCAAACAGTCAGGGCAGGCAACCGCATAATAACCGTGCGTGCGAACTGTTAGTCGCCGCCGAGGATCGGCACTGAAGACGCTTTTCCAGTCCAAACTTCTCCTAAACGCTTGGCTTGAAGTGTTGTCGCCTGAGTATTCGGTCTAACGAGATCGTATTTCACGACGCTCGTGTCTGTCTCTCCGTGCCCGACACCACTGACCAGCAGATTGGCGCCCGTTGTCGTACTGGTCGTAGCCACGCGTGTGCCGCCAGATTCACCAAAAGGCTCGAAGCTGGCGATCTCGCGAAACTGGGCACCGTGATCGTGGTGCAGCGGGTTGTGCAGGTACATCGAAGGGCCTCCGTCCAATGCGCAGCCGCTGGAAAAAATCTTTACTGAACCGCGATCAGCGAGCTGACTGACTATGATCCGCTGAGCACCACCAAGTGTCCCGGCGAGCCAACCGGTCGCCAGAGAAACGCCGCCCCGATAATCGTCGCCGAAGGGAACGAAAGACGAAGTATTCACAGGCTGCTCAGTCGCCTGCGCGCTCTCGCGGTCAACTTTGGCGATGGGCTTAAACAGAGAAAAGGCGAATACCTTGATCTTCGCCGCGACGCCAGGCCCGGGCGCGGTGACGATGCTTTCGCGACCAGTCGAAAAGTCTACAAAGCCCGCAGCGACGCTCACGCCGGATCGATCGTCGCCATAGGGCTTGAAGGCGGCAAAGAGCGCCGGCCCAGTGCTCGATGCGGACGCCAACGGGATTTGATAGACCTTCACTTCAGTCGGAATGCCCGGACCCGATCCCACAATGACATTGTCGGCCGTTGTCCCGTCGATGCATGCAGTCGCCACGCTGACACCACTACGCGAAGCAGGATCGAACGGCTGAAATCGCGCCAACTCGGTCCCGAAGGTGCCTTTGCCGCGGATTGACGCGCCAGCATAGGCCACGACTTCGGGGGCGCGATCTTTACCGGCGCCGACGATCAGGTCGAGAATGCCATCGCCATCAACATCGCCCATCGCCACGTTGACGCTTCCTTCATAATCCGGGAATGGAATGACCGTGCCTATCAACCGGTCACCGTTGCCATCATAGAGACGAACTTCCGCAGGGCTGCCGGGTGCGCCGGGAACCGCCACGGCATAAACCGAGACCGCGGGTATGACGTTGATAAGCGCCATCAGCCCGTTGTCTTCATGGTTGAGACGATGGCAATGCGTCACGTAAAGCCCCGTATATTCGTCGAAGCGCGTACGGATCGTGAGGATGCCTGGTTCAACTACGCTCTCGTCGCTGTACATCGTCGGCGCCGGCGCATTAGCATTATCGATTGAAAACTTGTCCGGGCCGGTCCGCAGGCCGGTGGTGGGATCAAAGTACTCGACTACCTGAAAATCATTGACGTGCACGTGGATCGGATGCTCGTCGTTGTTGTGGTTTACGAACTTCCATTCTTCGACTGAGTTCAGCCGAGGTTGGATCAGCGGAACATTCGGGAAGGCAAGGCCATCAAATGCATAGACGAATGCTTTCGGGTCCTGTGTGCTCGCCATGTTGTTGAGAAATCCGCCATTTATCAGAATCTGCCGCTTGAAGTCCGGGGTGCTACTGGAAAGGTCGACATAGGACGTGTAGCCGCCGAGCGACTGACCTTCGGTAAAAGCGGTCGTTAGGCCGCCTGGCTCCGCCGCTGTTGCTTTTAACAGTACCTGGGTTGGAAAAATGAAAAACCCGTCGGCATAACTTACGGCCGAGGGCAGCACGCTCACGGTTCCCAGGACTGCTGGAGGATTCTCGGTTCCGTTGTTGGTGTAGAGCACACCGGGGGCCGTGATCGTCTTGGCGCCGCCGCCGCGCTCAGGCATCTCCAGAATAAGGTCGCCTTCCGCCGGAATTGTCACAGCGATTGCGAAGCGGCTCGCCGGTGGAATGAGCAATCGGGTTTTGTCGGCGGGCGGATAATGCACGGCGGGATAGGGATTGCCGTCCTGGCCAACTATGGCGATTGGTGGATGCCGGCCCGTGGCCGTTTCCGTGAGCTGCACATTGATGTAGGCAAAGTCGCTCACATTCGCGAGCACCCAAATCTCGGTCTGGCCCGCTTTACTCTTGATGACGGGTTGAAACTGGCCGTTCACTGTGAATTGCACGTCACGTTGATAATCTGGGAGTGATGGATTGGCTGGGATGTCGCTGTCCTTTTTGCCGTCCGCCGCGGTGAATTGTTGGAGATTGCTGGGGATGAACTCGAGCTGACCGCGATGATTGTTGATTGAAAGCGGCCCGGCATACCAAACAGTGAAGTACTGCGTTCCCACTTTGGACTGGTTGAAGTTAACAGGCGCAAACGACGGCCGGTAGGTGCCGTTCGCCAGCTCGCCCGGTTTCGGTGGTGTTGCTGAGTTGACCCACTGCGACCAGTTCAGATTGTTGAGTTGTGCCAGACCACCGGCACGATCGAAGACGAAATTGTACTGAAGCGCTATGTTCCGGATGGGAATGTTCTTCTTCGTGACGAGCGGCAGGTTGCCGTCGGTTCGCCCGACGGCAAGCAGACCAACGAGACCTGTATAGACCTGTGCCGCAGTGAGCCCATGAAGATGGCAGTGATACCAGAACAGCCCC
>JBKPRQ010000152.1:0-19674 GCA_046734635.1 Verrucomicrobiota bacterium
TTCGACATTGGGCCATCATCAACTGACGGCCCCTAAAGCGCGAAATTCGGTTCCCCGAAACGTTTGGAATCGGGTTGTTGGCGTGCACGAATTCGACCGAAGCCTGACCGAGCGATGCAAGCTGTTCCTCTTGGACCACTATCTCCTGGCAAGTCCGCGACACCACCGTGCAAGTCTGGACAGTGGGAGAAGGATTTGGGATTAGAAGCGAGTTCTCTCAGACATGCGGCGCGGCTAATAATTTTCGAGATCATGAGGTCCTTCTTCCTTGGTTCAAAGGAGCAGGCGACTAAGTTAGCCGCCTTGCACTGGGGCAAACGCACGGACCGCTCCGCACGCTCGCCGTCAGTGTTAGAGCATTACGCCACTTTAACTTGGGTAGCTTTTGATTTTGCTGTCGTCGTTGTCGGGAGGTGCACTTTCAGCACTCCGTCACGGAACTCCGCCGTGACTTTCGTGCTATCTGCATCTTCAGGCAACGTGAAGGTGCGTCGGAAAGTGCCAAAGCATCGTTCGATGCGATGGAATTTCTTCTTGCGATCTTCCTTCTCGACTTTGCGTTCTCCAGAAACGCTAAGAATGCCGTCTTCGACTGTTACCTTAACGTCATCCTTCTTCATTTCAGGCAGGTCAGCTTTGAGCAGATACCCGTGATCGTCCTCACTGATATCAACCTCTGGTGACCAATCTGCGACTGCAAGGCTGTGGATCTCCCCACTGCCTATTCTGTTGGGAAAGCCGCCCGAGACGAACCGACTGAAGCGATTTTGTGCTTCCTCCATCTCTCTGAGCGGATTCCATGTGCTTATTAGTTTATTCATATTTTAACTTTCTGGATTGAGCTAAAGCCATCTTCGTGCATCGCGCTCACCGCTTATTGTGAGAATTGACCCGAATCTTGTGCACGTTGAGGAGTAGTCCCGTGGAAAGGGGACGTGCGAGTACTTCGCTGGGGTTGCGAAGTATTCCAGAGTAGATGGTTAGAAGCTGGCGCAGCTAGCGTTCCGGACAGGCCTTTGAAATAGGTCGTGTCTAAACATTTGACATTTCACGCGCCGCGAACCTCCAAAGACTAAATGTTATTTGAACGTTAAGGAAATGTAGACGTAAGAATTACGAAGTTGGAATCCATTGGGAAATTCGGAAGACTGGCATTTTTCAAAAGATGCAGGCAGTATCGGTCAGCGTTATGAAACCGCCGCTCCACAAAATTGTCATGTGTTTGTCGATCTTCACCCTGTTTGGCGCGCCGAACATAGGGGAAGCGGGACCTTTCGAGGACATTTTCAGGTCGATCCGCAACTCGTTTGCGCGGCCTACGCCTAAGCCGCGACTGCCGCAGCCGCACCGAAACGGTGGTAAGCAGAATGAGGCTCCACCCAGCGATGGTTCAGATGCATCGAAAAGCCAGGCTTCGCCAAGTCCGACTCCGGTCCCTGCGCCTCCGAACACGAGCAACGTCCGGGTAGCGAAGGCGACCGCTGCAAGGAGGAACCCAAAGGGCGACCTGCCTTATGGCATTCCTGTGCCCGGAAAGCCAGGCTTGGTGACCAGTCCGTTCTCGCCGGACAGTGGTTACATCGACGTCCGAAGTTTCCCCCCGGGGACTGAAGTAAGAGATCCTTACACAGGTAAGACTTTCCTTACGCCGTAATCCTGGCGAATCCTCGTACGCTGAAGCGAGCGCAACTTTAGCGAACGGCCGGTGTTTGAATAACGAAGTTAAACACTGGGAGCTATTATGAGACGAAGTCTTTTGGTTTGCGTCGGAAGTTTGGCGTTCGTGGTGACAGTGGACGCGCAAGCACCGTACAACCACAGAAAGGCGCCGCAAAGAACGGCGACATATTCCGGATACGGAAGTACGAGCGTTATTCGACAGATGCCTCCACGGCGCACGTATTCTACGCGCTATCGCCAGCCGGCGTTTTCAAACGCTCAGTTCCATCAGCCGATGCCTGGAAGGACGCAGGTGCAGCCACGCCTGAACAGTTCACTCTCGTATCGGTCCACAATGACGAACACCGCGGCTTGGACGAGGACGCGTCCGCGAAGCGATGACTGGGTGGGATCCAGGTTTAACACACGACCGCAGCCGGGCAGCGCTTTCGTGAATCGGTCCGCAGCCCATGATGTTGCGGCTCGACGGCAGGCGCGTCTGGGCGGCACGAACGATTGGAGAGAGTCGAGATTCAGCGCACGACCGCGGCCGACCAGTTCCGTGCTCAATCGCTTTACCATGGACGACGGTGGGGCTCGGCGACAGATGGGGCGGGAGTTTAGCAATAGGTCGGCGGACTCTAACTTCAGGCGACAAGACCCCACTTCGTTTGTGAACAGGTCCCGGAGTACTTCGTTTTGGAGCGAAGGCCGTGCAGCTGTCCCCGATAGTTGGAGAGGTGATGCCTTTGGCGGCCGGCGGTATTGGGCATTTCGCAATTACCAGCGCCAGTGGCACGATAGCGGTTGGTGGCACGACCATTGCGGCGACCGAATCGTTTTCGTTACGGTCTACTCGCAACCATTCCCGTTCTACTTTGACGCAGGCTATTGGTATCCGGCATGGGGTTATTACCCCGACTCTTATTATCCCTACGACGGTCCGATCTACGGCTATAACGATTTGCCACCAGACGAAGTGGTCACAAACGTTCAGACCCAATTATACTACGAGGGGTACTACGACGGTCCGATTGACGGGATCCTCGGCCCGGACACGCGTGCGGCGATCGCGGATTATCAAGCCGATCACGGGCTCTCAGTCACGGCGGCAATTGACGAGCCGACGGTCGAGTCACTTGGCCTGACCTGACTCAACCAAGTTGATAAGGGCTAGTTACGGGAAGGACTGCCAGCTAGCCCCACAACTCGCGGGGCGAAATTCCAATTCTTCCGTTTACGTACGGTACCGGATGATCACGGTCGCGGGCGAGAAGCAGCGGGCCGTCAAGATCAATCCAGTTCGCGAAGGTTGCCAGAAGGCGCGCGGGCGCAATCCCCAACGAGGTGCAGACCATGCAACCGATCAGCAGTTTGAATCCGCTGGATCGTGCGTGCTCGCACAGGCGCAACGCTTCTGTTAGCCCGCCTGTTTTATCGAGTTTCACGTTCACCGCTTCGTAGCGATTCGTTAGGCGAGAAAGATCGGAAGTGGTATGACAGCTCTCATCGGCGCAGACCGGAATCGGATGATCGAGGGTTTCGAGCACTTCATCCGCACAGGCTGCGAACGGTTGTTCGATGAGTTCCACGCCTAATTGTTTCAAATCGGGAACAATCTTGCGATAATGCTCCGGCGACCATGATTCGTTGGCGTCGATGAGAAGGCGCACTGCGGGCGCCGCTTCACGCACCGCCGCAACTCGCGCAAGATCCGGGTCATCGCCCCCAAGTTTGAGCTTCAGAATCGGCAGGCTTGCGTTCGCTGTCGCTGCCGCTCCCATTTTTTGCGGTGTATCCAGACCGAGGGTAAACGAGGTTTCCACTTCGGGAACGATCTGAAGATTTGCCAATTCGCAGGCGCGTTTGCCTGAGATTTTCGCTTCCAGGTCCCAAAGGGCACAGTCTAGCGCGTTGCGTGCCGCGCCTGCCGGCAATTCTTCCCGCAGACCCTGGCGATTCAAATTGCCGTCGGGTTGAACGGATTCGATCTGTGCCAAAACCGAAGCGGTGCTCTGATCGTAGCGCCCGACAGGCACACACTCACCGCGACCGATGTGGTCGCCATCGCTAACCGTCACCACTACAATTTGCGCCTCAGTGCGAGTGCCTCGCGAAATACGAAACGGTTGCTTGAGAGGCCAGATTTCTTCGTGACTTTCGATGGTAAGATGACCGGGCATTACAGAAGCAAACAAAATCGGGCAACAATTCCTTCAACAGAAGGAAACAAAGATAACAAAGGCTAAAGAAGAACGTGACATCGGCTAAGTTTCGACATTAACTGTAAAGAGAACCCTTTATCCGCGTCTGCCGCAAGCAGACCCCACACGATTATGAAACCCAAGAATTTAAAGAAAAAGATCCGCCGACTGGAGAAGCGTCTGCAAGCAGGCCCAAAGAAGCTGGCCAAACTGAAACAAAAACTGCAGGCACAGGAGGCTACAAGGGCGGCAAAAGCCAAAAAGAAAGCGGCCGCGCGTGCGGCTGCCAAGCTTTCCAAGCCAGGTGGAGCCAAGAAATCGCGAGCTGTTAAGAAACCAAAGAAAAAGCTGAATCTTTCACCGGAACGCCGTGCTCAACTCGCGGCTGCAATGAAAGCCAGATGGGCTGCCAAGAGAGCCGCAGAGGCGAACGCGAAAGCTGCCTCGGGCGATAATCAGCATTCCGCGCCTCCGGGGCCATCGCCGCGTGGACCGGAAAACAGACCCGACGGCGTCTGAGCGCTTCACTGACTGCGACGCCTGCCGCTGAGCTTGGCGTGTCGCGGACATGTCACGAGGTGGTCGTTGACCATGCCAGTCGCTTGCATCAACGCGTAGCAGATCGTTGAGCCGACGAACTTAAATCCGCGTCGTCGCAAATCGCGACTCATCGCATCGGATTCCGTTGTGCGCGCAGGCACATCGGCCATGCGTTGCCGGCGGTTCTGGATTGGTTTGCCACCGACGAAGCTCCACAGATAAGCGTCAAAAGTTCCGAATTCGTTGCGCACGGCGAGGAACAGCTTTGCGTTCTCTATCGCAGCCGCGATTTTCAATCGGTTCCGCACGATTCCAGCGTCGCCCAGTAATCGCTTCACATCGCGCGCACCGTAACGTGCGATTTTCTCCGGGCGAAATCCATCGAACGCCTTCCGATAGTTGTCTCGTTTTTTCAAAATGGTCGTCCAGCTGAGTCCTGCCTGCGCGCCTTCGAGGACGAGGAACTCAAAAAGCAATCGGTCATCGTGCACAGGCACGCCCCATTCCTTATCGTGATAGGTGATGTTCGGTTCGGATGTGGCCCAGGGACAGCGCGGCATATTGATTATGAATCACATCTTGAGCGCGGCCCGAAGATGTGGAACCAGACGTTTGCTGAATTCGACGGAGTCGCCGGCGGATAGATGTGACCATTCGGGGCAATTGAAGGAGACGAGGTCAGAAAAATCTTCATAGTGAATTCCGGGAGCGGCCGTGTCCTTGATGATCCGATCCCAGACGGCCGCACGGGGTGTCTCGCGGTCTTCAAGAGCCTTTAATCCGCCACTGTTAGGAAGGCGAACGAAAACAATTTTGGCGCCTCGACTTCGGAGTTTTTGCACCGCTGCGGCAACATCGTGAAAGCGTTGATCAATCGCCTGGCCCATCTGTTTCGCGAATGCTTCTTTCGGAATGTAAGTCGGTGGCGGCGGTGGACTGAAAAGCGGAATCCAGATTTGTTGAATCATTTTCGCCAGTTCACTGCCCGGCCGGGCGCATTCTTCGATCATGCGTGCTCGACGTTCGCGATCCAAAGTTCCGAAGTAGGGCGGAAGCCGCGGCGATACGAGAGCATAGGGACGATTAGGAATGGGCAGACGTTTGAGTAGATCGTCAAGAGTCAACTCTTCCTGTTTTAAGAACGCGACATGTTCCTCTAACGGCATGGCGAGATATTGGCTGGCTCGTTGCGCGAGTGTTTGATTATGAGACCGCCGAACGGCTTTTTCAGCGCGATCCATCGGCGGCGTGCCCGGTGGCGCCACGAACAAACGCGGAACAACACTGCAAATGACTGTGCCATGAAAATTTTTGTCATTCGCCAGGTCGGCTAGCACTGGATAAGCACAACTGCCGCCCATCGACAGCTGAACGGGACGTTTGCCCAATCCTTTTTGAATTTCGTCGAGATCCAGATCGAACCAGCCGCGTGAATCGCCGATAATGACGATCGACTCGGGCTTCACCCGTCGGCGAGCTGACGTCCAAAGATCCTCGTTGTCGTTGAGCGTGGGACCGTAACCGATGGAGCGACAATAGAGTTCCCATGCAGACGCCGCGCCAATAACGATCAGCACAACTGCTACCGTGATGCCGCGCCAGGGCAATTGTGGGATCGGCCGCACATATTCGAGAGGAGGGCCGCCATGTATACTTTCAATTTCCGGCGGCTTCCTAAAGAACAAGCGCGGCAGGCGAAGTTTACGTTTAAAATTGGAAGTAGATGAAGGCATTACTGTTTCCTTGAGTCAGGATGATGGCACAGGCCATCAACGCCCATGCCGCTGTCACAATCCAGGGCGGCGCCCGCATCACCGCTGTTTCGATATTGCTATCACGCAGGGACCAGTGCACGAGAATCATCCCGGCAGTGACAAGCGCGATCTGCAGCATCTCGCGTGTGGTGAGAATGGCGTCGCCGTGCGGATGTCCACCAAACATGCCGCCCAACATTCGCGCGGCCACGGTGAAATCAGGTGCCCGGAAAAAAACCCACGCGATGCAAACGGCAGCAAAGGTGGCGAACCCGCCGAGGAGTCGGGTCGTTAGAGTGCCAGCCCACGCTTTGTGCTCGAATAAACCCCGCAGAACACGTTCCACAACGAGATAAGAACCGTGAAGCAAACCCCACACTACGAAAGTCCAGGCTGCGCCGTGCCAAAGGCCGCCGAGAAACATGACGATGACCAGATTTGTACCGGCGCGGACGGGACGGACCTGATTGCCGCCGAGCGGAATATAAAGGTAATCGCGCAAGAACGTGGAAAGCGAGATATGCCAGCGCCGCCAGAAATCGGAAAACCCAATGGCCGCGTACGGAAATCGGAAATTATCTTTCAGATGGAAACCAAGACACAGCGCCGCGCCAATAGCGCAGGTGGAGTAGCCCGCGAAATCAAAAAATATCTGGCCGGCGAATGCCATGACACCCAGCCAGGAATCCACTGCGATGAGTGGCCCAGCATAACCAAAGATGCGATCGGCCGAACCAGAAAGCATCGTATCGGCGAGCACGATTTTTTCGAACAAGCCGAGCGTCATGAGTAATAATCCCCAAAAAAACTGCCCCGCGCGCAAAGGCTGCGGCCTGACAAGTTGCGGTAGAAAATCGCCAGCTCGCACAATTGGCCCGGCGACCAGCTGAGGAAAAAACGAAACGGCCAGGACGAAATCGCGCAACGACTTGGTAGGCTTCAGGACGTCGCGATAGATGTCGAGCGTGTAGGAGAGAGAATGAAAAGTGTAGAAGGAGATGCCGACGGGTAGAAGAATGTCGAGATGCGGCGGCTGATAAATGATGCCAATGCGAGCGAGCAGCCACTGAAAATTTTCCAGCAGAAAGTTCCCGTATTTGAAGAATCCCAGCATGCTCAGGTTCATGCAGACGCTGGCAACCAACCAGGCGCGACGCGAACGCCGGCCCTCAGCTCGGCTCATTTGTCGGCCAAGCCAAAAATCCATTGCCGTCGTCGAAAAGAGCAGCGCCGCAAACGGCGGATTCCACGCGCCGTAAAAGATGTAGCTGGCGATTACGAGAAGATTCTTCCGCGCATTCCAGGGACGGATGCTCCAATAGGCGGCGACGACGATTACAAAAAAGACGACAAAGGTGAGCGAATTGAAAAGCATGACGGGTGCGCCATCTGCTTATTCAAGAGGCACTTTGATTGCCAGTACAATTTGCCAGATCCCACGGAATGTTGTGCCCTGAATTTTACCTGAACATTTTTGTTGCTGTGGAAACTAAATATACTAAAATAGTTTCTATAGTGGCAAGAGGCCACTCAAAAGGTGGTGTGAAAACGCAAGCGAGAACCAAAGAGGCTCTCAATAACAGAAAAAGATTATGAAACTATTTGTAATAGGAGCGACCGGCCGAACCGGGCATGAGATCGTTCAGCAAGCCCTGGCCAAAGGTCATCATGTGACCGCATTCGTGCGTTCACCCGAAAGCATCACGTTAAAAAATGAGCGACTGAGTGTCTTGAAGGGGAATGCCACCGACGAAAGCCAACTTTTTGAAGCCATGCAAAATCATGACGCAGTCATTTCGACTCTGGGACCGCGAGAGGTTTTCAAACCGAGCTCTCTTCTCAATGACAGTGCGCTTGCGGCAAACCGTGCCATGCACCGTTCAGGAGTGAAACGGATCGTCGTTCTCTCGGCAGCCGCCCATTTCCCCGGGATTCCAAATCGCATCGCCAGTTTCGTTCTTAGAAATCACATGCGCGATTCCCTTGCCATGGAGAAAATTGTCCAAGCCAACGGGCTCGACTGGACGATCGCGCGGCCTCCGCGTCTCACTCAGGAAGATTCATTAGAGTATCGAAGTCGCGAGGGCGCTGCACCCAAGCTGGGTTTCACGCTGTCCCGCAAAGCGGTGGCGGCGTTCATGCTCGACGCGATCGAGCAAAAGAAGCATATTCATAAAATCGTCGGAATTGCGAAGTAGCCATTTGGAATTGGCCGTTCTGCTGGGCCGTCACTCTCCTAACACCGATGGCGCGCCCGTCATCAACGTCGGCGACGGTTCGACGCAGGATTGTCCGGATCATATTCGTACAAACGCGAGGGATCGCCGAAGACCGCGCCGAGCGCGCGCTCAGGCCAGATCTCGAGATAACTGAGCAGCAGAGCCATCAGCGGCACCAAAATGAAAGCGAGGTGCGCAGCCATCATGAACATCGCCATCGCCCGTATTATCAACAGATAGACGTCCCAGCGCACTCGCTGCTTCAGCTCCTTGTCCGGCATCTCGTCATAGCCCGAGCGAAACGCCTTCCAAAAGTGTCCGGCTGCCAGCGAGCCGAAGGTGAACCAAAGTGCTGGAGACTGCGCAAGCTGGCGGCGCAGTTCGTCGCTCAGCAGCAGGCCGTGAAGCGGAATCAGCACAATCCAGTATGGCAGACCGATGATACCGACGAGAAAAATCCAGGTGATTACAGCGCCTACGATGTTCTTCACCGACATCGCGCCTACGGATTTTGGCCGCGTCTCGCGCAGCGCGCGTGGAATCAGCGCGGTGACGATCGCGATCAGCGCAGTGAGTCCGTCGAACCAGTAGTTAAACACAGCGAGCGCAGCGGACCAGCCGAAGCCGTAAATCCCGACAACAGGAATCAGATTTCGCACGACCACCTGCCATGCGCCAGGCCGCGACACCAGCTCGCGCAGATGCTGCGAAAGCGGCGGCGGCGCGATTTGCCGCACGGCGGTCAAGCTGGTCTTCTCTTGCGGATTCGCCATCTCAACAGATTAACAGAACGGATCGGCAGGGTTGAAGCCAAACCCGCAAGTAGTGCGTTCGATTCTCGACAAGGTCGTTAGGTCGGCCGTATTGGAATAGTGATGATTCGCAATCGCGTTAAACGAATGACGTTTTGGTTTGTCCTGTGCGCATCCGTGTTCTCGCTCTCGGCGATACGTTCTACGCCTGAACTTACGGTGGATGACTTAAAGAAGCTTGAGATCATTTGCTTCGTTCCTTCGTACCTACCGGATGGTTTTCGGCTGCAGCGGATCGATATCACGTACGACGAATCGGGCCCCGATGAGCCGACACGTACGTTTCCACTTTACTCGATCGTCTATGGCAACGGTCCGCTAAACGGGGCGACGTTCTCGATCGAATCGGCACGCGAAGGCATTGGCGACCGAAACCTCATGGCTGACGAGGAGAATGCGGAAGAGACGGAAATCCAAACCTCCCTCGGGCCGATGTATCTCATCTATCGGCCGAAAGGAAAGAACGGCCGCAAGGGTGAGATCAGGGCGAACTGGGTAGAGGACGGCAACATGAGCGCGGAGACATCCAAAAATCCGAAAGGGCACCCAATCCTCGGCAGATTTCACGGATTTTCCGCGACCGGGGT
Source organism: Verrucomicrobiota bacterium (assembly GCA_046734635.1). Lineage (GTDB taxonomy): Bacteria > Verrucomicrobiota > Verrucomicrobiia > Chthoniobacterales > UBA10450 > Udaeobacter. Next base: position 9,776 of record JBKPRQ010000152.1, read on the forward strand.
CACGCTGGCGGAATTCTCGAAGATTGTTCAATCGCTTCATCCGATTCGAGACGAGAAGGCCGCCACGTCCGCGACAGCACAAACTTCTACGCTTAAGCTTCACCCGAAAGTTTTCAGCATGATCAATTGCTGGATCTCGGACTCGGAAAGTCCAGTGGTAACAGAAGTCAATCTGGATGCCGTAGAAAAAAATGGGAACGAGTTTAATCAGGACGGACTGAAGCAAGACGGCGAGTGGCTACAATGTCCCGTGTCCGATACCAACGGATTCATGCGCTACCGCGCGCTCGAGTCAAAAGGCAGTCATTACAAGGTCGAGTTCCAGGAAAACGGCGGCGGCACGCTAACCACGGCTTCCATCATCGAGTTCAGTATTGAGAAACGAAATATTCAGCGCGACAGCAAACCGGTGACGATTCGAGCGCTTCGCGTGTCGTCTTACGAACAGAAATAGGGAGCGGCTAAATCTTTGATGCGAAGGAAAACAGTCTGGCTCAGTGTATTCCTGTTGACGGCACTTCGCATCGCGAGTGCGCAAACTCAGTCGCCAGCAGAGAAAAAAGAAATCCAAATCACCTGGCTGGGACATGCAGCGTTTGAGTTAGTTTCACCCGGCGGCACAGATATCCTCATCGACCCATTTCTGACGAAGAATCCGGCGACGCCGGCCGAGCTCAAGGATCTTTCTCGTTATCATCCTAATTTTATTCTGGTCACCCATTCACATGGAGACCATTTGGGCGACGCCATCGAGCTCGCGAAGATGAGTAAGGCTAAGATCGTTAGCGTTTACATGCCGGAGCCGTTCAAAAAAGGGGAACTGCCGCGCGAATTGATCGAATCGGTGAATGTTGGCGATCATCTCACGCTGGGTGATGTGAAGGTGCATGTTGTCCCGGCGATGCACAGTAGCGAGCCAAGCGGCCGTCCGGTTGGGTTTGTGCTGGAATTGGCGGACGGCCGATCGGTTTACCATCAAGGGGATACCTGGATCTTTGGCGATATGGCTTTGATCCAGGAATTTTATCATCCCAACATCATCCTAATGCCAGTCGGGGCGGTCGCAGACGGGCAAAGCCCCCGGATGGCGTGGATCGCGGTCACCCGCTACTTTAAGCCGCAAGTTGTTATTCCCATGCACTACGGCGCTTCGCCAGGGTCGTCGACGGAAGCGGATTTGCGCGCGGTTTTTGGAAAAGATCCGCGCGTCTTATTTATGAAGCCGGGCGAGACGAAGAAATTCTGAGGGCTTCGAATGAAGTGTAACTTGACGAAACAATTTTCGTCAGTGCGAAACAAGAAGACACGCTAAAACGATCGCGACCAAATCTTCGCAGACGGCTACGAAGAAATCTTTAATGTGAAGACTATTCACGATACGCCGCCGGATTTCGTAACCGGCGAATGCCCCCAGCAAGCCGCCAATCCCACCGAGGAGGCCTCCGGCAAGTAACGACGTTCCTGTTGCTGCGAAGAGGCACGCACCACTAAGGCCGCCCATGAGGATGCGCGCCAATAACGGTGCAAAAGCGGTCCGTTTCGGAGTTTTTGGCAGCTTGTCTCCGATTAACTCAGCGATGGCGAAGATAGTAAATATCGCGACGGCCGTTCTTGATCCCATAAACGCAAGGGGCGAACCGTTCAGATTCAGCAAGTCAAAATGCGCAGCCCATGCAACCACGGCGGGCGCGAGCAGGGAACGCAGCCCGGCGACAATTCCGATCCCGACTGCGAAAACGAAAACGTAATCCATGAACGATTCTTTTTTAAAACAAGGACGATTACGAGCCTTGTTTCATATGACGACCTGGGGCTACTTGATTTGAGACGGATTGTACGGTCGCCAGTTATCTTCGACCCGCTCCAGCCACTTAATCTTGCCAGACCGCCGATAAACGCGATAACGGTCGACTACCGGACTCGTTTCGGGGTCGCCGCCGCATTTGGCTTTGTGATTTTCGCGGAGGACAAACTGAAAATAAACGTCGGTTGTCTCTTCGGTGCCGTAGGTAACACAATCTAAAGAGATTCGGTGCGTATAAACGCCGTCATGTTTAAGCGTGCGTTCGAGAAGAGCCAGCGCGGCGGCTTCATCCAGTGGATGAGACTGCGGGCCAGCGTGGACGACGATGGGCAAACCGATGAGCAGCACCACAAATCCTGAAGTAACAAGTCTAGCGATGTTACTCATAGGACTGTTATGCAGCTATCGCGCGAGCAGCTCGGTGAATCGGCGCAGCTCAGTTTCGTTGAGATCGGACACGGCCCAATACTTCATTTGGTTATGCGTCCAGGAAAGGACGTTGTATCCGCGGCGGGTTACGGCAGAAGGTGATGTGTTTCGATCTGTATTTGTAGGCATGATGAAGACGTTGATCGGATGTCTGTTTCGTTGATACACGAGTCCAACTACGTTCTTGCCGTCGAGATATTCGAGCCGTCCGCCAATTAAAGGAAAGCCGTCTGTAGATAAATCGCGCACGTCGGGCGCGAAGTCGATCTTGCCATCAAACCACGGTTTAACTGTGTGCTGGTCGGACGAGGCAACATCAACCAGATGCGTTGCGAGGAGCGAGCGCACGTGGTCGGCAACTACTTCGTCAACAAGCGAATTATTGCGAGATGCTCGGCTGGTTTGGAAAAGCACCGCGCCCAGGACGACCAAGGCGCAAGCCGCACCAGTCGCAAGAATGATCCAGGGATTGAAAGTCCTGGTCTTCGCTTCGCGTCGAAGAGCAGCACGAACATTCCTACGCAGAGGCGAGGGAGCACGATATGCGGGTTGACTGCTGGCCACGGTTTCGCGCAAAGCGCGAAGCGCTCTTTCAACACCGCGACAATCCGCGCAGTTGCGCAGATGTTGTTCCGTTTCCCGTGCGGTAAGCAAATCGAGTTCGCCGTCGACATAGGGATGAATCAGTTCGCGAATTTGTTCGTGATCCATGGTCATGTCGCTTCCGTGTTGCTTGAAAGGATCATTTGCAGTTGGCGGCGAGCACGGGCCAACCTTGACATAATGGTCCCGATGGGAACGCCAGCGATATCCGCGATTTCCTTGTAAGAGTATCCTTCCAGTTCGCGAAGTGTAATGGCTTCGCGGAATTCCGGTGGCAACTGTTCGATGGCGGCGCGCACCGTTTGTCGATCTTGCGCGCGATCGAGCGCCGCGCTGGCATCCATTGAAGGGATCGGTTCGCCGTGCAGTTCCTCGTCGAAGACAACATTGTCTTCGTCCGCGCGATTGCGTTTCAACGCAGTGAAGGAAGTGTTGCGAACGATGCGTAAGAACCAGGCACGGCTATTTTCACCACGAAAGCCTTCGAAAAATCGAAACGCGCGAAGCGCGGCTTCCTGAACAACGTCTTCAGCGTCCTGATCGTTACGCATAAGAAATCGGGCCAGGTTGTAAGCGGCGTCGAGGTGCGGCAAAACCTGCCGTTCGAACTCGCTCAGGCGAGGGGATTCGGTCAATCGGAACACGTGTCGTTGTTTTCAATCATAAGGAGCAAGACTGCGTGAACAGGAATTTTATTCCCGAACTCAAAATCCTATCTGAATCGGGAATAACAGAGCGGGTCACGCAGTCATCGCGATCAGAACAGAAAGGCCACTTATGAACGATCATAATTACATTCAACACAATGACGATCCCGACGGGATCGATCGCCGCGGTTTCCTGAAATGCATGGCGTGGGCCGGCACGGGAGTGCTGTGGACAGTAAGCGGTGGAGTGCTTGCGTCAAAGACGCTCGCACAGATTGCAAAGGAGGGATCCGCGTTGCCCAAGGCTACCGATCTTAGCTTCTTGCAGATCAGCGACAGCCATATCGGGTTTAGCAAGGAGGCGAACAAGAATGTTACCGAGACATTTAAGATCGCTCTCGATCGCATCAACGCGATGCCGGCGCCGCCGTCGTTCCTGATCCACACAGGAGATATTACGCAATTGTCGAAGCCGGAAGAGTTCGACACCTTCGATCAATTAGTTAAGAGCTGCCGAACCAAAGATATTTTCTACGTTCCCGGGGAGCACGACGTGCTTAACGACGGAGGGAAGCTCTACCGTGAACGATACCTGAAGAGCGTTGAAGCCAAAGGTTCCGGTTGGTACAGCTTCAACAAGAACGGCGTTCATTTCATTGGTTTGGTTAACGTCCTCGATCTTCAGGCCGGCGGCCTTGGCCAGCTGGGCGAGGACCAACTCGAGTGGCTTGAAGCGGATGTAAAAGGCCTCGGCGCGGACACACCTATCGTAGTTTTTGCGCATATTCCCCTATGGACGGTCTATCCGAAATGGGGCTGGGGAACCAGCGATAGCGAACGCGCTCTCGGATACCTAAAGCGGTTTGGTTCGGTGACAGTCCTAAACGGTCATATCCACCAAGTCCTTCAAAAGGTTGAAGGCAACGTGACTTTTCATACGGCAATGTCCACGGCTTTTCCTCAGCCCGCACCTGGAAGTGCTCCATCTCCCGGACCGATGACAGTCCCGGCTGATAAGCTGCGAAGCTTACTTGGCCTGACGAACGTCGAGTTCAAACAGGGCAAAACCGCGCTCGCGGTTATCGACTCTAATCTTAGCTAAACCCAACATCACGACTCAGACTATGACTACGCTTATTTTCAGAATCGCAGCACTCCTGTGCATCATTAGCTTTTCATCTCTCTCCGCGCTCGCCGGCGAAATGAAAGATACTGACACCATTGCCACGAGCGGAAACAGAATCGAGATCAAAGACTTCGCATTCAATCCTCAGACGATCACAGTGAAGTCCGGCGAAAAGATCACCTGGATCAATCGAGACGAGGAACCGCACACCATCGTAAGTGTCGAGAAGCAGTTTAAGAAATCGTCTGCGCTCGATACAGATCAGGAATTCACGGTCACAGCGGGCGCTCCCGGTACCTATACCTATTATTGCTCAGTTCATCCGAAGATGACCGGGACGATTGTAGTCGAAAAGTAGTTGTGACCATTCGCAGCCAACTCAACTGAACGTCGAGGCAGTTATGAAGCTATTCTTTGCCGTGTCACCAAATCCTTTCGATCTGAAAGCCGCGCTTCTAGCAGGGCACGCTCAGCACCCGGTCCTTGTTCATTTTCCAATTGCCCTCTTTGTCGCAAGCGTCGTCTTCGACATCCTGGCGATCTGGCGCAAGCAACCGATCCTGGCAACGGTGGGCTACTTCAATCTCGTAGGAGCAGCGATAACCATCCCGTTCACAATCGCGACCGGTCTCGGCGCATGGCGGTGGCAGCTCGAAGGCGCGACGCTCAAAGGCAATCTGCGGTTGCATCTCATTTGCGCGCTAACCTCTGCGATCTTAATTCTGAGTCTTTGTTGGAAACGGTCCCGTGTTCAGGCGAAGCGCGAATCGCCGCGCGCCTTCTATTTCGCGGTCGTGGCGCTTGCCCTCGTGATGATCACTCTCACAGGCCATCTCGGTGGAATCCTCAGCGGCGTCGAAACTCCGTGAGCGTTACGAAAAGCGAACAGAGTCACTTCAAATATTTGTCGAACCATCCGAGTGTCTGATCCAATCGATCGATCTGGCGCTTTGGATCTAGAAAGAGATGGCCTTCGCCGGAATAGATGATGAGTTGTGTCGGCACACCAAGGGTCTTTAAAGCGTGCCAGAACTCGTAGGACTGCGGAGCGGGGCATTCCGCGTCGCGCTCACCAACAATGACGAGTGTCGGAGTCTTTACGTTCTTGATGAAATGAATGGGCGAACTTTTCTCGTAGACAGCGGGATCGTCGTAAACTGACGCGCCGAAAAACGGGATCATCCATTGGCCAATCAGATTCTGGCCATAATAACTTTGCCAGTTCGCAATGCCGGCGCCCGCAACCGCGGCGTGGAAACGGTTGGTCTGAGTGACAGTCCACATGGTCATGTAGCCGCCGTAACTCCAGCCGGTGACACCGAGACGGGCCGGGTCGATTGGATATTTTTTTATCGCGGCATCCACGCCAGCCAGGATGTCGCGAAGATCGCCGCCGCCAAAATCCTTCACGTTCGCGCGGGTAAACGTTTCTCCCTGGCCGTAACTGCCACGAGGATTCGGCATCAACACGTAATAACCACGTAACGAGAGAGCGCCGATGATGGCTCGTGACATTCCAAAACCGGCAGGCCAGTCCGGCGTCACCGTGCTTGAAGGTCCCCCATGAATGAGAACGACCATCGGATATTTTTTGCCGGACTCCACTTTCGCGGGAGTTAGAAGCCAACCCTGAATGTTGAAGGCTTCGTTTGTCCACTCAAGACTCTCGGCTTTGCCCCAGATCGCTGATAATGCCGAGTTATTATTCGTTAGCTGCCGCCATTCACCGATAGGTCCGACCCAGATCTCGGGCGGCGTTTCAAACGTGCTGCGGTCTGCTGCCGCGAATTTGCCGTCCCTCGAAACAGCGAAGTCAGGGAAATTCCCGAAGGCGTGAAAAGCCTCCGCGCCTTTCCAGAGTGTGCGGACCGAGTTGTTGCCGAGCGTCAATTCAGAAATCGCGCCGCCGCCGTCGACTACCTCCGTGAAAAGAATGTGCTCCGGTGTTAGCCAAAAGAGCGAACTGACGGAGCTTTTGCGTCCTTGCGTGCAATTCGTTAGGTCGTGGCCGTCAGCGAAGATCGTGAAGAGATCGCCGCCATGAAAGCCTTCGTCACTCATCAAGCCTTCGATGAAGGCGATTGACTTGCCATCCGGCGACCAACGCGGCACAGCGACTTGGAGCGAAGGTTTGTAGATGGATGTGGCGCTGCCGTTTGCAATGTTGACGGTGTAAACTTGCGCGATCCACCAATTGTTATCTCCAGGTCCTGGCGCCGCTGTGGCAACGAACATTTTGTCGTCCGGCGACCAATCGAAATCATAGATGTGAAGATTCTCCGGAGAAGCCTGGCGCAGCCGTCCGCTGGCAACGTCGAGAACAGCGATCCGCTGATTATGAATAGCCGTGTCGATCACGCCAGTCGTTGTTGGCGCGGCCATCAGCGGGCCACCGCCGCCGGCGCCTTCAATGTAAAGAAAGGCAATCTGCTTCCCGTCGTGCGACCAATGGGGCCGCGCGGCGTATCCATTGAGGGTCGTAATCTTTTTGGGATCGGAACCGTCGGCTTTCACGATCCAGAGTTGGCGCTGTGCTCCTTCATCGGCACTGGAAAAAACGGCTAATGTCTTGGAATCAGGAGCCCAGGCGGGATCAAAATCGCTCCTGTTGGTGCCGATTGAAATTTTGACCGATATTGTCGGTGCATTCCCCGACGTCTTGCGAATGCAGGTTTGCTTCGATGGTGACGCTGCGATTGATTGGACCCACGCAACATGTGTGCCATCGGGCGAAAGCGCGATGTCGCCGTAAAGGACAGTCTTGCCCAATTGCTCGGTCAGCTGCTGCATGTTCTGAGCGGTTAACGTCATCGGAAAAAGGCAAGCCAGGACAAGATGCTTCATGTTGTGATCCTGACAAAGCCTGACCGGAGCGACAAGGAAACACAAATTCGCGCCGCGGATTGTCATCGCGTCTTCGATCACGCGAGTTCAGACTCTGGGATATGAACTCGGATCCCTTACCGGGGTTGCCTAAAGTACGAACCGGGCAAACGCCAACGACGTTAACGAAGGAAGAATATCTGAAGCGTTGGCGCCAGCGTTTCTACGACCCCGACTTTGCGTCAAGGAACGATGAGCTGAATGCAATCGGTGAGATCGCATGGAAGGCGTATGAGGATGGGCGCAAATCGCCTCGCGGTCGCAAAGCCGGAGCCGGTTTCGCGGACCCCGAATACGAATTATCGATCGAATGGCTGGAGGCGCGGCAGGCAATCATCGATGCGCAGAAACATCAACAGTCGTCCGATGCTGCATCGCGCGTTTTGCTGATCTGCGCGTCGCCGCGCACCGACCAAACATGTCCAGGTGAAATTTCGAAGACGTTTCGTCTGGCGCAGAGCGCGTATGAGGTCATCGATGCTGCTCCTCGATTCGAGGTGGACTTTCTCGATCTCAGCGTATTGGTGGCTGAATACGGCCGCGTGATTTACCCGTGCAAAGCATGCGTGTCTACGGCGATGCCTCTTTGTCATTGGCCGTGCAGTTGTTATCCGAACCACTACCTTGGCCAGTCGCAGGATTGGATGAATGAGATTTATCCGCGATGGGTAGCAGCGCACGGCATCCTGATCGTTACGCCGGTGCATTGGTTCCAGGTCCCCAGCACGCTCAAGCTGATGATGGATCGCTTGGTTTGTGCCGACGGCGGAAACCCGGACCCAACCTCGACCCATGGCAAGAATCCGGAAGAGGCAAAAGCGCTCGAGCTCAAGGGTTGGAATTATCCGCGTCATTTGGGTGGGCGAACATTTGCTGTGGTCGTGCATGGCGATGCCGAGGGCGCCGACTCCGTCCGGCGCGCGCTGCACGATTGGCTGGCCGATATGAATTTGTTTCCCGCCGGCGAAGCAGCCGTTTTCGATCGGTACATCGGTTATTACAAACCTTATGCTGAGAGTCACGATGAGCTGGATCGCGATGAGGCCATCTTCGAAGAAACGCGCAACGCGGCGCGCGTTCTTATCCAGGCGGTAACGAATTTACGCGCTGGAATTCGTCCACCTGATCAAGACCTGGTCGATCCGCGTCCGAAGTGAGTGGTGCGGTGCGGATCACTTGTTTACGAATAGCGACCAGTCATTCAATACGTATCGTTAATGCATGGCTCGTGTTCACGTCCGCCTGGCAACGTCAGGGGATTCCCGAGCCCTGGCCGATCTGCGCTATCGATTCCGTGCTGAAAATGAACCTGGCACAGAAACCGAACGACAGTTTCTGCGCAGATGCACGTCATGGATGAAGAAACGTTTTCGCTCGGATTCGTCTCCGTGGCGCTGTTGGGTCCTCGACGATGGCGATCAGTTGCTCGGTCACGTTTGCGTGCAGTTGTTTGAGAAAATCCCCAACCCAATTCACAACGAACCGGAGCTTCATGCTTACGTAACAAACTTTTATGTTGTCCCTGAAATGCGACGCCAGGGACTGGGCGAAAGATTGTTGAATACAGCGTTATCGTGGTGTCGCGCTCGAGGCACCGACGCGATCATTCTCTGGGCGACTCCTGAAAGCAAATCGCTCTATCGCCGATGTGGCTTTGTTAAGCCTGCGGATATTTTCGAGCTGCGATGCTCGAGCGAACCTTAGCTCCGAAGCGCCTTGGTGAAGCGAACGAGCTCGTCGGCGACCTGTTTGATTCGCTCGGTGATTTTTTTGTCATTGATTTCTTCGCCGTCGAAAGCATGTGATGTCGCAAACGCGAACCGCGGAATAATGACACAACGAAAATCGAGCATGAGACTGTTCGCGTACGCCATTACCGACATATAACTCGCGTGGCCTCCGGCCGCGCAAAGGAAGCCGACGATCTTGTCTTCCCAGGCGCTCCCGGTGAGCTCGATCATGTTCTTGGTCGCCGCTGCAACATCGTAATTATAGACCGGCGCGGCGATGAGGATGCCGTCAGCCCTCTCAATGGCTGTGCTCAATTTTTTTGAACCGGGCATCCCATAACATTTGTCCGCGTCGCAGAGCGGCAGATCCATTTCACGGATATCGATCCAATCGCAATCGATTTTCTTTTTTTGCAAATGTGCGAACGCGGAGCGCCCCATTCGCCGGCTGTTGCTGTCGGGGTTACCGCTCGTGCTGATGACAAGATGCTTTGGCATTGAATCGGATTGATTAGTGCTGCTGATTGCGATCGTAGGGAACGATGTTGTCCCATTCATCGGCGGACGAGCGCGCAACGAAGGCCACGACCGGTTCGGTCTTGCTCATGTTGAAGACTTCGTGAGGGACGCCGGGTTTGATGTAAATGAAATCGCCGGCTTCGTTCTCGATCGCCTGT
>JBKPRQ010000153.1:0-16827 GCA_046734635.1 Verrucomicrobiota bacterium
CGACTGAGCGCGCCGGCCGCGCCCAGGATCATTACGAACGGAATGCGATGCAGAAGTTGAGGGCGAAAGGATTCTTGTGAGCGACAAGGGAAACGCTGGACGCTCAGACGTTGCGCCAAAACTGCGCGTGGTTTTCGTCGGCCACGTCGATCATGGAAAGTCCACGCTAATCGGTCGCATTCTGCACGACACTGGTTCTTTGTCCGAAGGCAAAATCGAAGAGGTAAAAAAGGCGTGCGCAGCGGAGGGAATGGGATTTGAATTCGCGTTTTTGCTCGATGCCCTTCTTGAGGAGCAAAAACAAAACGTCACGATCGACACGACCGAAATTCCTTTTCGAACGCCGCGCCGCGAGTACGCCATCATCGATGCGCCGGGACACAAGGAATTCTTAAAAAACATGATCACGGGCGCGTCGGGAGCCGACGCGGCGATCCTCGTGATCAGCGCAGACGAAGGGGTGCGGGAACAGAGCCGCCGTCACGCCTACCTATTGAGCATGCTTGGCATCAAGCATGTCATCGTCGTCGTAAACAAAATGGACCTCGTGGATTACTCGGAGAAACGATTTCGCGAGATCGAACAGGAATATCAGAAGTTTCTTCGCGAGCTCGGGTTGGACGCGCGGACGTTTATTCCGGCGTCGGCCAGAGAAGGTGAGAATGTCGCGCGCGCGAGCATGAAAATGAAATGGTACTGCGCAGCGAGCGTCCTCGAAGCCCTTGATTTGCTGGAGCCACAGGAGCGCGATGTCGATCTTCCACTTCGCTTCTGTGTTCAGGATGTTTATCGGTTCGACGGACGGCGAATTATTGCAGGCCGGATCGAGACGGGATTGCTAAAGGCGGGGGACCAGCTGGTGTTCTCACCGGCTAACAAGTCGTCAGTTGTCGCTGCGATCGAGGGTTGGAACCAGGAAAACAAGGGGCCGGCCGTTGCAGGTGATTCGATCGGGATCACGCTCAGTGAACAAATTTTTGTGGAGCGCGGCTATGTCGCATCGCGCGAAAACGAAACACCGATCGAGGCGAATCGTTTTCATGCAGACCTATTCTGGATCGTACGCGAGCCGCTGCGTGTTGGGCGTTTGTACAGCCTCCGGCTGGCAACTCAGGACGTGAAGTGTCAGATCGTATCCATCGAGCGAGTGATGGATTCTTCGACACTGGAAACGAAGAGCGACGGACGCGAACAACTGGAGCGAAACGAAATCGGCAGACTTACCATCCAAACTCGTGGACCACTCGTCATCGACAACCACGACCGCATTCCGAATCTCGGGCGGTTTGTGGTCATAGATGACGGGCAAATCTGTGGCGGCGGAACGATTTTCGGCGGCGTCTACACAGATCGGACCGTTACAAAAAGCAAAAACATCTTCTGGACGGAGGGTAAGATTACCGCCGGCTCGCGTGCAATGCGGGCCGGCCACCGTGGAGCGGTGATCTGGTTGACCGGGCTTTCTGGCGCTGGGAAATCCACCATCGCGCAGTCACTCGAACGTGACCTGTTCCAACGCGGCATGCATACCTATGTGCTCGATGGCGACAACATTCGGCACGGATTGAACTCAAATCTTGGGTTCTCGCCAGACGACCGCGTGGAAAATATTCGGCGCGTGAGCGAGGTCGCCAAGCTCATGGCGGACGCAGGCACCGTGGTGATCACTGCATTCATTTCCCCGTACCGGATGGATCGCAGCCGCGCGCGAGAGATTGCCTTGGAGGGCAATGCAGAGTTTATCGAAGTGTTCGTTGACGCCCCGCTGGCAGTTTGTGAAGAGCGCGATCCCAAGAATCTCTACAAGAAAGCGCGGGCCGGCCAGATCCGTGAATTCACCGGCATTGACGCGCCTTACGAAGCTCCGAACGATCCCGAGATCGTGGTTCACACGGATCGGCAAAGCGTTGACGAATCAGTGGCGACGATACTGGAGCAGTTATTGCCACGATTGAGAGCTGTTGAATAGATGTCGGATGCGGAATGGTGGATTCGTAATGCGGACTTGAACGACGCTCCGGAGCTTGCGGTTCTGATGGGCGAACTCGGTTATGACACCAATGGCACAGAAATGGAAGCCCGCCTAAGGCTGATTTTGTCGAACCCAGCCTACAAGACCTTTGTCGCCGTCGTGGATGGCTGTGTCTGTGGGATGATCGGCACGATCACATGTCAAACCTATGAGCATAACGATCCGTCCGGGCGAATTCTTGCCCTTGTGACATTGAGCTCGGCGCGCCGCCGGGGAATTGGTCGCGCGTTGATTGCAACTGCGGAGAGAGATTTCGCCCAAAGAGGAATCAAGCGCGTTGCTTTGAATACAAAGCTTACCCGGGACAACGCCCACAAGTTTTACGAATCGCTCGGTTACGAGCGAAACGGATGGCGATTTGTTAAAAACCTTCCGGCTCCGTCTGAGCGCGAGTAACTCGCCTCAGGAAATCCAAATCGTCTTCGTATTGGTAAACTCGCGAATTCCGGCGGCGCCGAGTTCGCGTCCATATCCGGAACGCTTCACACCGCCGAACGGCAACCGCGGATCGGAGGCAACCATCGCGTTAATAAAAACCATTCCGGCTTCAAGGTCAGATGTGAAGAGCCCTTGCTCCTCGGGATTATTCGTCCACGCGCTGGCAGCGAGACCAAACGAACTATCGTTTGCCATCTCAATCGCGTCAGCTGCATCTCTTATCCGGAAAATAGATGCAACCGGCCCAAATACCTCTTCGCGATAAGCGGGCGATTCCCGTGGCACATTGACGAGGACCGTGGGCTCATAGAAAAATCCGGGGCCATGAATTCGATTTCCGCCTGTCAATAATTTTGCGCCTCCTGCGATCGATTTCTGAACCTGACCGTGCACGCCTTGCAGGATTTGATCTGTTGCGAGCGGGCCAATTTCTGTGGCTGGATCCATGGGATCGCCAATTTTCAACGCGCGCATCCTGTCAACGAATTGGTCGAGAAACTCGTCGTAGATTTCGTCTGCAATGAAGAGTCGTTTCGCTGCGATACACGATTGTCCGGTGTTAATGGTGCGGGCTTTGACCGCCGTGCTGAGCGCGCTTTCGAAATTCGCGCTAGGCATCACGATGAATGCATCGCTGCCTCCAAGCTCGAGTACACTTTTTTTGATCTGACGCGCAGCGATGCTTGCGACTGTGCTTCCAGCCTTTTCGCTGCCCGTCAGTGTGACCGCTTTCACACGCGAATCGGCAATTATCTTTTCGACCTGTTCCGTCTCGATCAGGAGCGTTTGGAAAACGCCGTCTTCGAATCCGGCGCGGCAAAGGATTTGTTCAATGGCAAGTGCGCACTGCGGCACATTTGAGGCATGCTTCAGTAAACCGACGTTGCCCGCCATCAGGGCCGGCGCAGCGAATCGAAACACCTGCCAAAATGGAAAATTCCACGGCATGATGGCTAGGACCGGCCCCAGCGGTTCGTAGCGGACATAACTGCGTGCAGCGTCGGTTTGGGCTGGTTCGTCCTCGAGAAATCGCTCGGCGTTATCGGCGTAAAATCGACAGCCGCGCGCGCATTTCACGACTTCTTCCAAGGATGCCTGAAACAATTTTCCCATTTCGAGAGTGATGATTTCGGCCAGTCTCTCTTTTTCCAGCAACAACAGCTCGGCGGTTGATGCCAAAAGTTCAGAGCGTTGACCAAATGACGTTCTCCGATATTTCCTGGACGCGTCTTCGGCGCGCTTCAGACGTTTCTCGATTTCGGCATCGTCGAAGGAAGAAAACTCCTTCACTTTTTGGCCCGTAGCCGGATTGATCGAAGCAATTGGCATGTTCGTACCCTACATCGCTTTTTAGGGTGACGAAATTGGTGGGGACGGATCGCCGAGCCGTCCGTTCGCGGCGCGCCCGGCGGTCGCGCCCTACCATTAACCTAAATTCGCAGCCCCTTCGGAATCAGAACGCGATCAAGCACGTCGAAAAACCATTGCACAAGCAGGGCCAGCAACGCGGCCGGAATAGCTCCCTCCAGGATCGTCACGTGATCGTTCAGGTTGAGGCCGCTCAAAATAGGCTCGCCCAAACCTCCGGCGCCGATCAATGCCGCCAGCGTTGCGGTACCGATGTTGATTACCGCGCTGGTCTTGATTCCGGAAAGAATCGAGCGCGACGCCATGGGCAGATAAATTTCCCAAAGCCGGGTGAATGGACTTAGTCCCAGCGCAACGGCCGATTCCCGTAACGATCGCGGGATATCCTGCAAGCCGCTCGCGGTGTTTCGCACGATGGGCAACAAGCCGTAAAGAAACAGGGCTGCAATCGCAGTGCGCACGCTGATCCCGAAAAAGGGCACGGGAACAAGCAACGCCAACAAGGCGAGCGATGGAATTGTTTGCACAATGCTGGCGAAGCCAAGAATGGCCTGACCAATTAATCCACCTCGACTGGCAACAATGCCAAGCGGAATCCCAATGATCACCGAAAGCAACAACGAAAATCCCGCGAGCTCGAGGTGGCGTAGAGTCCAGCGCGCGAGTTTGTGCGGAAAGGATTCGCCGGCGAAGCTCGCAGTTCCTCCGTTGTCTTGAAAATACAAGTTGGCTGCGGAGGTGTAATTCTTTGTGCGTTCGGCCTCCATGTTCAGGTGAGTCATGCGTTTTTCATCCAGCCTTCCTTCGAGCCGACGCAACGCATTGATTGCATCTGAAGACGTGCCCGATCGAAACAGGAAGACGGCCTCATATTTCGGGAAAAATCCAAGGTCGTCTTCGAGAACCACCAGGTCGTTTTGTTCGATTTTTGCGTCAGTCGAATAAGCGTCCTTCAGGTCAATTGAGCCATTGGCCAGAGCGGCGTAACCGAGCGCGTGATCAATCCCGATGACACTTTGTTGGGGAAGCACGTAGCGTTTGCGCAGCGGCCGCCAACCATCCTGTCGGTCGAGAAATTCATGAGTCAGGCCGAGCTTGAGCTCTGGATGCTTTCGCAGATCGCCGATGCTGTGAATTCCCAGGCGTTGTGCTTCGCTGCGTCGCATGACCAATGCGTAAGTGTTGTTAAACCCAAGCGGCTCTGTCATGCCAACCCCGAATTTTTCGAGCGCGTCTCGAATTTCCTGAAATGATAGTTGCTGACCGTTTTTCAGAATTTCTTGGGCGATTGTTCCAGTGTATTCCGGATAGGCATCGATTTGTCCGCCTTGGAGCGCTTGCCAGAGGATAATTGTGCCACCCATCCCCTGACGATGCTCCGCTGCGACACCGGCTTCGCTTAGTGCGCGCCGGGCGATTTCACCGAGAACGTAGGACTCGGTGAATTTTTTCGAGCCGATGACAACTGGGTTTGCATGCGTCGAAATAACTGCCGCGAAAAGAAACAAACATGGTAGGGACGGACCGCCGGGCCGTCCGCGGCGCCCTCGGCGAGCGCACCCTACCAAACTTGGACAACGCAATCTCATGTCAGCGTGACTCCGCGCTGCGCGTTTATGAATTCCGACACGAAAGGGTCAGCCGGTTTCTCGCGCAGGTCAGTGACCGAGCCTTTTTGCACGACGCGACCCTCATTCATGAGGACGATTTCATCACCAAAATAAGCCGCCTCTGCCAAATCATGGGTGACGAAGAGCACCGTTTGCTGCAGTCGCGCAAAAATCTCTTTCAGATCTTTTTGCAACGAAGCTCTTACCAACGGATCCAGCGCACCAAGCGGCTCATCGAGCAACAAAAGTTCCGGTGACAGCATTAACGCGCGCATTAAACCAACGCGTTGCCTCTGACCTCCGGAAAGTTCGACCGGATATCGCGAGAGCAGATTGCCTGAAAATCTGGTTAGCTCGCACAATTCGGCGAGCTTGTTCTGCATCTCATCCTCGGATTTGCCGATGTGGCGGGCCATCAAGAGAACATTGGCGCGTGCAGTGAGATGCGGGAACAAGCCGCCCTCCTGGATCACGTATCCAATGAGTCGGCGAAGCTTGCCAATCGTATCGGATGTGATCGGTTCGCTGTTGAATTCGATTGAGCCGGCGTCGGGCTGAATTAAACGAATGATCAATCGGAGCAAAGTCGATTTGCCGCAGCCGCTTGGCCCAATGAGAACGGTCGTCTTGCCGCGTTCGACCGAGAGATTTATCGAATGCAACGCCGTTGCCCCGGCGTAGTGCTTGTTCACATCGACGAGTTTAACGAGGGCGCTCATTGCGATTGGCGATATTCTGTAGAGGCAGGTCTGTCGCCTGCAAGCATGGATGGTCTAAAGGCAGTCGACATGGTTGCCGCTACAGATTCGTAGCCACCTGCGTTGACCGCGGCTGGAAGGTTAAAGGTCCCGATTACAGGAGAAATAGAATACGCCAAACAACCTGGCGTCGTCCGTCCACAATTTTACGAAATCAAATCCGGCCTGGCGAGCCAGGGAGATAAAACCCTCTGGCGTGTGTTTGTAGGAATGCTCCGTCAGGATCTTTTCACCTGCGCGGAAATCAAACTGTCGGTCCTGTATGCGAACCGTCTGATCAGTCTCGCTGATCAGATACATCTCGATGCGCCCCGCTTCAGAGTCGTAAATCGCACGGTGCCGCCACCGCTTCAGATCGAAATTTGCGCCAGTCTCGCGATTGATGTGCGTCAGTAGGTTCAAATTGAATTGTGCCGTGACGCCGGCTCTGTCGTTGTACGCGGCTTCGATCACGTTTTGATCCTTCTGCAAATCGACACCGATCAACAAGCCGCCGCCTTGGCCGGAAACTTTGGCAATGCGCCGCAAGAACTCCAGGGCTTCGTTTGGCTCGAAATTGCCAATGGTCGAACCGGGAAAATAAACAACATTACGCGCAGGCTTGTGGCGCGGTAATGGCAACACGACGGGTTGCAAGTAATCGGCGCAAACGGGCAGGATTTCGAGGTTGGGGAAAATCTTTTGGAAACGCGCCGTCGATTTGCGCAATTGTTTCTCAGAGATATCAACCGGGATATAAGCAGCAGGGTTTTCGAGCGCTTCAATGAGAATCCGTGTCTTGGTACCCGCACCTGTGCCAAGTCCGATGAGCTCGACCTTTGGCCCCAGTTGCGACGCGATCTCGCCGCGACATCGATCCAAAATATCGATCTCCGTTCGAGTGATGTAATACTCCGGTAGTTCGCAAATTTTTTGGAACAACGCGGCACCTTGCTCATCATAGAAATACTTGCAAGGCAGCGTGCGTGGGTCCGAGGAAAGCCCAGCGATTACATCTGACAGCAAATCAGAAGTTGCTGGCGTTAGCTGGTCTGCAGTCATTATGCCATTATCGTTCGGCGCGCACCCGCTGGTCGCGCCTTATCGATTCATTGTGGATCGCGTGCGAGTCTGATCCCTGTAAACTGCCAGCGTTTCTCCGGTTGGAAGAAATTGCGATAAGTCCGGCGAATATGACTGCGCGACGTAGCGCAGGAACCACCACGCAAAACGTACTGGTTGCACATGAACTTGCCGTTGTATTCGCCGAGCGCCCCCGGAGCGGCGCGATAGCCGGGGTAGGGCGAGTAGGCGCTGCGCGTCCATTCCCAAACGTCACCAAACATTTGGTGAAGACGTCTGTCGTCGGTGGCCAGCGCGCGCGGATGAAATGCTTCGTGTTCGACAAAATTTCCTTCAATCGGGCAATCGAGCGCAGCGCGCTCCCATTCAAATTCTGTCGGAAGACGCGCGCCTGCCCAGTTGGCGTACGCGTCCGCTTCGAAATAGCTCACATGCGTAACAGGTTCGGATTCATCAACCGGGCGAAATCCCGAGAGAGTAAAGTTCCACCAGGCGCCTTCGTGTTTCGTCCAATAAAGTGGCGCCAGCCAGCGTTGTTCGTTGACAGTCATCCAGCCAAGTGACAACCAGAATTCCGGTCGCGCGTATCCATTGTCTTCGATGAATGCCATAAACTCGCCGTTTGTGACAGGCCGCGTAGCAAGCGAAAACGCGGGAATCAACGCGCGATGCCGGGGCTCTTCGTTGTCGTAAGCGAATCCGCGGCCGTCATGGCCAATCTCAACGATTTGTTCGTCGAAATCGATGAAATGGTAGGGACGGATCGCCGAGCCGTCCGTCGAAGTCTTCGGCGCGCCCGGCTGTCGCGCCCTATCTCGAAAGACAGGATAAAGCGGATTCTGCGCGAACACGTGCTTGATATCGGTGACCAGCAATTCCTGATGTTGCTGCTCATGATGAATCCCGAGAACGACAATCGGTTCGATTTCATCGACCAGCTTTTCGTCCGCATCGGAAAGGAGATTGTCGACATGCGAATCGATCGATGCGCGATAACGCTGCGCTTCCCTCACGGTAGGACGCGAAATTAATCCCCGCAGATCGCGCCGATGCATGTCGCCAGCAGCGTTGTAATACGAATTAAAGAGATATGCGTATTGCGGAATTTCGGAGCTATAACCGGGACTAAATTTCTTGAGGATAAATGTTTCGAAAAACCATGTGGTATGGGAAAGGTGCCACTTTGTCGGGCTCACGTCGGGCATCGATTGGACGACATAATCTTCCGGTTCCAGACCCGCGCAGAGACTGTTAGTGAAGTCTCTGATCTGATGAAAACGAGCCAGAAGGCGCTCTTTGCGCTCTGAGCCCGAACGAAAAACCGATCTTTTAGCCGCGACCGTGTCGGTGGCGGCTTCAGCTGAGACTGGACTCAAAGAATTTCTCCTTCTTGTTCGAGTTCTTCTCGGCGCGCTTCGAGCATCTGGTCGTGAGCCGCTTCCTCGAGGCCATCGATTACGCAATGTTCGCCAACCGTTTCTTCTTCTTCGGTACCGGGGCGCGGCATCCGGTGGCCCTTGGAGCTGGCGACCACACTCCACTCTTCCGTAAGGTCGGCGTTATCCGGAGTCTCCTCAGGGGGCGTGTTATTTTCGTCGCCCATCAATTCGTGACGCGCCTGTCGCCAGTCTGATTCGGTAAATTCCTCGGGATTGCGTTCATCAATCATCGCAATTTCCCGCGCACGCTTTTCGACCTCCTCAGGTGATGGCGCGCCCAGTCCGTTTCCGTGCACCGAGATTTTTCCCGCGTGAGGTTGTGAGTAATCATTCATAACCAATGATGCGAAGGCCACGGCGCCTTGTTCGCACTACAGTCTGCCTTACAGATTAGAAGCTTGCAATACTGACGCGAAAAAAAGACCGGGGCCGTTTTAAGAGGATGACGCAAAAATTTGTTACACTCCAGAGCGGTGCTGTCGTTGCACTTCAAGAGTATGGCGAACCAGATGGGACGCCGGTGATATTTTGCCACGGCTGGCCGAGCTCATGCACCATGGCACAACTGACAGACGGGCCGGCACGAGAGCTTGGGGTCCGAATCATTTCGCCTGATCGACCGGGCATCAGCGAATCGAGCTTGCAGCCGGGTCGAAAATTGGCCGATTGGCCGCGCGTGATAGAAGGAGTTCTCGATGATCTCGGCATTCGCGAATTTCGGACACTTGCGATTTCTGGCGGGGCACCCTACGCGTACGCGATGGCGGCAACCATGCCGGGACGGGTGCGAGCAATGGCAATTGTCTGCGGCGCGATTCCTATGGCCGAACTCGAAGATATGAGAGGCTTGCTGCCGCTGTACCGTTACATGCTGTCGCTTTACCGATCGCGCCCGCAACTTTTACGAAGGCTGTTTACCATGGCGGCGCCGATTCTGGCAATGCGGCCGCCCGTCCGGCTTAGGCCGTTGTTCTTGAAAATGCTGAGGTTGCGACCGTGCGATGCGGAAAGCCTGCGTGATGCGGCAGCATTTGAAGCCATTTTTGAAAGTCAGCGGCGGGCCTGGCGTGGGTCGGCTGAAGGGGTGATGGCGGACGCCGAGATTTACGCGCAGCCGTGGGGATTTTCGCTCGAAGACATACGTGTTCCGGTGCGCCTTTGGCATGGGACGCAAGATCGGGCTTTCTCCGTTGGCCTGGCGGAGGAAGTCGCGAAACGGCTCCCTGACTGCACCGCGCGGTTCATTGATAACGCCGGGCATTATTCGCTGCCCATCCGCCATATGCGCGAGATCCTTACCGATTTGATATCTCTGTAGTGCCAAGCCTGTGGCCCTGCCCTCTCAAAGATGCAGCCGACGCGGCTGCCGCTACATTTTGATTATGGAGGAAGATTTCACAGGAGGCGCAATTCACGATCAGCCTACTCGGCGACAATGGAGCATTGATCCGCCGTTCGATGCGCGCGTGCGGGAATTGGTTCGCGACTGGAACGCAAGGGAATCTCCCGAACTGATCGAAGAAATGATCGTTACCGCCCTGAAGATAGCCCGCGATCATATGAGCGTGGCGGATCTCAAGTTGATGAATCGCTCCATCAAAGAAATGCGCAACGCCGCGAAGGTCTTCGCGCCATTTCAGCATTTGCGCAAAGTGGCCGTTTTTGGATCGGCCCGAACGCCGACCGATTCACCGGTGTACGACGTCGCAAAAGACTTTGCGCGGGAGATAGTGTCACACAATTTCATGGTTGTAACGGGTGGGGGCGACGGAATCATGGGAGCTGCGCAGCGCGGCGCGGGACGCGCGCACAGTTTCGGGCTTAACATTCGGCTTCCATCCGAGCAGCGAGCCAACGAAATCATCGAAGGCGATCCCAAACTGATTACTCTGAATTACTTCTTCACGCGAAAACTGAACTTCGTGAAAGAGGCGCACGCGTTCGCGTTGTTTCCCGGAGGCTTTGGGACCCTCGACGAAGCCTTTGAGGTGCTCACACTCATGCAGACCGGGAAAGCCCGTATCATTCCCGTGGTGATGCTAAACAGGCCGCGTGGAAACTATTGGGAAGAATGGATGAAGTTTATTACCGATCGCCTTCTTAAACGCGGTTTGATCTCACAGGAAGATTTTTCCTTTTTCAAGATTACACACACCGTTCGGGAGGCTGTGGCGGAAATTTTGCATTTCTACAAAATCTATCATTCAGCCCGCTGGGTAGGGGAACGATTCGTTATTCGGATGAACGATCGTTTGTGTAAAGAGGCAATCGTCGATCTTAACAAGCAATTCGCCGACATCTTGCGGAAAGGAGAGATTGTCCAGGGTACCGCGCTACCCCAGGAAAAAAATGAGCCTGAAATTCGGGACTTGCCTCGGCTGATTTTTACACCTTTTCGCGAAAGGTTCGGGCGGTTCCGTGAATTGATCGATGCGATCAATTCTTCTTCAACTGCGTGACGTCCTCTGATCGAGGAGTCACCTAGTGCGATGACATTTCACGAACAGACGTTCCAGGATCCAGCCCGTTTCTTACGAGCGCGATATCGGCACGAAGCTTTGCTTTCATCATTTCGTCGAATGAAAAATGTTCTTTGGCGTAGCGAAGGCCGTTTGCTGCGCAATGCGCGGCCAGCGTTGGATCGCGAATGAGTTCCAGTATCGCGGTTGCAAGCGCTTTGGCGTCGCCGGGTTCGATGAGCAAACCGTTTTGCCGATGCTCAACGATTTCTGGAATGTCGCCCACCTTTGTGGCGATGACGGGACGTCCGCTGGCAAAGGCTTCGCGTAACACAATCGGCGAAGCTTCGGTACGCAGCGAAGCGATCACTATCATGTCACACGACGCATAAACATCCGGCGTGTCCCAGCGATACCCTGCCATAATGATCTTTTCGCCGAGTCCCGCTCGATCGATGGCGTTTCTTACGTTGATCCCGCGCTTCAGGATGCCGGTGCCCTGTCCCACGATAACGAACCGCGCATCAGGTCGCTCCGCTAACACCAGGGGAGCAGCTTCAACGAGAATAAGCTGCCCTTTATCCGGGCGGATCATTCCGATGTTTCCAATCAGCGGAGTCTCTAGATCGACGCCAATTTCACGACGGAATTTCATCCGATCGCGTGGCGGCTTGAACTTTTCGAAATCGACAGCTGAACCGATGACCTCAATTTTCGCAGGATCGATGCCGTGTTCCTGAACAAGTTCCCGTTTAATCACCGATGCGTCTGCCACGATGTTGGAACAGCCATGCTTGAAAACAAATGCGCGGCTCTTGTTCCCAATTGGATCGGTAATGCAGCGCGCGCGGCTCAATGGAATTCCGGAAAAATAGAGCGGCAGACAAAGCCAATGATCTTTTGAACTATAGGTTTTCAGTAAATCGATCTGGTTTCGGCGGCAAAATTTCCAGAGCCGCCACGAGCATGGCAAGTCAACGCGACTACCGAGCGGCATCGTCACAATGCGAGTGCCCAGTTCAGAGGCTTTGGAGTGCACTTGACTATCTGGATTGCATATGAGCCATGCCTGATGCCCGTGAGCGTTGAGCCAATTGATCTCGAGACACGTGCGGTATTCCTGGCCGCCCCAGCTGCGGCTGCTCTCTACGTAGAGAATGTTCACGTGGATTCGGCAACGACTGCCGTCACCGCAGTTTAGGCAGCCGCGCTGCGTTTTTCGAGAATGTAATCGTGGATGGTATTTACGGTTCGGAGCGCTTTGCCTGCGACTTCCGAGCTCGGCACGCCGACTCCAAATGTTTTTTCCATGCTCACCACCAGCTCCAGCGCATCGATGGAGTCCAAACCGAGACCGTTGGCTCCGAAAAGGGGAAGATCGTCTCCGATCTGTTCCGGAGTTACTTGCAGCATCAGATTTTTTACAAGCATCTCTTTGATACGAGTGCGCAGATCAGGTTCGCCCATAAACGAGCCGCGATTTTGCCGTAGATCGCGCGTTTGGTCAAACGCGCAGGTGCGCGATTAGCATCACTTTTTCAAATGCGCGGATCAATCTCCGCTTCGACGGTTAATGGTAGGGACGCCGCGCTGCGGACCATGGCGGCTACGCCTGATCGGCTTTGCCGTCGCTGTTTACGGGCTGCCCCTCGCTTCGGGGCACGGTTGATGGTGCCGGTTTGACTTCAGACTTTGCGGTCTCGGTCTCGGACTTTCCAGCTTTATGCAATTCGTCGCTGAATTCGTCTTTTGCTTTTTGAAACTCCTTCACCGCCTGGCCCATTCCGCGAGCCAGTTCTGGTAACTTCTTCGCTCCGAACAGGACCAAAACAATTAGCAGAATGACGATCAGGTCCGGCCCAGCCAAATTCATGAAACTGGCGATGAGGCTCATGTGCAGCTTCCAACATCAGACTGTTTCCCGAAGTTTCAAGGCAAATTCCGTCACGGCTGCAGCAGGGTCTCCGAGGTTGACACGCTCAAGCTACTGTGGAAAAAGGGTTTCCTACGATGCGTCCTACCTGGAAAGGCAGTATTAGCTTCGGCTTGGTTTATATCCCCGTCGCGGTTTATCCAGCTACCCGCGAGGAGAAGATTAGTTTTCGGCAGCTTCGCTCCAGCGATCTTAGTCCGATCAGGTACAAAAAGGTGGCGGAGGCGGACTCAAAAGAAGTTCCAGCCGACCAAATCGTGAAAGGCTTTGAGTACGAGCGCGGCCGTTACGTCGTCTTGAAGGACGAAGACTTCGAGAAGGTGCGGATCGAATCCACACACTCCATTGATATCACCGACTTCGTGGACTTGGAACAGGTCGATCCGAAGTTTTTCTACAAGCCATATTTTCTCGAGCCGCAAAAGGGTGGGGAAAAGGCTTACGCGGTTTTGCATAAGGCGCTCAGTGGGACCGGCAAGATTGGGATTGCCAAGGTCGTGATCAGCAACCGTGAACATCTGGCTGCTGTGAAACCGGATGGGTTATTTCTGATTTTGGAACTGATGCATTTCGCCAGCGAAATATTGAGCACCGAGGTTTTGAACAATGGTTCGGCTACGGCCGTCAGCGACAAGGAACTAAAAATGGCGCAGGCGCTCATTGAGAGCATGGCGGTTTCCTGGGAGCCGGAAAAATACCGCGACGAGTACCGAACCGCATTAATGGAGATCATCGAGCAGAAAGCGCAAAATCGAGAGATCGCTGCGAAAGCACCGACGCCGCCCGCGCCGACTAACGTGGTCGATCTTGTTAAGGTTTTGCAGGACAGCCTGAACCGGACTCAGTCAATCAAGCAGAAGCGGGGTTCCGCTCCAGCTGGTGGCCGGCGGTCAACCAGCGCGCTGGTCAAGCAACGGCGACGGACAAGCGCCGTAGGATAATCGACCCCGGGACTGGGGTCCTGTTGCAAATTATGGGTCTGGCATTATAGTCAGCCTCTTTTATGGCCAAGACTTCCTGGATTAATCGCAATGAACGCAAGCGCGCGACGGTGAAGAAGTATGCCGCATTGCGCGCCGAGTTGAAGGCGAAAAAGGATTATACCGGCCTTACCCAATTGCCGCGTGACGCCAGTCCGACGCGCGTAGTGAACCGGTGCGAGGTAACCGGGCGCCGGCGCGCTTTCATTCGCCGATTCAAGATGTCGCGCCTGACTTTCCGTGAGCTGGCTTCGCAAGGGTTGATTCCTGGCGTAACCAAGTCGAGCTGGTAGATTTTTCATCGTAGGCATGTCGCTCCGCGACGTGTGACCCGGCCGATCACAAACCGGCTGCTACGCGAATCACTGAATGGACTTCCCCTCATTACTCCTTTTGGCCCCCATTGCTGACGTCGTGGCGCAGCATTGGGATCCGTTGATGCTTCTGATCGCCAAGCTGGCGACAATTGCCTTGTTGGTGTTGCTCAATGGGTTCTTTGTCGTTGCCGAATTTGCTCTGGTGAAAATCCGCGACAGTCAGCTCAAGACACTGGCTGACGAAGGCGTGACACAGGCAGGCTTGGTAAGACAGATTAGAGATAATCTGAATGCCTATCTCTCCGCCTGCCAGGTTGGGATTACTGCAGCGAGTCTGGGTCTTGGTTGGCTGGGCGAGCCGTTCCTCGCGCGGATGCTCCAACCGTTTTTCGCTCTTGCAGGAATCGAATCCGCGCCGGTAATCAAATCCATTTCTTTTGCCCTGGCATTTTCAGCCATCACGTTTTTGCACATTGTGCTGGGGGAACAAGCCCCCAAAATTCTCGCCATCCGTAAATCCATGGCTGCCGCGCTCTTCGTGAGCAGACCGCTGCGATGGTTCTACGCGATCTTTAAACCAGCGATTTGGTTCCTGAACGCCGCTAGCAACTGGGTGCTTCGTCGTATCATCCGTGTAGAACCCATTGCGGCCGGAGAACTGGCCCATAGCGAGGAAGAACTGCGCTTGATCGTTCAGGAGAGCGAAAAATCGGCGGAAGTCACACCGCTTGGCCGCGAGCTTGTCTTTAATGTGCTGGATCTGCGTGACCGCGTAGTGCGCGATATTATGACGCCACGCGGAGAGATCGTTTACTTGAATCTGGAAGACGGTTTCGAGGCGAATGTGAAAAAGGCAATCGAATCCCGGCACACGCGGTTCCCATTGTGTCGCGAGAATCTCGATAACACGATTGGTCTGATTCATATCAAGGAATTGATAACACTGATGCGCACGGAGCATCCGGATCTGTTGAAGATCAAACGCGATATAATTCCCATCCCTGAGATGATGCCGCTCGAGAAATTGCTCAAGTTGTTCCTTACTAAGCACGCGCACCTGGCCCTGGTGGTAGATGAGTTTGGCGGAACAGTTGGCATGGTGACTCTGGAGAATGTGCTCGAGGAGCTGGTCGGAGATATCCAGGACGAGTTCGATTCCGAAAAGGAAGAGTTTCGCAAAATCAGCGCCAACGAATTCTCCGTGGACGGCGCCCTGGGGCTTTACGAGTTGAACGAGCTGGCGAAACTGGAATTGGAGAGCGCTGACGTGAGCACGGTCGGTGGTTACGTCACGCATCTGCTAGGTCACCTGCCCAAGCAGGGCGAACAAGTCAAGATCGACAACTATGTCGTTACAGTCTCGCAAAGCGACGGTCGCCGTGTAAATCAACTTCATTTCAAGAAATCGAGCAGTCCCGCAACGGTCGCGCCCACGTCCGCGAATTTGTAGCCGGGATCGGTGACCCCGGCCGGGTCAGACAAAATGGAACTAATCTCTCAGGCCGATACCATCTGTCCGCATTGCGGAGAAGTTTTTCTACTCCAGGTAGATACTTCGCAAGGAGAACAAACATTGATCGAGGACTGCACCGTCTGTTGCCGCCCCATTACGTTGACCATCCGTTGTGATCCCGGTGTAATCCTCGATTTGACCTGTACTGCCCGATAACTGTCGTGTTATTTCGCGTCGGACTTGAACCGCTGGCTTAACCTGCCGTCCCGTCTTTGCGTGAGTGCAGGCAAATCCGATTACCGTCCGGATCCGCAATCCACGCCATCCAGCACACGCTCGTCTCGACTGGCTCGATGAGGATTTTCACACGGCGCCGGCGGCAAATATCTATCGCGGCCCGAACGTCGTCCACGGCCAGCGCGATGCACGCTGGTCCGCTCCAGTCCCATTCGGGATGGCGTTTATTTCCCGTGCCATTGATACAGAGGGTCAGCGGTTCGGTGGCGAACTCGCTCCAGAAATCGTTCCATTCCGATCCGCGCTTAAAGCCAAAAAGCTTCTGATAGAATGCACGGGCCCGGCGAATGTTTTTCGTGTTATACATCACGAAATCAAGGGCTCGAACGGGAATTGCAGCCCGACGCGATGATATCTTTTTCTTTTTCATCGATAGCGTAGATCGCCTACGCAGTGGCAGCTTGCAATTCCGCCAGCAACGCTGGCCGGCGCCGTAGTTGTGCGGTCAGGGCTTCAATTGCGCGCAGGGTCGGACCACTAATGTGATGCTCCATTCCCTCGACATCGTGATAAATGACGCGGTCGTCGAGACCAAGCAGCCCAAGGAAATCAGTCAGCAGCTTGTGACGTTGAGCGATTTTATGCGCCAGGCTCTTACCGGTCGCCGTCAAGATCAGGCCGCGATACTTTTCGTATTTCAGCAGGCCTTCGGCGTCCAGCCTTTGAACCATGTTGGTGACG
>JBKPRQ010000154.1:0-14740 GCA_046734635.1 Verrucomicrobiota bacterium
GGCAACGGAAAAAATTCTACGCCGCCGTACATGCCCTCGGTGTTTTCTCGAAACACGACCTGATCGATCGGCACATCTTCGCCGCTGGGATTCGTGACTTTATTGCCGCGGAAATTGAGCGGATTGCCAGGATAACTCTTACACGGGCGCATGTTGGTGTGAAGATTGAACATCTGACGCAGCCCCACGATCGGCGAAAAATAAACCAGTCCTTTGCCTTTCAGTTCCGGCGCCAATTCTTCCTTGGCTTCGGATTGCGGCTTACTGGTGATCGCGCCGAACAGCGCGCACGTTGTGTCCTTGAGTGCCGTTACCGTGCGATCGGGAAGAGCGTTGCCTTCCTTGCACCAAAATTCCCAGCCGATGTCGCAAGGCACATACTCGGCATCAAACTTCATTCGATCGAGGACGATTCGCGCCGCTTCCATCACATCGTTGCCCACGCCGTCGCCTGGCATCCACGCAATTCTGTATTTAGCCATAGGAAGGCGACTTTATCGGAGCCGCTGCGACCTGCAAGGGTATGCGGTCACAAATTGCGACCGCATTCAGCCGCCACCGGGTAATTGATATCTTCTCGAGCCTTGATTAGTAGAGAACGATCAACCGTTGCTGTCAGCGTTATGAGAAAGAAGCCACCAGGTGTTAGAATTCTGACTATCCGTGAACAGAAGGTCGTGCTCGATAGCGACCTCGCTGCAGTTTATGGAGTGACGACGAAACGGCTCAATGAGCAATTTCGACGCAATCGGAAGCGTTTTCCCGCGGACTTCGCGTTCCAACTCACGGCAGAAGAGTACGAGTTTTTAAGGCCGCAAATTGCGACCTTAGAGAAAGGCCGATCAGGTGGCGAATCGATCTGGTCGCAAACTGCGACCTTAAAACCCGGGCGCGGCCAGCATCGGAAATATCGACCATGGGTGTTCACCGAACACGGCGCACTTCAGGCGGCGAACATCCTCCGAAGCGATCGTGCCATCGCAATGAGTGTCTACGTGATTCGCGCGTTTATCGAGCAGCGGGAAAAATTGGCGGCGAATGCGGTTATTTTGAAGCGTCTGGCTGAAATTGATAAGACTTTATTGGAACACGACACAGCCTTACGCGAGATTTATCAGAAACTTCTGCCGCTTCTCGCGCCTCCTCCAGAACCCCCGCGTCGCCAAATCGGATTTCATGCTGCGTCATAAGCAGCTCGCCCGGTCGACTGGAGGTATGTGGTCGCAAATTGCGACCACTTCAGTCAGTTTGCTATAGCCGGGATCGCTTGTCGCGCCATAGCCTGTGTACGAAAGCAGATGATCCGCGGTGCGATCCGACTAAGGAATGCACCTGCCCCGTTTTCGACTGCCCGCATTTATTTGTTATTTGGTGGCGCCATTGTGGGCAACTGCAGCGCGTACGAGCGCTTTTAGATGCAATTCATTCACGGCATCACCCTGGTAGAGATCGATTGCCCGTGACGCCTTTGCCTCGAGTCCGCTATTGAACAGATGGTGAGGGTCCGGCAGTAACGCCCCTTTGAAAAAGTTAATCTTGATATGATCCTTGAATGCCCCAAGAGCGCATACGTTGCCGTTGGCGCTCCACACAGCGGTGTTCCATTTGAATCCTTCGGTTAATTTTGAATCCGCCTTACTGATCACATTACGCAAGCGGGACATTGTTTGACCGCGCCAGCCGGCGAGCCCCGCAATTTGTTTGTCGATTTGTTTAGATGCGTTCATACCGGGCTAGGAATCATTTGTATTCGACGGCGCACCCGTACGGTTTGGTTCTCGAGGTCGTCACTGGTTTCCCTGCCAGCAATTCGTCGAGGGCGACCTTAACGTGGTTGATCGAATCCGGAATATCTGCTGGATTCGGCGTGGCCTTGTTGTCGATGGCACCTTCGTAAACAATTTTTCCTTCCGGACTAATGACCACCATGTTCGGCGTATTCTTTGCGCCGTACGCGCGCCCGGCTTTGCCCTCTGGATCGAGAAGCAGCGCTGTCTGATGGGTTTTCCATTCCGCCATCTTTCTTTCCGCTTGCTCGGGGACAAGATTACCCCAAGTGCCAGGCGCGCTGGAATTGATTGTCAGCCATACGACGCCTTTGCTGGTGAATTCTTCCTGCAACTTTTGCATGTTGCCGCTCTCATAGTGTTTTTTTACGAATGGGCACTTGGGATTGAACCATTCAAGCACCACGTATTTGCCTTTGTATTGCAAAAGCGAATGTGTTGCCTCTTTGGCATCGGCAAGCGAAAAGTCTGGCGCCACGCTGCCGATTGGGGGTGGATCAAACGCGAAGACGGCAGTAGCTGACATGATTGATCCGATCACGGTGAGGATGGTTTTAGCTTTCATAATCTTATTGCTGTTTGTGCTCATGGTCCGTCACGTTAAAAGCGTGAAGGCTAGCCGACTTGTAAAAATTCGGCTTTTTTCAGGCGAGAGTTGCGTGGGCAACGTCGTCGAACCACGGTGACAATTTGCGCTGGAAGAAGGATTCCGGGGCCAGGCCGGTCATTTGCTTGAAATCCTTGATAAAGTGCGACTGATCGCAGTAACCGGCCGCAATGGCAATTGAACTGAAATCGCTCCCCGCTGCGCGCAGCCTCACAACATGACGTATCCGCACGATGGAAGCGAATTGTTTAGGTGATGCACCGGTCACCTTGCGAAAGCGCCGCTCCAGCGCGCTTTGGCAAAGACCAACATATCGGGCAAGGTGCTCAATGCGGACAACTCCATGGGCTGCTTCGATCTTCGACACTGCAGCGGAAACAAAGACATCCAGCTGGGCGTTTGTTGCGCGCTGAACCAAAAAATTCTCAAGGGCCTGAATACGCCGTGCGTGGTTTGGAGCTTCGCCGATCTGTTCGTGGACTCGGTTCAGCTCGGTGGAACCGTCAAGAACGTCGTGTAAGCCGACGACGCCGTTGAAAAATTCATCCACCGGCTGGCGCAGGAGTGCTGCGGCGCCTGTTGGCGTGAACGCCGCGAATACCATCCCCGTGTTTCCGTTCTGCTCGGCTTCCCGGTTCCGGTCCCACAGGCCCGCCAAGCCTGTTTGCGGCGCCATCGTGTTCGCGTCCAACATGCACCGCCCTCTGAAACAAAAGCCGGCTACCAAACCTGTGTCCGGGAAGTGCGAATGCTTGTGTGCCCCTAGGAATTCTACGACGAGGAATCGTTTGACGAATGGGCGCAGTGCCTCGCATGGATTCCGAACAAGCACTTTAACAATATCTGAGTTACCCATAGTTCTACTGCTAGCTCGCGTTCGACGCTATCGCTGCGGCTACAAAAACATCACACGTTTGCGTGCTGCTTTGAACGGAGGCGACTTGCTACCAGTTTTTCGGCGCCGCCCACGACGATCAATTCCTGAGCAGCTGGACTGAGCGGTGGAAAGGCAAATGATTTTCCATCGACGCTCAAGATCGATTTGGCGTAATCGATCGTAATGTCCGGTCCCGCAGTTGTGGGCGTGGGATTAGTCAGACTCGAGCGGAGATACGTGACTAACTCGGGACACTCAAAGACCACGAAGCCGTTGTTGAACGCGTTGCGCTTGTAGGTCTCGGAAAAGCTACCGGCGATCACGCAGGGAATTCCTTTGTATTTGAGCGCCGTGGCCGCTTGTTCGCGACTCGAGCCTGTGCCGAAGTTGAACCCGGCGACGACAACATCCCCCTTTTGATACAGCGTGTTGAAGTTCGGATCGTAATTTTCAAACGTAACCGCCGCCATCTGCTCGGGCGTCATGTCGTCGCGATAAGTATGTTTGCCGGCGTAAATGCCGTCGGTGTTCAAATTGTCTTTGTCGATGAACAGGACGCGACCGCGCACACTGGACGGGAAACCTCCCATGATCTGCACCGATCCTGCCGGTCTTGATTTTTTTTCAGGACGACGGATAGCTGTGCCGGCAGCGCGCTCGCTAAAATTTACCGGGGCGCAAATGAATCCAGCCAGGGCACTCGCAGCGACAACAGCAGGCGAGGCGAGATAAACGAAGGAGTCGCGGTCGCCCATGCGTCCTTTGAAATTGCGATTCGTCGCGCTGATCGCGGTTTCGCCTTTTTGTACCAGACCGCGTCCCAATCCAATACATGCACCGCAACCTGGCGGCAGCGGAATTGCGCCTGCGCTTAGCAGAGTTTGCCAATCGCCGTTCGACTCCGATTTCGCCTGCACTTCAGCGCTCGCCGGGGCGAGATAAAACTCAACACCATCGGCGACGCGTCCGCCTCGGGCGCGCACAACTTCTGCGGCGTCGTGCAAATCTTCAAAGCGCGCGTTCACGCACGAAAGCAGATAGGCCTTTTGAATCGGCACGCGTTTCTGTTCCATTTCAGGCAGCGACACCATCGTTTTGACCTCGTTGGGTCCGGAAACGTGTGGAACGACAGTGGCGAGGTCGAGTTCCAACTCGATTGCGTATTCCGCATCGGGGTCGGCGCTGAAGTTGATTCGATTCTTCCACCACTCGTCGATATGGGCGTTTGTGTAACCGGAGCGGCTTTTCGCACCGCGGACTCCGGGGCGCTTTGGATTTGAGAATTCAGGGACGCGCGAGCGCAGATAATTCACCGTTACTTCATCAAATGGAAACACGCCTGCTAGCGCGCCCCATTCGGTGGTCATATTGGCGATGGTCATTCGCGCGGACATTGCAAGACTTGTTACGCCGTCGCCGACAAACTCGACCGCGTGATTAAGCACCTCGTCTTTGTTGAAGAGCCCGCACAAAGCGATGATGACGTCCTTGCCGACCACACCTGCCGCGAGGCGACCCTTGAGGACCACCTTGGCCACGAATGGGACCTGCCACCATGTGACGCCTGTCGCCCAAATGCTCGCGGCATCGGTGCGCACCACCGGCGTGCCCAAGGCGGCCATGGCGCCATACAGGTTCGAGTGCGAATCGCTGGCGACCACCATCGAACCGGGAACAACATAGCCTTGTTCCACCATTACCTGATGCGAGATGCCGGTGCCCGGCGGATAAAAATCGATGCCGTGTTCGCGGGCGAATGTTTCGATCTTCGCGTACTTCGCCAGATTTTCCGGCGAAGTATTTTGGATGTCATGATCGATGGCGAACACGGGCTGCGTCGGATCTGCGACGCTTGTCGCGCCGATCTGCTTGAACTTTGGAATCACCGCGCCGGTGTTGTCGTGTGTCATCACGTGGCGCGGACGAATCGAAACGAAATCGCCGCTGTGAACTAGCGTGCCCGGCGCAAGTCCATCAGCATGACGTGCCGCGATCTTCTCAACCAGCGTTAGACCCATATTAGTTCTGATTTACCCACGAAACACACGAACCACGCTAAAAGATAATAGATAGACCAGAAAATTCGCGTCAATTCGTGTGTTTTGTGGGCCCTTTGGTCTGCGGCCGTCTAGGTCTTAGCGGCGCGCTTCCCTAAGAGCTTTGCGATATCGAAATCCACGAAATCGGCATGATGAAAGATGATCGACTCGATCGACCGCTCGACTTTGTCACCTTCATGACTGTGCGTCGCGATGATGTGCAGGACGGCGCCGGGAATGCCGTGCTTGTAAGCGAGGGCGACGCCGCTGAACGGGTGGCGCACTTGCTGCCCGAATTTGCCCTGGATCACATTGCCCGACGCGTCCTTGTCGAACTCCAGCGGCTTGCCCACGTCGGCCAGCAACGCACCTGCGATGAGGTAATCGCGCTGAATAGGTATGCTGCAGCGGAAAGATTTCTTGAGGACCTCGGCGATGGCGAGGCATTGCCGCGCGCAGGAATTCAGATGCTCGACGAAGGTCATTTTGATGTCACCGGCCAGGAGGGTGAATTTCACCGCACGCAGTTCGTCGAAGGTCCAACCTTTCCCTCCGCAGCCGGTGGTGATGGCCTCGCTCCAGACGGACGCGACCTTTTCGCGCAGCGCCTTGTTCTTGATTTGCCTGATGCTGGGAAAGAGTTGCGCGATTTTGGTGACACCGTAGACGGTCGGTTCGTTTGCTTTCATGAAGGTTAGTTCCGTTTCACCCGATATTTTTGTGGTTTTGAAGACGTTCTTTCTATCATTTTTCTAGCTTCCAAATCGAGTTTAACAGTTTCTCCGTACCAGCTTATATTTCCTGAAAATCTGCCCTTCAAGCTCTTGTTGAGGTGACTGAATAACTCCGTGTGAGTAAGCTGCCCGTTTTTCAAAGCTGATAGAATGGCTTCCTTAAGCGCGTCGTATTTTTGCTTGCTGATATTCTTCCCGCTCTTGCCCAGTGGGTGTCTGGTAAGGATTTTTCCTTCGGCCATTTGGTGCTCTTCCTGTTTCTCGGAGGTTGAATTGTAATTTGTTTAATGCAGACTTTCCAGCGTTGTCCATAGAGAGAAGCATCGAGACTCATGCCAACCTACGAGTATTCTTGTGAAAAGTGTGGCCAAAACTTCGACGCGTTTCAGTCAATGCGCGACGAACCATTTCGCGAATGCCCGAAGGACCTTTGCCGTTTGCCGGAGTGGGGACACGGTAAAGTGAAGCGATTACTCGGTACGGGCGCGGGCCTTATCTTCAAGGGATCGGGGTTCTATACAACCGATTATCGAAGCGATTCCTACAAAGAAGCGGCGAAAAAGGAGAAGCCTGCGACTTCATCTGGTGGAGAGAAATCTTCCACACCCAAGGAATCCTCGAAAAGTTCGCCGCCTGCTAAGACGAAGACGGCTGAGAAGAAGCAGACCGGAAACGCCGGCTCGTAACTTTCTCGGCAACAGCACGAGCACCTT
The DNA here is from genome assembly GCA_046734635.1 of Verrucomicrobiota bacterium. GTDB lineage: Bacteria > Verrucomicrobiota > Verrucomicrobiia > Chthoniobacterales > UBA10450 > Udaeobacter. Next base: position 6,758 of record JBKPRQ010000154.1, read on the forward strand.
TTTTGATCTCGCACCTCGGCGAGATTTTTTCGAAAATCGGAGCTATGAAGACGATGACTACATTCCTCCTTGCTATCACACTCACTCTAACTGGCGCTGGATTACTGCCGAAAGGGCAGGCCGTCAGTCCGCCGCCGGATGGCGGTTATTCCGGAGGCAACACCGCCGAAGGGCAAAACGCGCTTCCTAGCCTCACCACCGGAATGTACAACAGCTCAGTTGGTTTGTTTTCGCTCCTGAGCAATATGGAAGGCAATTTCAATACAGCGATGGTCGCCGGAACGCTCCTTGCCAACATCGCAAACGAGTACGGCTACCGGCGCCGGAGCGCTTTTAAGCAACACCATTGGTAACCAGAACACCGGCGATGGTGCGTTCGCGCTATTCAGCAGTACGGAAGGCAGCTTTAACACGGCCAATGGCGATCAAGCGCTCTTTAGCAACACCACAGGGAATGGCAACATGGCGGATGGTTATCAAGCGTTGTTTCTCAACATCGAAGGTGCCAGTAACACCGCCGACGGTTACCACGCGCTTTATCACAACGACGGCGATTTCAACACGGCCATCGGTACGGTCGCACTCTTTCACAACACCACCGGCGGCTACAATACGGCGAGCGGAATTCAGGCGCTCAATCAGAATACAACTGGTAGCCACAATACGGCCACCGGTAATTCAGCGCTCCATAACATCGCGGTCGGTCAACGGTCGGGTGCACCGCTCTGTTCGACATTATTGTTTGATGTCTTTGGTAATTATCGGCTAGATCCCCAATCCTATCCATACATTTCGCCCGCCTCACGCTTCTGCGGTCTGCTTTCGTTTCATTTTTTGGCAACGCGTTAAGGAAAAAATAACGTAATCGTTACAAATTCGTTGGCGCAGCGCTTGACATCAACGCAGCGCCCTGTTTTAGAAGTAGCACACTATTTTCGCCGCGCGCCTATGAAAGTCTTAACTTCCTCTTTATCACTCGTTCTTATCCTCTTGTGGACTGCGCTTCTTCCGGCAAACGCGCAGGTCAACGTCACTCAGAAAAACAATAATCTTTCCCGGGACGGCCATTATATCGACGCCGCGTTCACGCCGGGCAACGCAGCTAACCTCGCGCGCGACATGGGTTTCAATGGAACGATCTCGGGCAACGTGCATGCCCAACCGCTGTATATCGAGGGCGGTCCAAACGGCCCGATGGTCATCGTCGTGACTGCATCGAACAATGTGTATGCGCTCCATGCCGATACCGGCACCGAGATTTGGCATCGCACCGACATTGGCCCGGCCGTTACGTCAGGTCTTCCCTGTGGAAACATTAGTCCTGTTGGCATCATTGGTACGCCGGTGGTCGATCTCGCATCCCGTTCGCTCTTCTTCGATGCATTGATCGATGGCACGCCCAAGAAGCATTTCATTTTTTCTCTCAACGTGGACACCGGCTCGACTACTACCGGCTGGCCGGTGGATGTGAGTGTCGCTGTACCGGGGTTTGATTCCCCGGTGCATGAAGATCGAGGTGCGCTGGCTGTTGTGAGCGGGATCGTATACGTGCCTTACTCCGGCTACTTCGGTGATTGTGGCGATTATCACGGGACGGTAGTCGGTGTGCATATCGATAACCCTTCGACCGTCGCCGCGTGGCGCACGGCAGCAGAAGGCGGTGGTATCTGGGGACACTCGGGAGTCGCCAGCGATGGCACGAATATGTTTGTGATCACGGGGAACACGTTTACAAGCCAAGTAGACCCATGGAGCGGCGGCGAAGCCATTGTTCGGTTGCAAGCAGGTCCGACCTTTACTGGTAATCCTACTGACTTCTGGGCGCCGGCGAACTGGCAGTCGCTTGATGCTAGCGACACCGACCTAGGCGGTTGCAGTGCCATACTCATTGATGCTCCAGGCGCGACGCCTTCGCAGTTAGTTCTGGCCCTGGGTAAGGACGGCAATGCTTATCTGGTTAACCGTAACAACCTTGGTGGCGTTGCCGGGCCAGTCACCTCAGCAGGCGTCGACGGTACCATGAGAGGTCAATCATCTGCCACCTACACGACCGCGCAGGGAACATATTTTGTTTTTCGCGCTGACGGAGGCAGTCAAATCAAGGCCTACAAGATTACTGCGACAAATCCGCCTAATATAGTCTCCGCTTGGAGCGCGAGCCAGAGCGGACAAGGCTCGCCCTGGGTGACCACCACTGACGGGACTAATAACGCGATCGTGTGGGTGGTCGGAGCCCAGGGAGACCATCGATTGCACGGTTATAATGGTGATACCGGCGCGGTTGTTTATGCGGGCGGCGGCGCCAACGAATTGATGACTGGCGATCGCAAGTGGAACAGCGGCATGGTGGCGCGCGGAAGTATTTACGTGGCCAATGACAACAAAGTTTATAAGTTCAAAGTGCCGACAGGGTCACCTACCCCTACACCTTCTGTAACACCAACGGCCACGCCGCCAGTAACGCCTACGCCAACTCCAACTACCACGCCACCCGTTACGCCATCCCCAACTGTCACTCCGACGCCGACAGTAACACCTAAGCCTTCTGCTACACCAACGACTACTCCCTCGCCAAGTGTGAGCCCAACCGCTACTCCCAGAGTGACACCGAGGCCTCACCCGACGCGGCGGCCGCGCCCGACTCCTCCGCCTCGGCCATAGGTAGGGAATCCGCGGTGACGGCGTGATCCGTATTGGAAGTCATAACACACTATTTTAGCCACGGCGCTCTGTCGTCGTGTTGTCATGAGCAATAGTGCTCGACGTTTGGACGCAGCGAGGCGCTACGAGGTACAGGAATTCCAAGACTGAAAGTGTAAGATAGTCCGACATTTGTCATGGCTCGTACGCAATTCTGCGTACTTGTGAAAACCAGGAAACGATCGAAAGTCCGCAAGACCATTAAACGATGATCCTCGAGACACTCCCATTCTTTAAGCAAACGCCATCGCGCCACCGAATGATGGACACGGTACGACTCAGAACAGAACGAAAGGAATCATCTGATGGTAACAACAACAATTTGTGAAGCAAAGCCGGCGCAAACGAAGCCTTCTCCTCTCTTTATAGCGCGCTGGTCTCGTCGAAACGTTCATAGCTGTTCAAGCAATTTCACGGGCTTTTCTTTCCACAGCGGTGCGACAGCGTGGTCGTCTTTCAGGCGTGTGAAGAAGACGCGCATCGCTTCGTCCTTTCTCGCTCTGTTTTTGATCGTCCTTACGGCTCCGCATAGCTGGACCGCCGTTGACGGCTCCTACGGGTCGGCGCAAGCTGTCCCGGCTGCCGTTCCGACTTTGGTGCAGCATGTAGCGACTGGAATGGATCGTTACCCAATTAACACTTTGACGATCCAACTACCCAATCCGGTCAGGGCCGGCAACTGCCTGATTCTTGGGGTTCAGTTTAACAGTGAAGGCTCGGTTGCCAGTATCACTGATGAGAGGGGGAATAACTGGATAGCCGGTCCGACTGCCACCAATGTTTCGTTCTCGAAACGCATGAATTTGTACTATGTGCTTAATGCTATTGATGGGACCCAGACTATAAGGGTTAATTTTAGCGGGTTAAGCAGCACACCCGGTTTTCCGCAAGCGGTTGTTTCAGAGTTTTATAATGTGGCTACGTCAAATGCATTTGATGGAAGCGCCGCTAGCAACAACTCGCGTACTGCCGGTACAATTACAACGACCGCACCAGGGGATTTGATCTATGAATGGGGTGGGTCGTTATCCAGTTCTGACAATAATGGTGGCGCGTTTAACGGAACCAGCATTACTGCCGGGACAGACTTTACCTTGCTTAGTGCCGATCTCCAGGTGGGTTCAGGTGATCAATACCAGATCCAACCTAATGCCGGACCCATCACCCCAACGTTCTCGGCAAGTGGGTCCGAGGTTTGGGGCTCGCTAGCCATTGCTCTTAAATCGGGAACAGCAGGGACAGCGCCGCCGTCTGGGATCCGAATCGTTCATTTGCAACACACACTTATGCAAGCGGTTCGCGCTCAAAATCGTGAAGAACCCATTGTCATGCAATTTCCTTCCAGTGGCAATCTATTGGTTGGCTTATACAACGCTGCCGGGCCGTTTGCTACAAATGTAACCGATTCTCTTGGAAATAGCTGGTCTTTGCCGGAGTCAGCAAAAATAATCGACGACGAGGGAGTTGTGTCAGCACAGATTGTTTACGCGGCTAATGCTCAAACATCGCCAGACTTGAGCGGTATAACAGTTTCAATCAGTGAGACAGGTATCGGCGATATGATGTTTAACTTGTATGACATTACAGGAGCAACCGCTTCACCATTCGACCTGGCAACTGCATTGCAGGGAATCAATGAAACTTTCGCACCTCATACAACTGGTACCATAACTCCAAGAACCACTAATGGATTGGTTATCCATGTTAATTCGATCACATTTCATCAAGAAAGCGGTATGACGAGCCCGATTGGTGGGGCTTTTGATACCGTTACTAACGATGTCGAAGGCGAAGACGTATCAACGCTGGATATGGATAATGCGTATGCGCATATCTATAATTCGACAACGAACGAAGTGAACTTCACTTTCACGTCGTGCTGCACGCAAGCAGGTGTCGGCCCCTGGGCGGGGGTAACAGTCGCATTTAAAGGAACTGATAACGCAACACCCACGCCAATACCTTCTGTAACACCAACGGCAACGCCGCCTGCAACACCTACGCCAACACCAACTGCCACGCCCCCCGTTACTCCGACCCCAACGGTCACCCCTGGTGTTACTCCTACCCCAACAGCTAGCCCCTCAGCAAGTCCAACGCCCACCGCTACACCGAGGGTAACACCCAGATCGCGGCCGACGCGGCGACCGCGCCCGACTCCGCCACCTCGGCCATAGCCCTGAGTTCCAGGTGGTCCGTAACAGGGGATCGGTGATCGCCCTAGCGTGTCGGATTGGGTAGCGCAGGCGTCTCGCGTGCTGTCGAGCGCACTCTTCGCGATCGCGAACTTTTCTTGGACGCTCAGATACGCCGCGCAGTGGAGACGGCCTTAGAAGTTCGTTTCGGCGCGACGCCGAAACGAACACGCGCGACGCGGCCGTTACCCAAGCCTGGGCTTACGTTTCAACGGCTCAATGCTCGTGTTCGGATCTTTTCGGCGGGGGCGGTTCGTTTCGAAATTCACGATGACGGACTCTCCCACCAGCGTACGCGATATATGCCCCGCTTCCCAAAGTCACTGCGCCGAGCAAAATCACAGCAACAGCGAATGGCAGCGAAGATTTGGGCCATTTGATTGGCGCGGCGATAGCGATTGCGCTCAAAGCAACCAGCACATAGAAAATCCAGATAAGATCCTCGCCGCGCTCTCTGTGCTCATCGAGCCAGGCCTGCCCGGCCTCATCCGCCATTGAGAGAACGCGGTCGTATCCCTGCTCGCCGAATTCGTAAACCGGCCACGCCGACGCGGAGCTAATCAGTACGAGCGCTAATGTGGCGATTTGAGCGCTGCGGCTCTTCAAAATCAAAGCGATCACGAGTCCGATCAAGCCTATGAGAAGGCCGTAAACCGGTAACGGATTCAGCAGCACATGAATGTATTCTGGCTGCTGCAAATCGCGCAGCAGGGTGCCGATCATAGCTTTCCCTGCCACTGGGTACCGCACACCTGCGCGGTTCGTGCCGCCTGGTTTGGCAAATATTTTTGCCAGTCAGCAATGGTGAAATGCCACCACTCGGTGCGCAATCCCCAAAAGCCTGCATTTCGCATTGCAAGCTGCAGCAAATGCACGTGCGCCCGAACGTCGGCATGAGGACCGACGTAACGCCACATCGCCGCGGGCGTAAAATCGTCAAAGTCACTTGGCATGCGCACGGGGCGATTCCAGGTATCAACTAACGTGGCATCAACGGCGACGCCCCAACTGTGCAGTGACCCGACGCCAATTTCAGGGTTGGCAACATAATCGCTGTTGCGTGACGCGTGCCAAAGTTTCTCCTGCACGGCCACCGGTCGGTACGCATCCCAGATTTTCAGCCCAAATTGATAGCGCCGCAGAAACGCCTGCGCTGCAGCTAACCCTGAAGCGATTTCCGGACGAGCGAGAGCGCATGTTCCACGAGGATAAAGCGGATACCCAACAAGATTATTTTGCCCTGCATAACGCAGCTCGACAATAATTGTCGGATCGACTGATCGAATATCGACCAGTGGCCCACCGGCGTATGCGTCCAATGACGACAGCGCCACTGCCATCGCGGCGAACAAGGGAAGGTTAAAGCGTCGCATTTCCTGGGTCAGTACGCTGTCACTACTTGGGCGGCCTCCGTTTTTGACAGGCGTTCAAGCAGAAGGCGAGCGCTATTTTCGGGGACTTCGAAGCGCAATTCCAGGTTCGAAGTGCTCGATTTTAGGACCTCCGGGGGTCGAGAGTAAAGCAACAGGTCCGAGTCCGGTAAACGGAGCCACTGTTGTGGATTATCGTGCAAATTTCGCGCGACCTCGGCTGCATTTTTGGAGGCGTTCACTTTAATGAGAACTCTGGCTCTTACCGGATTTTGTAAATTGACCGCAAGACCTAGTAATTGTGAGGCCTCCAGCAGCTCGGGGGTAAAGATCGGATTAAAAACGCGCGAGAGATCCGGAGGATCGCGGGAAATTAATCGCACAGCGCTTTCGCGGTCGAGCGCCTGGAAGCGGTCAAACAGTTGACCGGTGATTTTCAGATCTGGTTTCATGCCGAGACGCACCCCCACCAATTCATCCACTGCGGTCGGCATTCCAACGGCAAGCGTTGCGGGTCCAATCCTGGCAATCGCAAAATCGGGCGGTCGTTCCCAAACTGGCAAACCGCTAATGGCACGCCTCTGGAACGTCTTATCGTCTGCAATTGCACGAATGACCTTCGGAGCGGCGCGGCGCGCTTCCACCAGGACGAACTCCCGTCTCTCTCCAGTTTCGTTGGTTGTAATTGCGCGAGTGATGCGTGTTGCATCACGGGGCAGGTTCAATCCCGGAGTCGCAGCAGCGGCGCCGATTAACCCCGGCCACAGTGCAGGCTGGTCCTTGCGCCAACGCCTTGCGAGGTCTGCCCGTTCAAATTGATCGGCGTTGATGGATAAAATCGTGTCGGTTTCCTGCGGCAGCCATTCGCGCCCCCGCGGGGATTGGAAAATAACCAGCAGGGTGATCGCGAGAAGGACCAGTACCGAGAAAATACTGAAATAAAATTTTCGCAGTTCCTGCTTGTCGATCTGGCTTGAGAGCGAAGCCAGCTCTGTCTTGTGCGCCAGATGCCGATCAACTGCTTCACGGCGGCGATGCGCCTCGGTCAACAAATGCGGCGCGTTGGGCGGGGCAACGCCCTGCGCAGCAAGGTGCCGCCCAATGTTCAGATATGCCGGATTTTTTCGCTCCTCCACTGTCTGGTGGCGCGCGCGTGCGTTGCGAGCCGCCTCTTGCTGAGCATGAATATTATCATTCAATTTCCGATCGCGCGCTTCAAACTCACTTCGGGTTCGCGCAATGTTTTTTTCCACCGCAGAAAGTTCCGCTTCCGCTGTACTTAATTTCTCCGTGGCCAGCCGCGCCGCTTCCGCGCTGCCGAGACGCGCCCGGACCAGTTCTGCACGCTCTTCCGGAAGCCGCGCTCGTCGCGTGGAAATATTGGCAGAGCGCGCTTCCAGATCGGCGGGAGCCGGGTCGAGCGCATGCAGATCGGAGAGTTGTTTCAAGAGATCACGATCGGCAGCCTCGCTTGCCTGAATGCGCCGTTCTACGGCGGCCAATTCGCGTTCGCAGACGTCAACGTTGTTTTTCGTGTGGTTGCGCTTTTGGAGCAGTGGCTTCTTTTCCGCCTCCAGCTTGGCAATTGCCTCAGCTTGTTCGCGCGCATTTTGTTGCCGTTCTTCTTCGATTTTTTTTATTCCTTCTTCGATCCTTGCGATTCGAAGTGCGACTTCCTTTTGTTCCTGCTCCAGTTTCTTAAGAGCGACGATCTCGTT
>JBKPRQ010000155.1:0-57252 GCA_046734635.1 Verrucomicrobiota bacterium
AACGCTGGTAGGTGGATTCCAACCCGCTCCAGCTCTTTGCAGATCATAAATTTCGATGGTTCGACTTGTACCTCCGGTTTGCGTGAGCCCGGACATGGCCATAATGCGACCATCGGCAAGGGCGGTCGCTGTCGCATACCAACGCCCATCCACCATATTCTGAGACTGCACATACTGGCTGGTTGCTGGATTGAAGATCGAAGCCCGGTTTTCGCCCGTGAACGAGTAGTCCGACGTTCCACCGACAATCAACGATCGCCCATCGAACAGAGCGGCTGTACCGCTGCAAAAGACATCATACGTAAGATTCTGAACGCTGATGCTGCTCTCATTAGTGCCGCTTGGGTCCCACACTGCCGCGCGATAGCTCTCCGCACCTTCTGAGTTGTTGCGTGCGTCATTCTCCGATCCCGCCACAATCAGCACCTTGCCATTAGGCAGCAAATTGGCCGAGATTGGATTGATCGGCATTTGATACGGGAGCACGGTCCATGTCCCAGTGATATGTGGGACATTGGTGGGACACTGCGCGAGGGCGCTTAAATGAGTAAGCGCAGCCACAACGGCTGAAACGAGGAACATCGAAGAGCAGCGAATCGCTGCCACGAAGGGTATATTCATAGTAATCTCCGGTTCTTGCCATTCGATGCGAGAGATTACTAAACGGAGGGCCCTGACTTACCGTTGAGAAGGCCTAATAGTCCGCAAACATCGATTCGGATCGACTTTTACGAAAAATTGTGGACGCTGGTCAAGTACAAAATTGCGCATTTCAAGAAAACCTGTCACGGCTCCTTGAAATCGCCTCTGTGTTCGTGCGTATCGATCGCGTTGCCTCCCTCATCGTAACCGCGGTAAACGTCTAAATCGCTGATTTCACGAGGGAAAATGCCGTTCACGAGCGTGAAAAGAAGTGAGCCGACGACGGGATTTGAACCCGTGACCTGCGGTTTACGAAACCGCTGCTCTACCAGCTGAGCTACGTCGGCGCGAGCGGGTGCAAACATTGCATCCACCGGCGCTGGAGACAAGCGGTCTCGCTGTAGCCGCTTCGTTGTGCGAAGTGCTTCGGAGTAATGTCCTCAGCAAGATATTCCCTAAAGTGCTTGCGACGCTCTCCGCCTGCGGGTCTCACAGAGATGCGGCTTACAACAAGGGCAGCACGAAAGTCTCACCAATTTCACGCAGTGCGATGCGTTCCGGAGCGTTTCGAAGGACGGCTTGGAAGCGTTCGATTGGTTCACGCAACGGCTCAAAGCTGAGCCGAAAGGTTTGGTGATGCACCGGCATGATGAATTGGGCGCCTGCGGCCGTTGCCATCTCAACGGCCTGTTCAGGTGTGCAGTGCGACTGGATCCACGGATTGTAGGCGCCGATTGACATGATCGCGACATCGATTGGGTGCCGTACCTTTGCAAAGCTGTCGGTCATGGCGGTGTCGCCACCGAAGAGAATGCGTCGGCCATTTCGCTCCATCACGTAGCCATTATAACCGCGATAATCATCGCGTTGCTTTCGTGCACCCCAGTGTTTCACTTCAAAGGCGCTGATCGTGATGTCGCCCTTCGTTTGATTGGAGAAGCTGACGATTTTCGTTTCACCCCAGCCAAGTTCTGAGACGTCTCGGAGACGCGCCCATTTTAGTAAGTCTGCCGTGTTTGGAGCGGTGATTACACGGGTGTTTTCATCAAAGCGGTGTAGCGTTCGCAAATCGAAATGATCGAAGTGCGCATGGGATAGAAGAATAAGGTCAATGCGAGGCAGTTCATGAAGTTGGAGCGCAGGCGCGGTCAATCGCTTCGGACCAATCGTGAATCCCGGCAGCCGAATTCCAATACGGGGAAAGAGCACCGGATCGGTGAGAATGTTGATACCGAAGAAGTTGATGAGGACGGTGGCGTGGCCGATCCAGGCTGCCGTTACGCGGCCATCATTCCACGTCAACGGCTCGGGTTTCGCGAAGGCGGGAACGATGGGGCGCCAACTTTCGACTGTCCATTCACGCCAAAGATGCGCGAGCCAACGGCGTACGCGCGCGCTGCGTAAAGTTGGTTGTTCGGGTTCGTCCCTATTGATGCTCATACTCCTGCTCGTGCTCGACGGGTCTCTGAAGAAGAAGCAGCACGAGCATGGGCATGAGCATGATTAAGAATACGAGCCGGAAGCGAACAAGAGACGACGTTGGTCCTTCTTACTCTCTGCTAAATAATCCCTTGATGGCTTTCCAGAGCGTTCTGGTTGCTTTTGGTTTGCCGGCGCGCGCAACAAGTACCGGGCAATTGGCGCGGTTCAAAATGCTGCGGGTCAAATCGCCCATAATGTAATGACCCAGGAGGCCGCGCGCCTGCGAGGTACCGGTCACGATCAAATCGTAATCGCCCGCGCGCGCTTCGTCGAAAATTTGATCGATTGCAATACCATGTCGAAGCCGCACTTCGGCTGGAACCGCGAGGCGTTCGAGCTCTCTTTTTTCCCGGCGGAGATTTGTCCCAAGCTCCGATTTCGATTCCAGTAACTGATCAACATTCTCTTCCAAGAGAACCAGGTTTGCGTACATGGCAGGAGGTTCAGCCATCACATGCAGTAACGTGACTGAAGCATTCACGGCGGCAGCAAGTTCGCCGGTAAACTCCACTGCCTTCTCGATGAATTCTTTTCCGCCTGTGCAAACTAGAAAGCGCTTCAACTGCTCGCATTCGCCGATGGCTACCAGCACCGGGGGCTGAATGGACTTGATAACTTCGTAAGTCTTTTGCGAACGCCAGTAATACCCGGTCGCTCCCGTCCATCGCGCTCCGATAACAACCAGATCGTAGCTGGTTTTTGATGTTTGATCTACAATTTGCCTAACGGGCTCGCCAGCTTGGACGATGATATTCGGCGATACGCCATGCCCGTGGAGCGAATCCGCCTGCTTCTGGAGCGCATCCCGCAGTGGCTGGTCATCTTGTGATGTCTCCGCAATTCCAAGGAGCGTGGCTTCAGCTTTGAGTGGGCCGGCAAAGGAGCCTCCAAGGTGGATCGCTGTGTCAGCTGACGATGTTCCATCGCTGCAAATCAAAATTTTCATGGCTAGAGTTTGTGACCCGTCATGAGCGTGTAAATAACGATAGCGACGCCAATCAATGGCAGTGGTACAAAGGCGAGCCGAATCTTCGGCCCCGCGAAATATTGCGTAGCAACCACGCCGATCTGCGCACCGATGACTGCGCCGGTGTGCATGACGAGCGCGATGAGAATATCCACGTTGCCTTTAATCGCGTGGGTAAGCGTTCCATAACTTGCTGAAATCACGATCTCAAAAAGATCGGTTCCCACTGCCAGATGCGTGGGAATCCCGATGACGTAAACCATCGAGGGCATTCGAATGTAACCCGCGCCGCCGCCAAGAAAACCGCTGAAGACACCCCCAACAAAGGCGACCAGAAGTATGATCCATAGAGAAATTTCAGGTATGCCTGAAGTGGGCAGCGCGATCATCGGCGGAATTTTCATCCGTTGAATCGCTTGCGTGACTGGTCCGAAGGCGGAGCGATCCTTTTTCGACGCCGCGCCCTTTACCAGCCCAGGTTGACGCTTTCTTTTGTCCGACCGCAGGGTCTTTCGGCTTTCCCAAAGCATGAAGCCCGAAATGGCGGCGTAAACGGCGATCGCGACAAAGCTGACAACCGTGTTCACATTGCCGGCACGCTTTAGCGCCTGAATAAACTGCGCCCCGGCTTCGGCGCCAGCAATTGTTCCCAACGCCATGATAAGTCCCAGTTTAAGATCGACGTTGCCAAGTGTGCGATGTTGTCTCGCTGCTACGATCGATTTGCCAACGATATGTGCGAGGTCCGTTCCAACCGCATAATTCCAATCGACTCCCATCAGACGCAGTGCCGGGCCGGCAATGAAACTTCCGCCTACACCAAAGAACCCCCCCAAAATTCCAATAATAAAGCCTACAACAGCCAGATAAATCGGGTTGATGTCAGCGTGGGATATTGGAAAAAACATGAGTTATCTCCAGCGTCCCCGTAGAAGGCGAAGCAGAAGTGTGCTCACCGTGTCTAGAACGACGGCCTGACCAGCGATGAGCAAAAGAGCAACGCCCGCATAAATGTAGCGATGCTGCGTTTCGAGGTGGTAGAGCCAATCACCAAGAAGATGAAGGACCAGAAAGAAATAAATGATGACAAGGACCGAATAGATCGCCAATTCGCTTCCAAAAGTTCGCAGACTTTTGGCAGTTTCCTTTTTCATAAGGCGGAGGTTTTCAAAGCGTTGAGATGCTACTTCGTTAAGTTGCTAGATTAGTCGAGCGTTATTGGGCGATGATTTGCTTTGAGCTTCAACGTTTTACCGATTTAACGTGCAGCCGGCACCTGCTGGTTGCGTCGTAGCGCGATTGGGCGGAAATTATTTTGCACACGGGGTGTTTCCTTCCTAACGTTCCACTTCATTTTTTAAGGGAAAAGCCATGGCCGATGCCGCGAACAAATACGCCGAAAACGTACCGGGCAAGTTCTACGTCGATGATCAATGCATCGATTGCGATTTGTGCCGCGAAACTGCGCCGGCCAATTTCAAACGAAACGACGACGGCGGCCATTCGTACGTCTATAAGCAACCTGAGACGCCAGAAGAAGAAGGGCTTTGCAAGGAAGCGATGGAAGGTTGCCCCGTCGAAGCGATCGGCAACGACGGAGCGTAATTCTGTAGCGGCGGTCTATGACCGCCGAATCCCATGGGTAAGCAACGCAGTCGGCGCTCACAGAGCGCCGCTACAGTTCCGATCGCCCTCAGCATCGCAGGTTCCGACAGCAGCGCAGGTGCTGGTATCCAGGCCGACCTGAAAACGTTTTCCGCACTCGGTGTTTACGGATTGACCGCTGTCACCTGCATTGTCGCGGAGATTCCCGGAAAAGTTTCGCGGATTGAGCCAGCCAGCGCGCGAATTGTGCGTGAGCAAATCGAAGTGCTCGTCAAAAGTTTTCCGATCGCTGCGATCAAGACTGGTTTGCTGTGTTCGCGGGAAATTATTTCCGCTGTAGCGAAAACGATCCAGCGCATCCGCAAGACGTTTCAGCCGCGGATTCAGTTAGTGATCGATCCAGTCTTTGTCGCGACGAGCGGTGATCCTCTCCTGGAGCCGACGGCCATCGAAATGTACGAGAAGGAATTGTTCCCGCTTGCCAGCTTGATTACGCCAAATCTCGATGAAGCGGGCAGGTTGCTTGCATCGAAAATCAAGGACCGGCGATCAATGCATCTCGCGGGGAAAGAGTTGGAGAAGAAATTCGGAACTCCAATCCTTCTCAAGGGTGGTCACCTGGTGGGAGATCGTGCTATCGATCTTCTGTTTGTCGATGGAAAAGTTACCGAGTTTTCAGCTGCATTCGTTCGCGGCTTGTCGACTCACGGCACCGGCTGCACCTATTCGGCAGCAATCACGGCCGGGCTTGCTAAAGGCCTGTCACTCGAAGAGGCGATCACCGAGGGCAAGAAATTCGTCACTGCATCGATTCGTAGTCACCTGCAATGGGGCGATCTTCATGCACTGAATCATTCGATACGACCTGGTAGGGCGCGACCGCCGGGCGAGCCCAAACGCGGAACGGACGGCTCGGCGATCCGTCCCTGCCCGTAGATCGCGACTTTAGGCCTCTTCGCGTTCCTTTTTTTCCCAATGCTTTAGCCGCATCGCTTCGATCGCAGCCGCAGTTTCCGCTTGTTTCTTGCTGCGTCCGCCACCCTGACCGAGAACGATTCCCTCCCAAATAACTTGTGAGACAAACATCTTCTCGTGCTCGGGCCCGCTTTGCGAAACTAATTCGTAAACCGGACTGTGCGGCGAGATGCTTTGCAACAGCTCCTGAAGCTGGCCCTTCGGATTGATGTCCACTGGCGTTTCCGCCAGCTGTTCGAGATCGCCGCGAGTCTGCGTCAAAATAAAGTCTTTCGCCGCTTCGAGACCACCGTCGAGGTATATGGCGCCGATAAGTGATTCAAATGCATCCGCCAGTGTGGACGTGCGTTCCCTGCCGCCACTGCTTTCTTCGCCGCGCCCCATCAAAATGTAGCGTCCGAGGCCGAGCGTGGCCGCATGCGTCCTCAACGCTTCGCGAGAGACCAACCGGGAGCGGAGTTTCGTTAGTTGACCTTCAGCTTCGGATCGAAAATGGCTAAACAGATACTCCGTAATAACGAGCTGGAGAACGGCGTCGCCCAAAAATTCCAAACGCTGATAATCAAAATGATAACGTTGCGCCTCATGACCGAGGCTGGGGTGCGTGAGCGCCTCCGCCAGCAAAAGTGAGTTCCGGAATTTGTAACCGATGCGTTCTTCGAGCGGTGTCACTTCTTTGCCATTCTGAGCGAAATCGAAAAATCTCTCAACTCAGTATAACGACCATGAATTGCCGGGCGAGAACAAGGTCCGCCAGCATTAGCAAAGTCGTGGAAAGCGAGGCCGCGAAGACGCCGTCCGCTATCGCTTTTGATAAACCTCGAGCGAGGTGACCACATCAAGTGCGCGTTGCAATACCGGATCGTGCGCTGGCGGCTTTTCCGGCGCGCGACCACGCCGTTGCTGCGCGGCCTCCGCCGCTTCAACCTCAGGATTTGTTCCGGCCAGCAGCGCTGCCTCGTTCATGTGCGGGCGGCCGGCTTCGTAAACAAACGGTCCCATTCCTTTTTCGCCGCTCATTTGGAAAATCTGTCGCTTATCTGCTATCGACATTTCGACCGGCAGATCCGGCTTTATCCCATCGGGAAACAGTGGACGACCGTCGGGGGAAACCATTTCCGCGACGGCAACACGCAGAATTTTGCCGCTCGGCAATGACAAATCGGAATATTCAGCTGCGCGACCAGCAGTCGTTTGCCCGATAAGCAGGGCCCTGTTGTAAAATCTCAGTGCAGCAGCCATCGCCTCGGCCGCCCCAACCGTATCGCTATCTGTGAGCACCATGACAAGGCCGCGAAACGCCGGATCACGTTCGGAATTAAAGACGCGGTCCTGACGTCCCGTGGGCTTGCGCAGGGTAAAAAGCGTTTTGCCTTTTGGAGAAAACCGCTTTGCAAATTCAGCGGCCAGCGGCAAATCATTCGTCGCCTGGCTGGCGCGAAGATCGACGATTACCGCGTTGATGTTTTTGGCGGCAAAATTGCTCAGACTCTTGTCCAACGCCTGAAGGTTAGCTGCGTTTAATGAGCCGACGCGCAAGTATCCGGTGTGCCCCCCGATGATCTCGCTGTAAGAGACGCTTGGCGCTTCTGCCGGAGCGTTCTCCTTGGCGGGCAAAAGCATGACCCCGCGCGGAAGCCGGACGACGAGACCCTCAACGGTCGCCCGATTCAACTCGGTATCTGTAATTGCATCCGGATTTGTAAAATTAGTTCTTAATAACGTGATGACTGCCTGCAGGTCAGCCGCGCCTAACGAATTCACCACATCCTCCGTTGTTGGGCTGGCGAAGGGTGAAGGCGATGAGGGTGCGGATGGTCTTGCTGAAGCGGCGGGCCTGCCTGGCGGCATTGCAGTCGGCGGCGGAGTTTGCGCCAGCGCGTTTATCACCATGAAAAAGCTAATGAAGGACAACGACGTGAATTGAGACATGGAAACAGATGCCGACCTATAGCGCATTTTCTAATTGCACGAAAATTCGAAATCTGAATATCGGATTTGAGGTTCTATCAACTGGTCACGCCGAGCGCAATGTCGTGCCGGTAGTGGCAGTTTTCGAAATGGATCCGGGAGACAGCCTCGTAAGCGCGGGTGCGAGCGGTTTCGAGCGTTGATCCGAGCGCTGTGATCGCGAGAACGCGACCGCCGGCCGTCTTAACTTCGCCCTCGGCGCGCTTGGTACCGGCATGGAAAACCTGAACGTCTTCAAGCTTTGCTGCATCCGTGAGACCAGAAATCGTTTTTCCAGTTTCGTATTTGCCAGGGTAACCACCCGATGCCAGCACGACGGTGACCGCAGCGCGTGTATCCCATTCAATCGCATACTTACCAAGATTTCCATCAATCGTCGCTTCCAACAGCGGTAGCAGATCGGATTTCAGCCGGGGCAGAATCGCCTGTGTTTCCGGGTCGCCGAAACGGCAATTGAACTCCAGCACACGGGCGCCATCGCTCGTGATTATCAGGCCGGGATAAAGAAGTCCGCGAAATGTGATTCCCTCTTGTAGAAGACCGCGTAGCAGCGGTTGCATGATTTTCGTTTCGAATTGGGATTGCAGCTTCTTGGTCCAATTGTTGGCCGGACTGAACGCGCCCATCCCGCCCGTATTCGGGCCGTGATCGCCGTCCAGGGCGCGCTTGTGGTCACGCGCCGATTCCAGCAGACGATAACTGCTTCCATCCACCAGGGCGTGCAGTGAACATTCCGTTCCGCGCAGGAATTCCTCGATCACGATGCGCCGCCCTGCATCACCAAAACGGCCCTGATTTATCATCTCGTCGATGGCGGACCTCGCCGCGGCAGCATCAGCGGCAATAATAACTCCTTTCCCCAGAGCAAGGCCATCTGCTTTGATCACAACGGGAAATTTCACCTGTTCGCAGTAATCCAGGGCTTCGCTGCTGCCGGAAAATGTTCTCGCCTTGGCGGTGGGAATTTTTTGTGCGCGCATCAGCTCTTTTGCGAAGATTTTGGACGCCTCAATGCGCGCTGCGGATTTCGTTGGCCCAAACGCGCGCAGCTTTTCAGCCGTGAATAGATCGACAATCCCGGTGGCAAGTGGATCGTCCGGACCGACCACGGTCAGATCGATACAATTCCCCTTCGCAAACCGAGCCAATGCGTGCAGATCATTGGCTGAGATCGCAACGTTCTCGGCAATTTCGGAAGTGCCTGCGTTTCCTGGCGCGCAGAAAATTCGGTCCGCGCCTGAAGACTGTCGGAGTTTCCACGCAAGCGCATGTTCACGGCCGCCGCTGCCAATGACGAGAATTTTCATTGCGAATCAGTTTTGACTGTAGAGGTAGCCGACTCGGCTGCAATTCTTTCGAACATCGCAGTAGCACGCCTGCCAATGTGTTGCGAGAAGGGTTACTCGGACCGCGATTCCGCCGGTAAGATCGGCAACTCCAGCTTCTCAGTGTGGCGAATCACTGTGAGCGTGGCGCTCACGCCAATTTGTTCGCCGACCAAAACTTTGTGTAAATGATGCACGCTCCCGATTGGCTGATCGCCGAATGCAATAATCAGATCACCTTCGCGCAATCCAGTACGCTCCGCAGGACTGTTCTTTTCGACTGAAACGACGAGGACAGCCGTCTCGAGAGGCAAACCATAAAATCGGATGATGCGGCGGTGAATTGGAACGTTTTGCCCAGCTACGCCGATGTAACCACGCCGGATTCGACCGTCGCGGATGAGCCATCCAGCAACTAACTTGGCTGTGTTACTTGCGATGGCGAAACAGATGCCTTGAGCGGGTCGAATCATCGCTGTGTTTACGCCCACCACCTCGCCGGCTGAATTGACCAGTGGCCCACCGGAGTTGCCTGGGTTCAAGGCAGCGTCGGTCTGAATAATGTTATCAATCAATCGGCCCGATTGCGCGTGCATCGAGCGACCAAGTGCGCTGATCACGCCAGCGGTGACGCTCGCCTGGAAACCGAGCGGATTTCCAATCGCGACCACGAGTTGGCCTACACGCAAGCTCTCGGAGTCGGCGAGACGCACGTGAGTGAGTTGCGGCGCATCGATGCGAATCACGGCCAGGTCAGTGTCCGGATCGTCGCCCGTCACTCGGGCCGGATATTCGCGCCCATCGGGCAAATTTACAGTGATGGAATTTGCCGCGTGAACGACGTGGCTGTTGGTCAGAATGAACCCGTCAGGCGCGATGATGAAACCCGACCCGTTGCCGCTGAGCTCGCGCGTTCCGCGCTGACCGTTGACGCGTTGCTTGACGTCGATGTTCACAACGGCTGGCGAAACACGCGCCACGGCACTCACGACAGTGCGCGAAAAGGCATCGAGCAAGGCCGAATCGTCCTGGCCCACTGCGGGGATATCGAGGTTCCTGCTCGCCCGTGATGGAGGAGGTTCCGTCTCATTTAAGACAAAATCCATCGAGACGGCGTTTTCCTTCGTAGGAGATAAAATTGTCATACCCAAATTTCGGATGGCCAACCCATCAGTCAACTACATATGATTTCAACCTATACATACCTTGCGGAGTGTTACTCTCTGCTTGCGCGTCAACGAGAATCGTTTTACACAGGAGCGTGCGAAAGGTGTCCTCCTCCGCTCCTTCCGTTCTGGATGCGCAGTGTCCCTCCCGCCTAGTGCTCGATCGAATTGCCGATAAATGGACGGCACTCATCATCCAGATTCTGGCGCGCGGAACGATGCGTTATGCCGCGCTGCAGCGCGAAATCGGAGGCATTTCGCAAAAAATGCTGACACAGACGTTGCGCACTCTCGAGCGCGACGGCCTGGTGCAACGCACTGTTCACCCCGTTGTGCCTCCGAAAGTGGAGTACTCTCTCACGAGATTAGGCCGAACCTTGATTGAACCGTTGCACGCACTTTGCCGCTGGTCTGAAAAACACCTCGCTGAGCTTCAGGCCAATCGCGCGCGGGCAAAGCAGGCGGCCGTGGAGTAATGGAGTATCGGAGTGCTGGAGTAGTGAAATCTCATTACTCCATCACTCCACGACTCCAATGCTCCGGAATCTGATCATGCATCAAGCGGAAATCATTGTTCTTCTGTTCACGGTAGTCGCGGCTTCGGTGTTCATCGCCCGCAAGATGGCGCTGCCGTACCCGGTAGTGCTGGTGCTTGTTGGGTTGGTCTTGAGTTTCATTCCCCGTCTACCGGAGGTGAAACTGGATCCAAACATCGTTTTCTATTTCTTTTTGCCGCCACTGCTTTATCCAGCCGCCTTGTTCACTTCGTGGCGCGATTTTCGGCGAAATCTGCGGCCGATTGTTCTGCTCGCCATCGGCCTGGTGCTTTTCACGATGATCGTGGTCGCCTGCGTGGCGCACGCGATCATTCCGTCTCTGCCGTGGGCGGCGGCGTTTGCCCTCGGTGCAATCGTTTCTCCTCCTGATGCGGTTGCGGCCACGAGTGTGATTCGCCGCCTCGCGGTGCCCCACCGGATCGTAAGCATCCTGGAAGGTGAAAGCTTGTTGAACGATGCGACAGCATTGGTGGCGTTACAATTCGCGGTGGCAGCGCTCGTGACGGGCAAATTCTCAATTGGCCAGGCGTCGTTGCGTTTTGTCTGGGCTGCGGCCGGCGGAATTGGATTTGGCTTGCTCGTTGGTTTCGCGATTCGATGGGTGCATCGACATCTCGACGATCCGCCGGTGCAAATCACTATTTCGTTGCTCACGCCGTTTCTCGCGTACCTGCCGGCGGAGCGCTTGCACGCTTCAGGTGTTCTGGCTGTTGTTGCCTCCGGAATTTATCTGGGCTGGCACTCGCCGTTGATTGTTACCGCACGCTATCGTCTGCAGGCGTTTGCCTTTTGGGAAATCGTCGTATTCCTTCTGAACGGTTTCGTTTTTACGGCTATCGGTCTGCAACTGCCGGCAATCCTTCGGTCGCTCAGAGGCGAGTCTCTTCTTTCGCCAATTGAAAACGCGCTTCTCGTGAGCGCCGCGGTGGTGCTGGTGCGGATCGCGTGGGTTTTTCCCGGTGCATATCTACCTTTTCTGCTGAACAAGGAACTCCGGGTACGCGAGCCTCTGCCCGAGTGGCAAAATGTGCTGATCATGGCCTGGTCGGGAATGCGCGGCGTGGTCTCGCTGGCGGCAGCGTTTGCGCTTCCCTACATCTTGCCGGACGGCAGCCCGTTCCCAGGAAGAAATTACATTTTGTTTCTGACTTTCTCTGTGATTTTGGTGACGCTGTTATTCCAGGGCCTGACGCTACCGATCGTAATCCGGAAACTTTGCATCAAAGCCGATGATTCAACGGACGAAGAAGAACGAACGGCACGGTTAAAAGCCAACAAGGCGGCAATCGAATTGATCGAAAAGGTTCGTGCCAACGGCGAGTTTTCGCCCGATACCGTGGATCGCTTACGTGCTGAGTACGACGAACGCCTGGAACAATTACAACTTTGCGCCGAGAACCCCGACGATTGTCGCGGCGAAATCGCCACGCCGCAATATCAGCGTTTGCAACGCGAAGCGCTGAGTGTTGAAAGGCAGACGATCATCCGTTTGCGAAACGAACGGGTGATCAATGACGACGCGTTGCGACGGATTCAGCGCGACCTCGATCTGGCCGAAGCGCGCCTGACAGGAAGCTGAAAGTAGAGTTACGAAAAACCGTATCGTGCGGGCCAATCTCTGGCTGGCCCGCCGAGCCGCGCTGCGCAGGTCTTCAGTTCCTTCTTGAAGAACTTGGCGAGATGCGATCGTACACTATTTGTAAGGGGAAGCTTTTCCATCTTGGTCCAACTGTTGTAATCCGCCGGCAATCGGCTACTGGGCTTGTCTGGATCAGCGCCCAGGAAACGAACAATCGAGCGGCGCAATTCAGCCGGATTGCTTTGCAGGTCGTCAAAGAAATAAACGCGAAACTGCTCTGGACGGACATGACGTTTCCATCGCGCGACGACAGCACTCGGATACGAACGCAAGAGCATTCCCCGACGGAGCAAATTCCGATCGAGTTCGTCGATATTCGTTGGGTCAAACGCCTCGATCTGTCGGTAATGCACTTCCATCGACAAATGCGACCAGACTCGCTCAACTGGATCGCGCGCCAGAAAGATCACCTTTAAGTTTGGGAAGTATCCGACGATCTGCCTGATGATTTCATCATTCAGCGTTGAGTAATTTGGCGAGATATCGCCTGAAAGAAGCGATGCCTTGGGCTCAAACAATCTGCCGTAATTCTCGAGGTCGATACCCGGTTCAGCGCTAAGTTTCTTGAGCCCTTCCAGAAATCGAAGGTCGCGCTCGTCTCTGCGGCGCGGACCACCTCCCCGTTGAACTCTGCTCAGTTGATCGAAGTAATGCAATTCCTTTACCGGAGGCATCCAGAAATCCGGGTGCGAATCGAGCTGCTGATAAAGCCAGGTTGTTCCTGCCTTGTGAGCGCCGACGCACAAAAAATCAGGCCGCGCATTGCTCGCAGGAGCTTCGTTTCTGTCCTTATACCTGCCGTCGGTGCGCCGCGTCTTGAATGGCCAATCCCATTTCACGTCTCATTGTTTCCTCTTTGGAATTCATGGTAAGCGCACCGCGTTGCAATGCATCCCAGCGGTGACCGCAGCGCGCCGTCGCTACGTCAGGCGACCCAATCAACCCAGAAAAAGATATCCAAGTCATCCATCAGCTGCACAGCAAGAACGAGCAACGAAAAACCATATCGCGCAGGCCAGTGTTTCGCCGGGCCGCCGAGTTCTTCGGCGCAGGCTTTCAATTCCTGTTCAAAAAACTGTGCGACCCGTGATCTTACCTTATCGGTAAGTTGAAGCTTTTCCTTTCCGGCATCCCAGTTCTGCTCTGCCGTGCATCGACCGCTTGGTTTGTCCGGGTCTGCGCCTAGAAACAGGAGGATCGAACGACGTAGATCCGCCGGATTCTTTTTCAAATCATCGAAGAAATAGATGCGGAAGAGCGCTGGACGAACGTAGCGTTTCCAGCGCGCGACGATTTGACTGGGATACGACCGCAGGAACACTCCGGGGTTCAGTAAATTTCGTATTACCGCATCTGCATCGGTAGCATCGAAAGGGCCGATATTTCCCAGGCGTACGCCCATTGAAAGCTGCGACCACGCTCTCTCAACAGGATCACGGGCCAAAAAAATCACTTTCAAATTAGGAAAACGAACCACGATCTGTTCGATAATCTCATCACTCAGCATGGAGTAAGCTGGCGTGATGTCACCGGAAAGGAGCGCGCCCTTGGATTCGAACAGCCGCGAATAGGCGTCTAAGTCAATATGTGACTGCGTACCGAGCGCCGTCATTTTCTGCAGAAAGCACTGATCGCGCGCGTCCTTGCAACGGGGAGGGCTGCCCCGCTTGACCTTGCTCAGCGCGTCGAAGTAATGCAGTTCCTTTACGGGAGGCATCCAGAAATCCGCGTGCCAGCTCAGTTGATAATAAAGCCACGAGGTCCCACCTTTCTGAGCTCCGACGCATAAGAAATCAGGGTGCGGATCGCAATTTGCATGGCCACCGTTTAAGTTAATGTGGTCGTTACCGACGCGAGATTTGAATGGCAAGGGCAGGGACACGGGCGCATTATTTTCCATTGCCCGGTCAAAAGGCAAGACCGGAACACCGGGCAGGCTCACATTCGTTAACTACAAGGCGCGGCTCGATCTCCTTGCGTCGGCCACTTGTATCGGAAAATTAACAACTAATGAATAACACCGCGCGTCACCGCATTTTCCTGCTCTCGCCGGCTTACGCGGGCGGTCAACGAGCGAGAATGATTCTGAGCGACCGCGCGGAATTCGAACTCGCGCGAAAATTGCGCGACAAACAGGGCGCACCAATCGCCGAGGTGTTCACCTTTCTCAGCGGCCTCTACTTTCGCGGCAAGATCGCATATGCGACTAGATTTGCGCTGCCCCCGCCCGGCATTCCCGGCGTTTTTGTGATCACGCCCACTCGAGGTCTTGTCGATGCCGGGACACGAATTCGCCTCGATGACCTGCGTGAGTTCGCTACGGTCGACATCCATAAGGACGATCCGCGTTATCGAGCGCCACTTGAGCGAGACGCGCGTGTTCTCACAAAAACATTGCCGTTTCAGAGCGAGATCATCCTTCTCGGCAGCATTGCCACAGGAAAATATGTCAATGTTCTAGTCGCGACGTTTGGCGATCGCCTCCGATTTCCTGTGGAATTCGTTGGTCGCGGGGACATGAGCCGCGGCGGATTGATGTTACGCTGTGCCGTAGATCGGCAGGAGCTCTCGTACATTCCAATGACGGGCGCGATTGTTAATGGAAAACGCCCGCCCAAGCTCGCACCGCGGAGATATCAGTCCGCATCGTGATTGCTATTTATTTGTTTTGCGTCGCAGGCTGGTGTTGCCTTATCTTAAAGTTGCTGCTGTTTCGGCGGCAAAAATTTTCTGGATGATATGGATGTCAGCGGCACGATCGGCGCAATTTTGAAGCAGAAAAGCAAAGACATTTTTTCCATCCGCTCCGACGCAACGGTTTCTGAAGCCATCCAAATGATGGACGAAAAAAATGTCGGCGCGCTGTTGGTGATGGATGGGGATCAATTGACTGGGGTCATTTCGGAGCGCGATTACACCCGCAAGGTTTTCCTTCGCGGCAAACGCTCCCGGGAAACCAAAGTTTCCGAGATCATGTCCACTAATGTGACCGTTACGCATCCGCGCGAACCGGTGGAGACGTGTCTGCGGCTGATGACCGATAAACACATTCGGCATCTGCCCGTGGTCGAAGCTGATCAAGTGGTGGGTGTGATCTCGATCGGCGACCTGGTCAAGCACGTCATTTCCTGCCAGCAGGCCGCAATCGCACACTTGGAAAACTACATCCACGGCGGATACGCCGAGGGATAAATTCTGTAGCGGCGCTCTGTGAGCGCCCGGGCCAACATATCTTCCGCGGTCATAGACCGCCGCTACAGTTTCCAAACTGTCTTACCGCCGACGATTGTTCGCACAGCGCGACCTTTCAATTTCCAGCCGTCAAAAGGCGAATTACGCGACACCGATTGAAATTGGTCGACATTGACGGTCCACTCCAAATCCGGATCGATTAGGGTGACATCGGCGTGGGTACCAGGTGACAGGGTGCCGGCGTCAAGCCTCAGCAATCGCGCGGGCTCGACGGTGTACATCTCGATCAAACGCGCGATATCGATCTTAGCGTATTTGTGCACGAGCAGATTGATAAAAAGACCGAGCTCGGTTTCCAACCCAATGATACCGAATGGCGCGACGTCGAACTCAACTTCCTTTTCGAAATTCGCGTGCGGCGCATGATCAGAACACAGAATCGATAAGGTTCCATCGGCGATGCCCTCCAGCAGCGCATCGACGTCTGTTTGCGAGCGTAACGGCGGGTTCACCTTGTAGTTCGTGTCGAAATTTTGAACCGCTTCGTCGGTTAAAGCGATGTGATGCGGACAAACCTCGCCGCTGATTTTTACGCCGCGCGCCCTGGCTTGGCGCAGCAGGCGAACACTTCCAGCTGTTGTGACGTGCTGACAATGAATCGGCTGATCACAAAGTTCGGCGAGCAAAATGTTGCGCATGACTATCGCTTCTTCGCCTGCCGCGGGCCAGCCCGGTAGACCGAGGAGCGTGCTCCAGTAACCCTCGTGCACGACTCCGTTGCCGGCCAGATTGTAATCCTGGCAATGATCCAGCACTGGCACACCAACCATGCGCGCATATTCGACGGCGCGCCGCATCACTTCATGGTTTTGAATGCAATGGCCGTCATCTGTGATCGCCACAACCCCAGCCTGTGCAAGCGAGCCGATCGGCGCGAGTTCTTCGCCCGCGAGATTTTTTGAAATTGCGCCCGTTGGCAAAACATTCACGCGCGCGAGAGCGGAGGCACGATCTTTGATCCACGCGATCGTGCTTGGATTATCCGGGACTGGCGAAGTGTTTGGCATGCAAACGACAGTGGTGAATCCACCGGCCGCTGCCGCGCGCGCACCCGATTCAATCGTTTCTTTATGGCTAAATCCGGGCTCGCGCAGATGAACGTGCATGTCGATCAAACCCGGCGCGACGATCAAACCTTTCGCGTCGATCTCTTCAGTTTCGGATTTCCCGCCGCGGCGGGTAAACTCCTTTCCGATTTCGGATTTAGACGCGACAATTTTTCCATCAGCGATGTAAAGGTCGGCAATTTCATCTCGTTTGTTTGCAGGATCGATCACGCGACCGTTTCGAATGATTGTCGTGCTCACGCCGAGATCCCTCCGCACAGATAGAGAACGGCCATTCGCACAGCGAGACCGTTGGTGACCTGATCGAGAATGACGCTCTGCAACCCATCGGCGACCTCGCTGTCGATCTCGACACCGCGATTGATGGGGCCGGGATGCATGATCAGGCAATCCGGCTTCAAAAGTTTTGCGCGTTCTTTGGTCAGACCGAAAAAGCGAATGTATTCGCCGAGTCCGGGAAAATATTCCCTGCGCTGGCGTTCGTGCTGAATGCGCAACAGGTTCACGACATCGGCTTTGGGCAGTATCTCATCGATCTTGTAAGAAACTTCGACGCCGAGTTTTTCAAGTTCTCGGGGAACCAGTGTGCTCGGGCCGACCAGGGTGACGTGCGCGCCGAGTTTAAGCAGGCCGAAAATGTTCGAGCGCGCCACGCGACTAAACAAAATGTCGCCGACGATGGCCACGCGCAGTCCGGCGATTTTCCCTCTGCGCTCGCGGATCGTATAAAGATCGAGGAGCGCCTGAGTCGGATGTTCGTGTGCGCCATCGCCGGCGTTGATCACGCTCGCCTTAAGCCTGCTTGCCAGAAACTGCGGTGCGCCAGCTGAGCTATGACGAAGGACGAGAATATCGGCATGCAACGCCTCCAGGTTGCGCGCGGTATCCTTGAGCGTTTCGCCTTTGGTCAGACTGGAAGTAGTTGCTGAGATATTGATTACGTCCGCGCTCAACCGAAGTGCGGCCAGCTCAAAAGAGGTGCGCGTTCGTGTGCTCGGCTCGACAAAGAAATTTATCAATGTCTTTCCTCGCAGAGACGGCACTTTTTTGATCTCACGAGTGCCGACTTGTTTAAATGCGTCGGCAGTTTCGAGAATGAAATTGATTTCGTCTGCCGATAATTCGCGCAGGCCTAACAAATCTTTTCGTGTCCAGCGCGTGGTCATGGTGCGGTGAATACGGTCATTACTTTTCCAAGACTACCTCGTCGGGCTCGTGGTCGGTTTGTTGAAGCCGCACGCGCACCTTCTCACCGCCCGACGTCGGCAGATTCTTGCCAACGTAGTCGGGACGAATGGGTAGCTCGCGATGACCGCGGTCGATCAGTACGGCAAGCTGAATTCGCGCGGGCCGTCCGAATGAATTGATGGCATCCATCGCGGCGCGCGCGGTCCGCCCGGTATAAAAAACGTCATCAACAATAATGATGGTGCGTTCCTCCAGCGGCAGCGGAAGATTCGATTCGCGTACAATCGGCAAATCAGGACGCGTTCCCACGTCATCGCGATGCATCGCTACATCGATAACGCCGGTCTCAATGTTGAACTTCTCGATCCCGCGAATGAAAGCGGCGATGCGCTGGGCGATCTCCACTCCGCGCGATGGAATTCCCGCCAGCGCGACGTGCGTCAGTTGTGGATTTCGCTCAATGATTTCGTGCGCAATTCTTTGAAGCGCTCGACGAATTGCCTCCGCGTCCATGATTGGGACGGCGGCGCCAGATATCTTTTGTTTTGGTTGTTTCATCAGTTTCCTTGGCGACCTCACAGGATCGCATTAAAGGAACAAAAAAATTAGGAGGCGGACTTTTCGGTGCGCGCCTCCTTTCTTCGTCGCTCTCGCCAGTTGGAGCGATATTTCACGATCCAATCGAGCAACGCCTTTTCGAAGCCGATATCTTTCCCGGCTTTTTCGCTTTCGATCCATTTGTGTTTCAGGATCTCGGCACGTTCTGCGAGAAACTCCTTGTACAGGACCGAATTCTTAACGAATTGAGATTGAGCCTCCTCTGAAGATGGCATCTCAGAATCCTCTTTCATACAATTGGGGCAGAGTCAACAAAATCGACGCGATCGAATCTGACGTGGTAATCACCCTATTTATTTAACTCTCGCTTCTCAGTACGGTTGTGGACGCCTTACTACACAAGCGTCTTACGAAGGTTTTCGGCGATTTTTTTGAACTCGGTGGCCACTGGAGACTTTGGATCTTCGCCCACAATTGGGATCCCGCGATCGCCCGATTCACGCGTGGCGATGTCGATCGGAATCTGACCGAGCAACGGGACGCGGAGTCGTTTCGCTTCGCGTTCGCCGCCGCCGCTACCAAAAATGTTGTAGCGTTTGCCGTCGGAAGGCGAGGCGAAATAGCTCATGTTCTCGATGAGGCCGAGCACAGGTACATTGACCTTCTCGAACATGGTAGAGGCTTTACGAGCATCGATGAGCGCAACTTCCTGAGGCGTGGTTACCACAATCGCGCCGGAAAGCGCAACCGACTGGACAATCGTGAGCTGAATGTCACCGGTGCCCGGAGGCAGATCCAGCACCAGATAATCCAGTTCACCCCATTCGACCTGCCGCAAAAATTGCTGGGTGTACCGCGTCACCATTGGTCCGCGCAAAATCGCCGGTGAAGTATCGTCGAGCAGAAATCCCATCGACATGAGCCGCACTCCATATTGCTCGATCGGGACGATCTTATTCTCTTCCGTCGCCATTGGTCGCTCGCGCGTGCCGAACATCAATGAAATGCTCGGGCCATAGATATCGCAATCGCACAAGCCGACGCGAGCGCCGGCCTGCTCCATAGCGACCGCAAGATTTGCAGCGATCGTCGATTTGCCTACTCCGCCTTTACCGCTTGCCACCGCAACCACGTGTCTGATCCCCGGGATTCGGGTGGCTCCCATGCCGGTGCCAGCGCCTGCCGGCGGCGCGTGAATATCGATCAAAACCTTTGCCGTCTGAACACCCTCGATGGTCCGCAGCGCTTTTTCAGCGTCGTTTTTGATTGCCGCTGGAATATTTGGATCATTCGTCGCCAGCGCGATCTGAACCTTGACCTCGCCATCATCGATTTGGACCGATTTCACAAGACCGAATGAAACAATATCGCGAGTGAAGCCGGGATATTTCACCGACTTCAAAGCCTTCTTCACCCTCTCTTCGGAAATCGACATCTCAGCAACTTACCCGCACCGCGCTAGAGGTAAACCCGTGTGCTCGGGTCCTCTTTCCACTGCGTTGTGCTAGCAGCAAATTCCAGACGCCAAAGTCGCAGTAGCCAAAGCGTTAAGGAGTCGCTGCGGTGACCGTTCCACCTACGGTTATCGTCCCTGATAATCCATTTTGTAGCGAATCTGATACTCGTTTCCGCCAGAAAAGCGGGAAGGTTGCTCGCGCCCTTTCGCTACGAAGTCCGGGTTTTGCCAGTCAGACCAGGCGCGATATTTCTCCCTCATGGGATTGGCCGGCAGTTTGAGCCGGAAAAGCCGGTCTGTGTCGCCTGGAAATTTCAACACGAAGAACCGTTGCGAAGTACGGAAGTAAAGTTCGACGTAACCCGCGCGCACGGCCGGATTTTGAGGCGGATCGGTGTGCCAGTAACCTGGCATTGTGTTTCGGTCTGTATCGAGTTCCGGCTCAACGTTGGCAAGACTTTCGACGGACTGGCCGGCCGGCGGTTTCACTTCAAATTCCAGCAACGGCGTCGGTCCATTGATATTCAGAACATGCGGTTGTCCCGCATACCAAATTCCAAAACCGGACACCGCAATAAGAACGAGCGATAAACAAACCGCTATCAACCCAAGAAAAAGATAAATCCCTCTTGTGCCACGCCAGTAAAGTGTAAGAAGAACCAGGCCCGGTGCGACCATGCACGTGACGAGCAGCGCGATGGCAGCGGCAAAATAGCCGGCCCCGCCTTCAAACGAAGAGACATGAAACGCGGCCGCGAGCGCTGCGCCCAAAGCGAAGCCGAGAAACAGTCCAGCCGCGATGCCGATAACTCCCGCGAGAATTCCGAAAAGAATTCCGCTGACGGAAAGTTTTTTTGTCGCGGGTTGCACCGGTGCAGTCAGGGCGAATTTGCCGACATGGACTTCTGGAGAAGGTCGATCCGCTGATGCGTTTTTGCGATCTCTACGACGAGACCTGAATAGTTCCATCTACCGAGTGATTTGTTTGCTGCGACGTAAATCGTCCCTTTCCCGTTTGGACCGGAAATCGGGACGGAGAGGTTTGCTTCTCCGGATGCGCCATTCACGTTTGTGTTTCCCGAGACAAGAAATCCCTCTGTAATGGGAGAGCCGAGGGCGTCGATTACGGCAGAGTCCGCTTTGGCTCGCGCCAAGGCTTCTTTGTAAACGTCAGTGGATTTCATCGCGCTGAACACGATCAACGCGATTGAGCAAGCGAAAGCGATGAACAATACCAACAAGCTGAAACAGCCAGTCGGAACGAACCATTTCCAGTTTCGCTGCCACCAGTTGGGTCTTGGCGTTAAAGGAACCGCCGGATTTTGCTCCACGCAGCCTTTCTACTTCAGCGGCGAACATTTTTGCAATCATTCCTTATACCTGGCGCTCCGCTTCAGGCTTGGTTGGTCCTGTGCGGGCACCGGAAAGAACGTGCTACTCGCGTAGCATCAAAAGTAAGCGCCAGTCACTAAAGACAGCACGACTCAATTGGCGCCACTGCCTTTACAAGTTCTAGATTCGGTCTTTCAACTGCGTTTTGCCAGCCGTGCGCGCGCAATGAACGCAGCAGTAGATTTGTCCATCAGCTTCCACACCGTGCCCGACAATTCGGCAATTGCAGTGTGGGCAGACCGGCGCCAGGGCGTGGATCGCGCATTCGAAGCTATCGAATGTGTGATGCTTTCCGGCTACGACCACTTCGAACGCCTTGTCATATTCATTTTCGCAAACTTCGCACGTACCCATACACAATTGTTTCGCTCCTCGGGAGCTTTGCGGTGGTGTCCGCCTGCCATTGAGGCAGTAGAGATCACCGAGGAAAGTGATAGTTTCCTTCGGAGGCGGCTATGGAAATACCAAAGCACCTGATCGACTGTCTGAAAGAAAACAAAGTCTCTTACGAGGTTCTGACTCATCCCGAGGCAGTAACCGCGCAACGAATCGCCCAGGCCGAGCATGTGAAAGGTCGTTATCATGCCAAGGTCGTCATGGTCAAATCGGGCGATCAGCATTTAATGATGGTGCTGCCAGCGGACCACCATATTGATCTGGAGAAGATCGAGAAAGCGATCGGCAAAGCTGTCTCGCTCGGAAAGGAACAGGAATTCAAATCACTGTTCCCTGACTGCGCGATTGGAGCGATGCCTCCCTTCGGGAATCTCTATGGTCTGCCAACGTACGTTGACCAGGATCTGGCAGAACAGGACTACATCGTGTTCGAAGCAGGCACACACACCGACGCGATCAAAATGAGTTATCGCGATTACGAGAAGATTGTGAAGCCAAAGGTAAACGATCTGGCGATCAAGCTGCAGCCCATGAAAGGAGCATAACTTGCGCATCACAGCGCAGCCCGTGAGGAAAGCTCGCATTCCAAGTGCAGTCACGGGGTTTGTTCTCTGGCTTGCTTGCGCAGTTGCGGCAACACCTGTCGCAGCGGAAAAGGTTTCTCTTATTAATATCGACGGAGCGATTGGGCCAGCGACGGCCAGTTACATAGCGCGCAGTATCGACGAAGCTCAGGCGCAGAACGCTCAATGTCTGATCATTCAACTAAACACGCCTGGTGGCCTGCTCGATTCAACACAGAAGATTGTCCAGAGCTTTCTCGGTTCCCCGGTGCCGGTTGTCGTTTACGTCGCTCCAACCGGCGCCACAGCAACCAGCGCAGGTTGTTTCATCACCGTCGCAGCCAGCGTCGCCGCCATGGCGCCGGCCACGACAATTGGGGCCGCGCATCCGGTCTCGATAGGCGGTATTCCCAGCGGTGGAGAGGAAAAGACCGACGAAACGATGAAACAGAAGTTGGAAAATTTTTCGGTGAGCTACATCGAGACAATCGCTGGCAAGCGCCAGCGTAACGTCGAATGGGCCAAGTCGGCGGTGAAAGAAAGTGCATCGATCACCGCTGAAAAAGCGCTGCAGCTAAAAGTCATTGATCTGATCGCCTCCGATATTTCTGATCTGTTACAAAAATTGAACGGTCGCGTGGCGGATGGGAAAACGCTCAAGACAGCGGGTGCTGAGGTCTCGGAGATCAAGATGTCGGCGTCGGAACATGTTTTTCAAAAACTGTGGCGACCAGAAGTGATGTTCATTCTGATGCTCATCGCGATCTATGGAATCATTGGTGAACTGACCACACCGGGAGCGATTCTTCCCGGGGTCGTAGGAGCGATCGCGCTGGTCCTGGCGCTTTATCTCGCCGCCGTTTTGCCAGTCAACGTCACCGGACTCGTTTTGATCGCGCTGGCTTTGATGCTTTTTGTTTTCGATGTTTATGCAACTACCCACGGCGTCTTGACCGTAGGCGGCATCATTGCGTTCCTGATCGGTTCCCTGATGCTGTTCAATCGCGCTGATCCGCTGTTTCGGTTATCGCTCAATTACATCATTCCGGCGACGTTGGTGACTGCAGCGTTCTTTATTTTCGTCATTGGAAAAGGTCTGCGCGCGCAACGGTTACCGGTGAAGGTCGGGGCGGAAACACTCATTGGAAAAACGGTGACTGCATTGACTCCAGTTGATTCGCGCAGCGGCAGGATTTTCGTCGAAGGCGAATACTGGAACGCTGTCAGCGATACGCCGATCGAAAAGGACGAACCGGCTGAGATCGCGGCCGTACAAGGGTTAACTGTAAAACTGCAACCTAAAGGAAAACATAGCCATGGAATCAATTGAAGCTTTGCCGCGATTAATCGGTTGGGCCATCCCGATCATTATTCTCATCATCATTGTCCTGCCGCAGGCCGTTCGCGTCCTGCGCGAATATGAGCGTGGCGTCATTTTTCGTTTGGGAAAATTGCTGGGGGCAAAAGGACCGGGTCTGATTCTTCTCATCCCGATCGTTGATCGCATGGTGCGAATGGATTTGCGCGTTGTCACCATCAGCGTCGAGAAGCAGGAGGTGATGACGCGTGACAACGTGCCGGTAACGGTCGATGCGGTTGTTTATTTCCGCGTGGTCGATCCGCAAGCCGCCGTCGTGAAAGTCGAGAACTTTCTCAAAGCGACTTCGCTGATGTCGCAGACGACGCTGCGCAGCGTCCTCGGCCAGGCCCCCTTGGACGACCTGCTTTCGCAGCGCGAGTCGATCAACCAGAAGTTGCAGGAGATCATCGACCGGCAAACTGAACCATGGGGTGTGAAAGTCACGGCCGTCGAGGTAAAGGACGTTGCGCTGCCCGACACGATGAAGCGCGCGATGGCGAAGCAGGCTGAAGCCGAGCGCGAGCGTCGCGCAAAGATCGTCAACGCCGAGGGCGAATTTCAAGCTGCGGAAAAAATGGTGCAAGCAGCGGCGATGATGAGCAAGGAGCCAATTGCGCTGCAACTGCGTTTCCTCCAAACCATGCGCGAAATTTCCAGCGAACATAACACCACGACTTTTTTCCCCCTTCCGATCGATCTCTTGACGGCATTAATCAAGAAGGGCGAACCCCCCAAGTCGTAGGACGATTAACGTCCGCACGCTGGAGATCAATCCGTGTCCGATACTCAAGAACGGCTGTTTGCTTTTCTTGAATCGCCTGAGTCGTATCCTCACAAGCCAACGGAAGTTCGCGCAATTCAGACCCACATCTCATTGGTCTTCATTGCGTCTCCGTTTGTCTTCAAAGTGAAGAAACCGGTGAACCTGGGATTTCTCGATTTCAGCACGCTTGAGAAGCGGCACCACTTTTGCCAGCGCGAGATTGCACTGAATCGACGACTCGCTCCTGAAATCTACCTGGGAGTTGTCCCGATCCACAAAACAACTTCTGGTTTTTCCTTTAACGACGAAGGCGAGATCGTCGAATACGCCGTTAAAATGAAGGAGCTACCGAATGGTTTCTTCTTAAACGAATTACTCGAGAAACATTTGGTCGGCGAAAAAGAAATCAATCGGGTGATCTCTGTCCTGCATCGATTCTATCAGGCCGAGACGGCGACGCCGCAGATCGAGAAGTGGGGTACGCCCGAAAAGTTAAAGATCAGCACCGACGAGAATTTTGCACAGGTCGAGTCTTTCATAGGCAAGACAATTTCATCTGTCGCTTTCGAGGCGATTCGCCATTACACGAACCAGTTCTACAAGCTGAATGAGGGCTTGTTCCATCAACGCATACAGCAACATCGGATTCTCGATTGCCATGGCGATTTGCGTCTCGACCATGTTCATCTCGCTCCGAAAGAGACCAGCATCTTCGATTGCATTGAGTTTAACGATCGGTTTCGCTTCATCGATATCGCCAACGATCTCGCCTTTCTGGCGATGGATTTCGATTTCAAAGGCCGAAGCGACCTGGGAAACCTGTTTCTCCGAAATGCTGCACGCCAACTAGATGACCTTGGAATGCTAAAGATCACGAATTTCTATAAGTGCTATCGCGCCTTTGTGCGTGGCAAGGTCGAAAGCATCCAGGCTGCAGAAAAAGAAACGAAAAATCGGCAGGAGCACGAAAGACAAGCCGCCCGCTATTTCCGCCTCGCACTTCGATACGCCGTCGCCGGTTCGGAGCCATTGATTGTTGTCGTGATGGGTCGGATCGGCACGGGCAAGAGCACTATCGCGCAACGACTCGCCGCTAAGTTGGATTGGCCGTCCTTTTCTTCCGATGAGATTCGCAAAACACTCGCCGGCATTTCGGTTACTAAACGAGCGGTGGCAGAGGTGCGCGACAAGATCTATTCAGCGCGAATGACGCAACGAACTTACAGGAAGCTTGTTAGAGACGGCCTCGCTGCGATTGGCTGTAACCGAGGGCGTCGACTCCCGCCGCTTCAACCTCATGACGGCGTCATCCTCGACGCTACATTCTCCACACACGCGCTTCGTAAATTTCTCCGTGACGAATGCAAGAAAGCGAAGGTGCCAATTCAGTTCATCGAACTCGAGGTCGATTCTAAAGAAATCAAAAAGCGGCTGAAAGATCGCGATAAAAAAACGGCTGAGACGTCCGACGCACGTCTCGAAGACTTCGAGAAATTGAGCGCTGCCTATGAGCCGCCATCTGAACTCGAGCCTGACTTGATCAGCATTTCGACTGCGAACACTATCTCCGACGCTGTGAAAACAATCCTCCTGTGCCTGGCCGGAAAGCAAGCAATCGTGGCCATTGACGCCATCGGATCTGGCTAGGCGATTTCGTCTACTACCTTTCCGATTTGCTGGCGAAAAAGTTTGGCACCGCCGGAAGCGGGATGGCGAATTCGATGGGATTCCACATTCAGTTCCTTCAGTTGCGACGCGGCGACATTGCCAAGCGCTACGATTTCGTCGCACGGAAAAAGATTGAGGAAAATTTTGAGCATCGACAGGCCTGCGGATCGCTCTTTTTGTGTAGGCATCCGATTGCTCAACATGCCGCGACGCGGATTAAATGAATGCCACGGGAACGCATTCCACAGCACGAATTCCTCTGGCTTTACGCCAAGCCTGAGCAAGGAGCCCCAAACAATCGTCGCTGTCGGCTCGGAAAAGCCGTCCGGGCATTTCTCAGGTTGGCTGGTGCGGCGCGGCTTGATGCCTTCAATCACCTGTAGCGGAGGTCTGTGACCGCCCTGCTTGCTTCTGGGAGGTCGGCAATCATAGAGCGCCGCTACAATTTCTTTCTTTTTTCCCAGCAGGATTCGCTCGGAGGTCATGGGAATTCCGCTGAAATGGCCGCCGCGATAACCCAGCGCTTCACCAATCACAACGAGCTTCACGCCGCCGAGGCGTCTGCGAAGATAAGCGCGCAAATGTCTTCTTCGAATGGCAGGCGCATTGCGATCGCCATCGTTTTCTTTATCCACCTGCCACCACGGGTTAAAGACGGCGCCCGGTGGCGACTCTTTCAATAGTCGCAGGAAGTCGTCGATTACTTGGAAAGACATCGGTGCGAATAAATTTCAACGCGGACGTGACGCAGGCAATCGCGCCTGCGAGATTTGGGTTCGCAGACCGGATTGCCTGCGTGACGTTTCCCATGCCAGAGTTGCCTGAGGTTGAAATATTCAAACGATACCTTGACGCCACATCGTTGCACCAGCGCATCGCTAACGTCGATGTGCGAAATGCGTACATCTTGAAAGGGACTTCAGCGCGAGAGCTTGCGAGTGGATTGAAAGGGCGCAGTCTCGAATCGACTCGGCGCCATGGCAAAAATCTGTTTGTACGCGCCGATGATGGGCTTTGGTTGCGGCTCCACTTCGGCATGACCGGCTCGCTTGAGTATTCCAAAAACGACAAGCGAGCGCCGCGGCACGCGCGAGTGGTCTTTAGTTTCGCCAACAACCGTCGCCTCGCGTTCGATGATCAACGTCAGTTCGGCCAGATCGAGTTATTGAAAGATGTCGATGAGTGTTTGAAAAAGCGCGCACTGGGACCGGACGCACTCAAGCTCGATCTCACGAAATTCAAAAAAATTCTGGGGAGACGCCGCGGCGCCGTGAAATCGATTCTACTCAACCAGAAACTGATCGCAGGCATTGGAAATCTTTACGCGGACGAGATTCTTTTCCGCGCGCAGATCCATCCGGCGGTCGAAATCTCTCGCCTGAACGACAAGCTCCTCACAAAACTCTTCCGGGCCACTCATTACGTCTTGCGAAAAGCGATCGCGGCAAAGGCCGATACCAATCAGATGCCACAAACATGGCTGCTGCCACATCGTGGGAAAGGTGGGAGATGTCCTCGTTGTGGGAGGAAACTCAGATCAGCGACGATCGGTGGGCGCACCGCGTGGTTTTGTCCGCATTGTCAGAAGCGCGTTACGCCTGCGATTTTCTAGATTTCGCAACACGCCGCCGGTGCACGTTTATTTCCCGAACTGGCTTGCTGCTATTTTACCGAATCGCTATTCTGCACATATGAAATGGGACCGCACTGCCTTGCTGGCTTCGATTGCTTTAGTTGCGACTGCCTCCGCCATGTTTTCAGCGGAGCCGACCTGGGCAGGCGAGTACGCAGACAAAAAATTCTTGAATGGTCAGGCGGTTTTTCAAATGAGCATTCAGCAATCGGGAAATGCGATTCAGGTGGCGTTCGATGCTGCCTACGTCGATGCGCACGGCGCAGCGCCCGAGGGCGATGGTCGGGCAAACATCACCGGCGCGAATACACTGGAGTTCAAATGGGAAGACAGTTTTAAGAACTCCGGCACTGGGACGATTGCTCGTGCGGGCAAGGACATCGTCGTGTCGATGAAGACGACGCGAGTAGTCGATTCACGTTGCCTCGCTTTCTACGGGCAGAACATGCGGCTCAAACGCGTGAAGTAAAGTGGGTAGGTCATCGCGCTGCAATGACCGGACGCCGCAGCGCGGCGTCCCTATCTACACCATCGGGCGAAACCGGCCGACCACTTCCTGTAACCGGCTAGTAATTTGGCCTAACGAACAGACTTCCGCTGCTTCGAGCAACATTGGGAAACAGTTTTCACCGCGTTCGACAACATCGGCGAGCTTATCCAGCGCGCGTTTGGCTTTTTCGGCGTTTTTCTTTTTGAATTTCGCAAGCCGATCAACCTGCAATTCCTGTTTCTTCCGCGAGGTGCGCGCCAGTTTCACCTCCGGCATATCTTCGGCGCCGTCACGATAGCGATTGAGTCCGATAATCGGCCGAGTTCCATTGTAAATCTGCTGCTCGTACCGATGCGCGGCGTTTTGAATCTGGCTGCGCTGATAACGGTCTTCGACCGCGGCCAGCACGCCACCCAGGCGCTCGATCTCGCGGAATTCATCGAGAATGGACGCTTCCACCGAGCGCTCGACGGCTTTCATGCCGGGCGAACCGCTCAACATGTTCATGGTGTGTTTGAAAATTCCGGACTCCTCGAGCAGGATCGCCTGCCCGTGCGCGGCAAGACGAATCCATTCTTCGCTCGGTGTTGTGAACGGTTCGTCCGCGCTGTTGGAGTGACATGAATTGGTCGCGTTCATGTAAGCAAGCACTAGTTCGGCCGCAGTGCGGGTCAGATTGTTTTTGAATTCCGCTGCGATGAGCGAGCGACCGCTCGTCTGGGTATGCAATTTGAAAAGCTGCGCTCGCGGTCCTGCGCCAAACACGTCCCGCATTCCAATCGCCCAGATACGCCGCGACACGCGAGCGAGCGCGATATATTCGGCATCGAGGCCGCAATCGAGAAAGAATGAAAGGCGCGGCCCGAATTGATCGACCGGGATTCCGCGTGCCGCGAACATTTCCGCGTAGGCGAAACCATTCGAGAGCGTATACGCGGCTTGTTGCACCGGCGTCGAGCCGGCTTCTCCAATGTGGTAGCCGCTGATCGAAATCGGATACCACCGCGACATTTCATGCGTGGTGAACTCAACCATGTCAGTGAGAAACCGCAGCGAGGCTTCGATCGGGAAAATCGTTTCGTTCTGTGCCTGGACTTCTTTGAAGATGTCGGCCTGAATTGTGCCGCGGAGCTTTGGAACAACTTTCGGACCAAACCGGCGTTTCGCGGCAGCGATGTACATCGCCATGATAATCGGCGCCGGCCCGCTGATGGTCATCGACGCGGAAAAATTAGGCGAGCCGAGATCAAAACCGTCGTAAAGCCGGACCATGTCTTCGACCGTGTCGATCGCGACGCCGCCCTCGCCAATTTTTCCGAATACTCCATCCGCGTCGCTATCGATGCCGTAGAGCGTCGGCCCATCGAAGGCGGTGCTGAGTCGGTGAGTGCGTTGATGCCGCGTTAGATAATGAAAACGCTCGTTGGTATCTTCGGCCAGCATCAAGCCAGAGAACAAACGCGTCGGTTCTTCGGCTTGAGGCAATGGCGGCCGCGTTTTCGAACTCTTCGCAGGCGACACGGTCCGAGCCGGACTGGCATTTGCCGCTACAGTTTGGCCGTTTTTCTCGAAGCTTTCGACCTCGCGGACCGGCTCCAGATACATCTCGCGATACGCCCCATTGAGAAACGGAAACTCGCCTGGTAATCCTTCTCCGAAAAGATAACGCGCAATCTCGCCCGGGTCATCGATCTCGGGCAACGCCAGACGCGGCAATGGTACACCGGTGGGCGTACGCGTGATCGGAATTTTTGCTTTGACGTCGTTCCAGCGACCCAGCAGTTCGCGCCCGAATTCTTGATCAGCGCGTGCGCGCTTCACCTCATCGAGAACGAACTTGTTGTACTTCTCGATCGACTCAACAACTTGTCCAAGCTTGCTCATTTTGATCCTCTTGAAATTAGCTCGAATAATTCATCCACGCCAGGATCGCGATGCCGTTTTGCGACGGTATCAATCAGCTGTTGATTACGCCGGTTTTGTTCCAGACGTTGTTCGATTTCCGTGTGCGCGGTGCGAGCCCGCTGAAGATCGCTTTTGTTCACCACCACGATATCGGCGAGATCGAGCATCACGATTTTTTGCAACTGCAATCTGCTGCCGTAATCAGGATTCATCACCAGGACCGTCTGATCTACAATGCCATTTTTCTGAAACGGCATCGCCTCCTGACCGGTGCCCACAGTTTCAATGATCACGTAATCGAAGCCCGAATCGGCGAGCAGCGCCAGACAATCGTGTGTGGCGGGCGACAGGCCCCCGGCCTGTCCGCGTGTGGCCATGCTGCGCATGAACACACGATCATTCTGCGAATTGATCATCGTGGCCCGATCGCCCAATAACGCTCCTTCGCCAATTACGCTCGGATCGTGCGACAAGATCGCGATCCTTCCCTTGGGATTCTGATTCAGGAAACGCAGCACCAGTTCATCAATCAACGTAGTCTTGCCAGCACCACCGGGGCCGGTGAAGCCGATGACCTTTGTATTTTTGATTTTCGGTCCGAGCCGGACCGGCATCTTTCGATTTTCGATTTTTCCCCTGGGCGTTCGGCGTTTGCCTCTGGCATAAGCGTCCTCAATTTCGGTCAGCTTGTGGCCGAGTTCCTGGTCGAGCGATTTCGGACGCGACCGTTTCCCGCGCGGCTTTCCGTAGTGCCGAACATACTCGGTCATTTCCGCGAGCGAAGTTCCAGCAAAGAAAATGTTGTCGACGCCTTTGCGCTTCATTGCTGCAGCGTCCTCATGGGTGATCGTTCCACCGCCGCCGCCAAAGACTTTGATGTCGTTTGCGCCACGCTTCCGCAAAAGCTCAATGACTTCTGCGAAGAATTCGATGTGCCCGCCGTTGTAACTCGAGATGCCAATGGCGCGTACGTCCTCCTGGATGGCGGCGCGCACGATATCACCAACCGATCGATGATAGCCGAGATACACGACTTCGATTCCGTGGCGGATGAACTCCAGATTGATCGTGTTAATTGCGCTGTCGTGTCCGTCGCAAATGGGGACTGCGGTTAAAATTCTAACGGGTGAAGCCATCGGAAAAATCTAGCGTTGAACCGTTAAATCGTTAAATCGTTAACTCGTCAAATGCCAGATTCACTAGATTTCACAGGCAAAACCGTGCTCGTCACAGGTAGCTCCCGAGGAATTGGCGCGGAGATGATCAAGGCATTTGGCCAGCGCGGCGCGCAATGTGTGGTGAATTATGTGGCCGACGCACACGGACAAAACAAGACCGACGCAGCCAGCGTGGCCAGTGAACTCAATGGGCCGTTGGTGATTGAATGCGACGTGACGCAACCGCCGCAGGTCGAGGCGATGATGAAGCAAATACAAGATAGGCATGGTGGACTCGATATTCTCGTGAACAATTCCGGTATCATCAGCGATCGCACGATCAAGAAAATGTCGGCGGAGACTTTTGAGAGCGTGTTGCGTGTCAATCTCATCGGCACATTCACGGTCACGCAAAAGGCCGGCGCCATTCTGCGAGATGGCGGTCGGATCATTAACTTGTCTTCCGTCAGCGGCCAGCTCGGGTTGTTCGGTCAGGCAAATTATTCATCGAGTAAGGCTGCCATCATTGCCCTCACGAAAGTTTCGGCGCGTGAGTTTGCGCGTCAGAACATTACCGTGAACGCCATTGCGCCTGGCTTCATCGACGTCGGCATGAGCAAAGGCATGCCGGACGAGGTCACGCAAAATTTCATAAAGCAAATTCCGCTCGGCCGGCTTGGCGATGTCAGCGAAATTGTAAACGCCGCGCTTTTTCTAGCGTCTCCGATGGCTTCGTATGTCACCGGACACGTCTTGAACGTAAACGGCGGTTTCTACATGGGCTGATTTGCGGCGTCAGCCCGGACAACTAGTCCAGCTTCTGCACCAGCAACCAAACCAACGCCGAAAGCATCGCAGCAAATGCCGATAACACGAACGTCGCGCGCTTCGTCTGACGTATCTTGAAGGCGGGCTTGGGGATGTCGTCGTGAATGTGACTAGCCTCGAACAGTTTCATCAGCGCAAACGCGACGATGAAACCGACGGCGGCCCATTTCAGGCATCCAAGAAACATGTCAAGCATCCCGGCCCGATTCTAGCGCAGGCGCCCGCCGCCCTCAACTCGCGAAAGCTTTCGGAGTCAAGCCCGCGCGCTTCCGCCCGGCTTGAATGTTCGAGCCGGCCAGGGCAACGTTATTTCCCTGGTGGTATGGGATGCGAAGTTGCAACGGTTTTGATGTTTTTCCGCGCCTAAAAACCTGCTGTGCTTGGAAATACGTTGACTGTAATCCCGCGGTCTAGTTACGCTCGCCTGCATGACTAAAAGATTCTTTACTCTCTTCCTCGCAATCAGTCTTGCCAGTGTTTGCGCTATCCAAGCTCAGTCGCCCACGCCGGGTGAGTCGCCGGCAAAACATGGCGGGCGCAAGAAAGCTGAAACGGCGGCATCGGCCAGCGAGACTGCCGCGTCGCCTTCACCTGCGGAGTCCCCTGCTGGTGCACCAAAACCGAAGCGCGGGCGCAAGAAAGCGGAAGCCGGCACCGCAGCCAGTCCGGCTGCATCGCCAGCTGCCTCGCCCGCAGTCACGCCCAAGCCAAAAGGCGCTCGCAAAAAAGCGGCCGCAGCAACGAGTCCGTCGCCGTCGCCTTCCAGATTCTCGCTTGGCGACTTATTCAAGCCGAAAAGTTCCGCCGCAGCCAGTCCAGCTGCTGTGAGCGCCCCTGCAAAGAAAACGAGCGCCGCCGCAGCATCTAATCCGCCGGCGCCCGGTGGTGGTCACGGATTGGTGTGGGTAAACACGGATTCGCATGTATACCACAAGGAAGGATCACGTTTTTACGGCACGACCAAGAAGGGCAAGTACATGACTGAAGCGGAGGCGCAAAAAGAAGGAAACAGGGCTGCAGGGAAAGGCGAGTAAAGCTAGAAAATTC
Source organism: Verrucomicrobiota bacterium (assembly GCA_046734635.1). Lineage (GTDB taxonomy): Bacteria > Verrucomicrobiota > Verrucomicrobiia > Chthoniobacterales > UBA10450 > Udaeobacter. The sequence continues at coordinate 33,053 of JBKPRQ010000155.1, forward strand.
AGGCAAAGCCGGTTCAATTCAGAGTTTACAAGGCCGGGCGTAGCGACTGCACCAGCTACGCCCCGCTGCTTTGTTCATTCCCTGGTCAGACTTTGCAGCGCGTCGGCCAATGATTCGAAAGTAGCGATTTGGATCTCGGGGCCGTAATGGAATTGTGACAGAATATTAAGACCAATATCCTTGTGTGGATCGGGCATAACTCGCGTCACAGAGGCAACCTGTTTTTCAGTGAGCGCGTCCATGATTTCAGCAATGTAAGGCGCGGACGCCGAATCCATAGACTCCAACCACCGGAAATCAGCCAGAACGCGGAAGCCAGGTGCAACGCCTCGCAAGAGCTCGCGCATCTGCTGCGCAGCGAGCTTTGCCTCCTCGGCCGTGACTCGCTGCAGAGCGCTGAGTACAACAAGACGTTTCGATCGATCGATCTCCACGGCATACATTCTTTGTGATCACACGACGCGGTCGCTCCCGCAAGTGTCTCTGCTCCCGGTAGCAATCGGCTGCATAGCAGGTGATAGGTTGTCGCTTACACGTTTTGCTTCTTTATTCTTCTCGTGAGTGCGACCGATATCACCGTCTGGATCATGTCAGCGCTTCTCGCGATCGGTATCGGCTTGAGCAAGTATGCGAAGTGGAGAACGCGCGACAAATTCGTGCGCGACCTGGCAGCGATGGATCCCGAGCGCCGTGAAAAAATCCTCAGCCGCATGAACCCTGAGCTCGCGATGGAGGCTCGGCAGGAATTAATGCGGCGATTTCATATCAGCTGATCTGCCGCGCAATCCGTTGTGAGTTTGTAATTCTAACTTTCCCGAACTCTCCAATGTCCTCCGCGCGTTTCGAAATGATCCTTCCGGTGCAGCCAGGCGATATTGACGAGCAGGATCATGTCAACAACACCGTTTACCTGCGGTGGGTCCAGGAGGTTGCGACCGCGCACTGGCGAGCTGTCGCCAGCGCCGAGGCGCAAGGGACCATTGGCTGGGTGGTCTTGCGACACGAGATCGACTACAAAGCTCCTGCCGTACCAGGTGACGAAGTCGTGCTTCGCACCTGGGTAGGCAAAGCCACTCGGCTAACGTTTGAGCGATTCACAGAAATCCGACGCAATCGCGATGGCCAGCTCTTGGCAGAGGCTCGGACTCTCTGGTGCCCGATCAATACGCAAACCAGCCGGCCGATCCGCGTATCGGCAGACGTGCGCGCACAGTTCTCGACATGAGCTGGGAAATCAGGCGGCGAAGGCGCAGATATCAAGTTGATCATTGAGTATTGAGCGTTGAGCGTTGGGCGTTGGAAGTTCCATCTCCCGATTCACGTCCGGTTATCGCTTGTTATTGCGCGACATTTCTTAAGCCGGAGATGTTGCACATCTACCGGCAAATCACAGCGCTAAAGCGATGCATTCCCCTCGTGATTGCGCAGAAACGCGAACAACAAGAGCGCTATCCGTTTGAGCCTGTCCACATCGTTCCCAAGCCAGCGACACATTTCCTGCGACGTTTTTGGTTCAGGCAATTGCGCGATGCGCCATGGAAGATTTCAGACGCCGAACTGCGCGCGTTGCAGAGCATCTTGAGCAGGAACGGCGCGCGCCTGTTGCACATTTACTTTGGTCAGATTGCCGTCCACCTCCTCCCGCTGATTCGTGCGTGGGAAAGACCGTCCATTGTTTCCTTTCATGGCGCCGATGTGCTAGTGGACATGAACAAGCCAGCATATCGCGAAGCCACACGACAAATGCTTGAAGCGGTCAACCTGGTCCTGGTTCGCTCCGAATCGCTTCGACGCGCAGTCATTGATCTTGGTTGCGACGAAGGGAAAGTCCAAATCCAGCGAACTGGGATTCCATTGGGTGAATTTCCTTTTCATGAACGAAGCTTCGTCGCGGGGGCGGCGACCGAATGGCGGTTCGTGCAAGCTGGCCGTTTGATCGAAAAGAAAGGTCTGCCAGTTACGCTCCGCGCTTTTGCAGTTTTTCTGCGCCAACATCCCAACGCGAAGCTAACAATTGCAGGAGAGGGACCATTGCTTGTTCAGCTTCAGGATTTGGCGCGTGACCTGAAGATCGATAGTCGCGTTTCATTCACAGGTTTCGTCTCGCAGGAAAAACTGCGCGAAATCTATTACGCGTCGCATATTTTTTTACATCCCAGCCAGACGGGCCGTGACGGAAATCAGGAAGGCGTCCCAAATTCGATGTTGGAAGCAATGGCCAATGGCCTTCCCGTGTTTGCTACTCGGCATGGCGGCATTCCCGAAGTGATCGAGAACGGCGTTTCCGGCGTGCTCGTGGGTGAGGGTGATCATGAGAAATTGGCAGCGGCGCTTCTCGATGCGGCGACCGATCCTGGATTCCTTTCGCGGATCGCGCGCAACGGCACCGAGATTGTTCGAAAAAATTTCGATCTACGCGCTCAAGCGCAAAGGCTGGAAGAAATTTATTTGCGGATGACACAGATGTAGCGCGTGGCGCCCTGGTTGCGATTTCTTCCATATGCTCATTGCGCCGTTTTTCCTCTATTTCATGCGGCTGGACTTATGGAGCATTGCGAAATAGAGATGCTATTATGAAGTCTTTCAGAGTTTCATTCATTGCGCTCATATTCCTGCTAGCGGTTGGCTTCAGTGGGCAGTCCCAAACACCGGCGGAAAAACCCTCGGCACCCCTGAAAGCTGTCGCTGTGCTTCATCCCACCGCGGGTAGTAAAGTCGGCGGTACAGTTACCTTCACTGAAGAAGCCGATGGAGTGAAGGTCCGTGCGGAAATCACCGGTCTGCCGGCTGGGAATCATGGATTTCACGTCCATGAGTTCGGTGATTGCAGCGCGGCCGATGCGAGTTCGGCCGGAGCTCATTTTAATCCGACGCACAAACCGCATGCAGGACCAGACACACCCGAACGGCATGTAGGCGACATGGGAAATGTGCAAGCCGACGCTTCTGGAAAGGCGACGCTGGAATATGTGGACCATCAAATCTCGCTCACGAACGACGAACGCTCCGTGATCGGGCGTTCCGTAGTAGTTCACGCGAAGGCGGACGACCTTAAATCCCAGCCTTCTGGCGACTCTGGTGCGCGCGTTGCATGTGGCGTCATCGGGCGGGCGAAAAACCAGTGAGGGCAATTACGCCGTTGCGTCTGTGCATCTCTTGCCGTCTGGTCATATCATTCCTGAAACTCTTATCTCTTTGCTCGACAGCGCTCTTTTCGTTTGCTCAAATTGGGAAAACTAACGCCGTCCACGCCTATGCCACGAATACCCAAAACTGAATTGTCGCCGGATAACGGCTGCGTCATCGACATGAAATGGCAACTTGGTCCGCTGAGTTATCACTCGTCTGCGGCTGGAAAAGACCCCGTACCCCTTGTAACGCAGTCAACTCGCCTGCCGGAGATCGTGCTTTACGATCACGTGGGATTCAAAGGCGCCTACGCTCGCACGAATCTGAGTTTCCATTACGTCGGAGATTTTTGGAACGACCGCATCAGTTGCCTGATTGTGGTGAATGGCGTTTGGCGATTTTATCGCGACGACTATTACAAAGGGCCTTACTGGGATCTCGGTCCAGGTTATTACGAAAGTTTTTTTGCTGAAAAAGGTCCAGACGACGTCGTCAGTTCGTTTCAGTGCATCGCGCTGACATAAGGCAGCCCCGCGCTAGTCAGCACTGTCGGTTGCGAGCTCGACTACTTCTTTGGCGCAGCCCCAGGAGAGCGTGAATCCCGAGCCGCCGTGGCCGTAGTTGTGGATGACGGTGCGACCGTCGTCCAAGTGAGCGCACTCGAGGCGAACGCCTGATTTGCGAAACGGGCGCAGTCCGACGCGCTCCGCGAGAACATTCGGTTTGTCGATCTTCAATACCCGGCTGCACTCAACGACCATTCGCGCGGTTGTTGCGGAATCGACGGCAAGATCGTTGCTGAGATCGTTCGTCCCTCCGAAGACACAATCGTTTCTGCGCGGTATCGCGTACATCAACGGGGCGTCGTCACAAACGACGGCGTATGAAAGATCTTTGATCGTCGGCACAATCGCCACCTGGCCACGGTGTGGCTGAAGATCGGCATCCCTGGCGAGTTCGCGGGCGCCGATTCCGGCGCAGTTAATCACAACATCAAATTTTGCATCGACATCTTCGAGCTTTTCGAAGCGCACGTTTTCGGTGATTTCACCGTCTGCTTTCAGAAATCGCGCGGCCAGATAGTCGAGATAAATCGTCGTGTCCGTCAGTGGAACCGTAATTGCAAAGCCACTGGTAAATTCACGGGGTCTCTCGACCTCGCTCGGGATGACTGAAGCCCCGACCGGAATCGCCCAATCTGGAATTTGAATTTCTTCAGTGCGCGAAAATTGATGGAGCTCGATTATGGAAACACCGCTGTCGGGATCACGAGCTAGGTCGATGAGAACCCGCCGAGTCTGGAGCCCCCAAGGGATCACTTTGTCCGCGGGCTCTACATCGTACGGAAACCAGAGCGCGGCAGCGGCTCCGGATGTTGTTCGCTGGCCGATTTCTTTGGCGAAGATCACAGTCCGGTATCCACGCTCGGCGAAAACGACTCCGCAGGTAAGGCCTGAAACGCCGGCGCCCACGATTCCCACACGATGGTTCATTCGGAATCATCTACGTGCAATCGACTAGCGCGTCATATAAAATGGCGGGCGATGGTTTCTTTAAATCGAGATGGACTGACTGAAAAAGTGCTCGCGGGTGAACGAATCTCAACCGACGCGGCGCTTGAATTATATCGCTGGCCGCTGGAGGAGCTGGGCGCGCTAGCCAATAGGAGGCGCGATTTGGTAAAAGCGAAAAGTTACGCCGGACGTGGACGTGAGATCGTCACCTACATCGTCGATCGAAACATTAATTACACGAACGTTTGCAATGTTTACTGCAAGTTCTGCGCATTTTATCGAACCGAGAAAGATGAAGATCATTACGTACTCTCGTTCGAGCAAATCGATCAGAAGCTGGACGAACTTTCCTCGGTTGGTGGTGTTCAAATCCTAATGCAGGGGGGGCATCATCCGAAGTTGCCGTTCCAATGGTACGTCGATCTGCTGCGTCACATCCGGGAAAAATATCCCCACATCAATATTCACGGATTCAGTCCGCCTGAGTTTCAACATTTCGCCGAGACATTTCGAATGCCGCTGCGCGAAGTGATTTCAGAATTTAAGAACGCCGGACTTGGATCGATTCCTGGCGGCGGCGGGGAAATTCTGGTTGATCGGGTGCGGAGGAAAATTTCGCCGTTGAAAATTAATAGCGACGAATGGTTGGAGGTGATGCAAACCGCACATGAGCTCGGATTGAAATCCAGCGCGACCATGATGTTTGGACACGTGGAAACCATTGAAGACCGGGTCGAACATTTGCTGCGCATCCGTGATCAACAGGACCGCAGCGGTGGATTTACGGCGTTCATCTGCTGGACATTTCAACCTCAGCACACGGTCTTGAAGACCAAACACCCAACCGGCGTGGCAGAATATCTGCGCACGCAGGCACTGGCCCGCATTTTTTTGGACAACATCGAAAACATCCAAAGCTCCTGGGTAACGCAGGGGCCGGAGATCGGTCAGATCGCGCTCCGATACGGTGCGAACGATTTCGGATCGGTAATGATGGAAGAGAACGTTGTCAGCAGCGCCGGCACAACATTTCGATTGGATGCCCCGCAAATTGAATCGCTTATTCGCGACGCAGGTTACGAACCGCGCAGGCGAAATAACTGGTATGAACTTTTGAATTGAAGGAGCGGCCCGCATATGGCCAAATCGCCTGCCTAAATCTCACCTTGACGACTGACCCCTTCTTTCCGATATAGCCGCCTGTCCTGCGTGGGCTCGCTTACGCGGGGCCGCGCTTCTTAACCTATGAGATATTTTTCTGGATGGATGCGCCCCCCGCCGTTTGCAATCTGGGCCGCTTCGATTTGCGCGCTGCTTGGCGCCACCTTGGCGCGGGCACAGGCACCGCAGGCGCCGCCGCAGGGGCCTCCCATCGTGCGCTCGATTGACGTCGAATACACAGGACCTGGCACGGTCAGCAAGGAACGAATTCTCGCCCAGATGCGGACCAGAGTGGGCCAGCCGTATTCCAACGAGGTGGTCGAGCAGGATATTGCCGCTCTTTACAAGACCGGCTCGATTCAAAACGTTCGCATTTTTGCTCAGCCGCAAGGCGATGGATTACGGGTGATCGTCGCTGTGCAAACGCGTTCAGTCCTGCGCGAGATCGTAATTGACGGCGCCGAGCGCGTGAAAGCACAAAGGCTGCGCAAAGAAATCAAATTGAGACTGAACCAACCGGTTAACGAACAGCAACTCGAAGAAGCCCGGCAGAAAATTATCGAAGTTTATCAGGGGCGCGGCTTCACCGACGTCAGCGTCCAATTTCGAGTGGATCCGATTGACGAGAAACACGGGACAGCGCGGGTCGTTTACACGATCACTGAGGGAGCAAAGGGCGCAGTGCGCCAGATTAATTTCGAAGGAAACACGCATTTTAGCACCAGGGTGCTGCGCAAACAGATGAAGACGCGCGGCAAGACCCCCATTTATTTCCTGGATAAATCCGGCCGCCTGGATGAAGCGCAGTTGCAACAGGATCTCGACAAGATCCGCGAATTCTACCAGGACCACGGCTACATCGACGTCGAAGTCAAAGACGTGCGCAGGGAACGCATGGAGAAGGGCCCCATGATTCTTACTATCGCCGTGGTCGAAGGTCCGCAGTATCACGTGCGCAAACTGACCGTTACAGGTTATGAGAATACGACCGAGGAAAGGGTTCGTGTTCTGCTAAAAATGAAGGAAGGCAGTGTCTATTCGCCCAAGCAGTTGCGCGATGACGCCAAGGCATTGGCCGATGCTTACGGCAGTGGCGGCTATGTCGATACCGTGATCCAGCCCGAGGGCATGCCGGCCGGTCCTGCTTTGATCGATGTGCACTATAGTATTGAGGAAGGCGTTCGCTCGTTTGTAAATCGAGTCAATGTCGAGGGAAACACCCGCACGAAAGACAAAGTCATCCGCCGCGAAGTGCTCGTCGCGCCGGGCGACGTCTTCAACACCGTGCGCGTGGACATCACCAAGAAGCGTCTCGAGAACCTCGGGTATTTTGCAAAAGTTGAGACTTATCCAGAAGAGACTGAGATTCCCGGGCGCAAGGATCTCACCATCCTCGTGCAGGAAAAGCGGACCGGTTCGCTTAGTTTCGGCGGTGGGTACAGCACAGTCGATCAGTTGGTTGGCTTCGCGGAACTTACACAAGGCAATTTCGATCTTTTCAACTGGCCTTCATTTACCGGAGGAGGCCAAAAATTCAGGCTGCGCATCCAGTACGGCACGGAACGAAAGGACTTCGTTCTCTCGATAACCGAACCGTATTTCCTGGATCGGCGATTGTCATTGAACGGCCAGGCGTTTTTTAACGAGGCAAACTATCTGAGCGCCGAGTACAACCAGAGGAACTACGGATTTGCCTTCGAATTACGCAAACCGATCAATGCTTATACATCTGCAACATTGGGGTACATGTTGCAGGACATCGATATTTACGATGTGGCCATTAGCGCATCTGATTTCATCCAATCGCAAAAGGGCTCGTTTACTGAGAGCAAGATTTTCGGCGGCGTCGTGTTCGACTCGCGCGACAATCCGTTGCTCACGCGCCGGGGACGACGCATCAACTTTTCGCCCTATATCGCAGGCGGTCCTCTTGGAGGCGACGTTCAGATTTACGGATTGGATCTTGAAGCGTCGCAATATTTTCACCTTCCGTGGGACACCATACTCGTGATCAACGGCGAAGTCGCCACCGTGAGCCAGTGGGGAAACGGGGATGATGTACCAGTTTTCGAGCGGCTTTACCTGGGCGGTTCAAATAACCTGCGCGGATTTCCCTATCGCGAAGTGGGACCGCAAGATGAGAATGGCGAACCAACTGGCGGAAAGACGATGTGGCGCACGACGATTGAATGGACTTTCCCGATCATCGAAAAAGCCCGCGGAGCAGTTTTTTACGATACCGGTTTCGTGAACAGCGAAGAGTGGTCTTTCGGCTTCAACCATATCGCCTCGGATATCGGTATTGGACTTCGACTTGATCTGCCGATCGGCCCGTTGCGCCTCGATTATGGATATCCGCTACAGCGTGACGGATATCACGGCGGCGGTCGTTTCAACTTCAACGTGGGTTATCAATTTTGAACGAATATATGTGGTTGCAGTCTAACGCGATTCCGAGCACTGTATCCTCCATTTTATGAAAAAGTCTCTGTCTACAATGCTTGCATTGACCCTGGCGTTTCCGATTGCGGCCCTCGCACAAGGCACAATGAAAATCGGAACAGTTGATATGCAGCGCGCGTTCAAGGAATACAACAAGACCAAGGAAGCCGAAGTAAAAATTAATGACGCCAAAAATTCCGCCAAAAAAGAATACGATGATCGAGCGGAGGCTTACAAAAAGGCCTTGGACGAAATCAATAATCTGAACAAGCAGCTGGAGTCGCCAGCCCTGAGCGCAGATAAGAAGACTCAAACGGCAAAGGAACGGGACGACAAGATCGCCAACATCAAAAACATGGAGCGTGAGATCAGCGATTTCCGTCAAACTCGCGAACGACAATTACAGGAACAGTTGATGCGCGTGCGAGAAGGAATCGTTAAGGAAATCACCGATGTGGTGCTGGAGAAGGTAAAAACCAATCATTTCGATATGGTGTTCGACAAATCGGGCATGAGCATTAACGGTGTCCCGATCTTGTTGTATGCGCCGGACAATGTCGATTTTACCAACGACATCATCGCCGTGCTCAACAAGCCAGGACGCGCTGCAAGCTCAACTGCGAAAGCAAATCCATCAGCCAGCCCGGCAAAGGCCGCCAAGCCTTAACATTTAGATTCACAATTTGGAAATACACGCGAGCTAAACTCGCGTGTATTTTTTTGTACGAATGAAAAGCAGCGCGCCACGCGAAAAGGAAACGATTAATCAGCACGTGCGGTCTGCGAAAATATCGATTCTAATCCGACCTCGGGTTTTGCTGGCGATCTTTGCGTTTCTCGCATTCTGCTCCAGTTCGCTCGCGGGGAATTGGGAGGCGACACTCAGCAAAGATCCGGCCGGAAATTTTCCTGAACTGCGCCCTTTGCGTGCCTCCTACCGCTTCGGGTGGTCGGGGCTTACGGCAGCTACCGGAGATGTCCACTTTACAAAGCCATCTGCAGACAAGCTTCAACTCGATGGGACCGGCCGAACCATCGGCCTGGTTCGGGCGTTGTGGAAATTCGACGTCAATTATCGAGCAACCGCCAGTGCCGGGACGTTGCAACCGATCGAAACCGAGCAAATCGAAAATTATCGATCAAAGAAAGTTGTCACTCATCTCACTTTCACAAATAACGGAGTGACGCGTGTGAGAACAGAGGGTAAAGCCGCAGCCGAAGCCAAGACTCGCCAGTTTAATTTCCCCAATCTCTTCGACCTATTTTCGGCCATGCTTTATCTACGCAGTCAGCCGCTTAAAAACGGTAGCGTTTACCGTGTGGTGGCGTATCCCGCCACGAATGCTTACCTTGCTACCGTCACGGTAGCTGGCCACGAAAAAATCTCGGTGCACGCTGGCAATTACAGCGCAATTAAACTCGAGTTGCAGCTCAAGCGGATTGGCAAGCAACGCCAATTAGAACCGCACCGGAAGTTTCGTCGCGCTATTATTTGGGTATCGGATGATGCCGAACGACTTCTGCTTCGTATTGAAGCGCAGGTCTTCGTCGGCACTGTTTTTGCCGAACTGCAATCGACGCACTTCGACAATCCTCAATAGCGCATGAACCTTGCTGCCGCGGCGAGCCGTTACGCTCAGGCTACGTCACTCGGGCACCCATTCGCCGCGAACTGGCGGACCGGGCGGGGGACGCCAACGTCTGTGGGAGGGATCGTAAAATGGTTGACGTGGTTGCGGTAACAACCGAAGCGCGGCGAGCGTTTGCAGATCAAGCCGGCCTGTCACCGGAAGTTGTGTCCGTGCTTGATACGCTCGCAGGGAAAACTCCATTGCCGGCCCGTAGATTCCATTGACCTCTTCCTGATAAAGTCCCCGCCGCGCCAGCGCGATTTGAGCAGAAACAATCACATTGTGTTGCACCTCGGGCGGGGCAGCTTCAAAAGGCGTCTGCGCGAGGACTCCGGCCGCAGAAGTAGGTGGGGCGACCGGGTTGGAGGGATACACTTGCTGCTCTTGCGGCGCATTCGTAAAAGGCTCGACAGGTGGCGGCGTTACGTTCGTTCCTCCGATTGGCGATTGTTCGGCAGGTTTGGATAAAGCGGGGCCGGGTGACGCAGGCTTTGCCGCCGTTTGGGGAGAAGAAGAGTTAACTCCCAGCGACTGAATCGTCTCACCGTTGAGCTGACCGTTGACCTGCAGTCCACTGCGAATTTGATAACGACGAATGGCCGCCGTTAAATCCGAACTCGTCTGACCGGTGATCTCACCGTAGTAAAAGCCCTGGTCTTTCAAGGCTTGCTGCACTTTTTCAATCATCTGGTCCGCTTGCGCCAGCATAAGCGAGCCAAGGAAGATCAGCGCAGCGATCCTGGCCTTCATTGTGATGTTATTTTGACGCCCTTGTTTTCCGTCTATTCAGCGCTCTCCCGAATTGTTACCGCCAACGTTGGTTTCCGCTGATTCATCGCATCGCGATAACGCAAAATACCGTCAGCAACGGCTGCGGCGATCTGGTCGCGGTAATCTTCGCTTACAAGTTTGGAAATATCTTCCTTGTTGGTCAGAAATCCTCCTTCGATCAAGACGGCAGGGGAAGTCACGTTTGCGATCACAAAAAATTGTCCGGGCTGTGTGCCACGATTATTGGCCCGTGTGCGTGCGACCAGAGCTTCTTGAATGAATCCAGCAAGGCTTTGACTTTCAGGATTCGGCGACTCGGAGAGTGGTCGCCATAAAAAAGGCAGCCACGAAGCGACAGAAGACCCGGTGGTGATTTGATGCGAGGCATAGTAAGTCTCCACCCCGCTGGCGACCGGTTTGTTGTCTTCGTTGAAATGAATGCTGACGAAAATGCAATTTCTGATGCGATTAGCGAACGCCGCGCGATCTGCCAGCGAGACATAAGTATCTCCCAGGCGAGTCATCAATGTCGCGATTCCTTCGGAGTCGAGTAATCGATCAATTCGTCGTGCCACGTCGAGAGCGAGATCTTTTTCGAGTAAGCCTCCGCACATTGCACCGGAATCCTGCCCTCCGTGCCCGGGATCAAGAACGACTACTGCAAACGGACCGGCTGCAGCCGCGGGCTGCGCTGGTCTCGGCTCTGTGGCAGCCGACTTAGCTCTTTCCGTCTGGTCGAACTGCATCCAGACGAAAGACGCCATCATCACCAACAAGCCAGAGAGAGCCAGGATATTCCGAAGCGATTTCACTTGTGACCTCCGGACAATGATTTTTTCCCATATCTTAGTCGCGGATCAAGGGACGTAATTCATTGTCTGACAGCGAACGATAGCGAATTGCGCGGCCGGCGTCACGCTCAAGCAATGCCCCTTCGATTGCAGCATTGGCGAGCTGTTCCTGTAGATGTTTTCTTACGGCCGCGCGCTCTGGTGGTTCCTTTGTATCGGTGGTTTGTAAAGTCATATGCCCGATGCTCCATGCATCGAGCGCGGAGTTGAACGCTGTCTCGAGGTTGGCGCCCGTCGCGTGCTGCGTCGCAAGAAATGTTTCCATCAGCTCTCTCGACTGCTGTGTCCCGCTGAGTGCAGCGAAGTCCCGCCGCGCTTGAGCGTGCGTTGCGCCGTTGGTCGCAATCTCACCGTCGTATTCTACTCGTAAAAACAAATCCCCCTCGGGATGTTGTGCGACCTCCGCAAAGAGCATTCGCGCTAGGTATGGTGGCCCATAAATCTGTTCAAATGCGGTCTTCATGACCGGACTGAGCGAGTAATGCACGAGCCGTCGCAACGAAACATCCGCCGCGGAACGGGTGAAGCCTTCAGTGCTCGCCAGTTCGATCGCCGCCATTCGCAGTCGTTCGATGTCGCCGGGATGACCAATCGCACCCATCCCAATCCGGTCGTAGATCTCAAAAATCTTCTGGCGCGTCTGGCCGAGCGTAACAAACAAAATACCGTCGCGAAAACCCAGCGCTGCGATTGGACTGCCCGGAGCGAGCTGCGCTTCGATATACTCGCGACGATTCGCGATCGCTTCGACCCAACGATACGGTTCTTCAATCATGCAACCGTTTCCTTGAACACCGCGGCAATTTTGCTCTCCGGCAACGTTGTGATTCCTTCGCGCGATACAATCTTGATAAGCGGATAAATCTTTCCACTGCGATCGACGCCGCCTGTCGATGTGTCGGATTCCGCAGCGGTATCCAATGCGCGCAACGCGATAGATACCGCTTCGTCATCGCCCAATTCAAGTAGCGGCTTTGCTCCCCAATTGTTTTCGTAATAAAGAATGCCGCGCACCGCCGGCGATCCCGACCCCGTCGCTGCGTAATCAGTTACTTCAAATTGTGCGCCCATTGCGTCGTAAAAATAAAGACGCGCCTCGGGCTTGGGATGAGAATCGTATGTCGCAAAGATCGGCACCACGACCCCCACGCCCTGCATGACGAACCCGAAATTGTCGCGCAACAGCTTGGATAGGGCGCGCACTTTTCCGTCTACGCTCATTTCCTGCAGTTGTGTTCGCCGAAAGTATTGGAATGAGTGTTCGAGCACGCGCGCCATTTCCCACGCCGTTGCCGGCACACCAGCAATCGCCATGATCGAGTGCCGATCAATCTCCAAAACCTTGTCGGCGCGATCATACACGACCGTGTTACCAGCTGTCGCCCGACGGTCGCCGGCGACGAGGACGCCGCCTGAAAATTTGAAAGCGAGAATCGTGGTTGCTTCCGTTGGCTGCCAGCTCTTTTGGGAAGTCCCTGCCTGGGGTAGAGGATTTACAGCCGCCGGAGCGAGCAGGCCTTCGCGGCGCAGCAGCGCAGGGAAATCGCCGGCTGCGCCAGAGAAATTCTGGTCAAACGCCACCTGGGAGCGCTCCATTATTGGCCGGTGCGCTGGCGATAGCGCTTGGATTGATTTGGATCCACCTTGCGCATTTTTTTTAAGAGATCCTTCGTGTCCGGCCGTGAAACGTCCGGTGAACGTGGACCTCCACCATCGCCTTGTTTTGGACCCCAGGGAGCCGGTTCTGCAGGTTTTTGAATGCGCTCGGGCATAAAAAAATCTAAGAGCAAATATTGGAAAGGCAAGCTGTCGCGTCGCATGATTCGCCAACTCGTTACAATTAACACCGGATTTCCGTTCAACGATTCAATGTGGCGAAGGCGCTTGCCAGACAAATCCGCTGATGGCAAAGTTTTGCCCCGATGAAGCTCGCATTGATTTTTTGTGCGACGGTCCTTTTCGGATTGCTTTGCCCGATTTCGGCTCAAACGGAAGCGCCGAAATCTCGGAAATCAGATCATGCCACTCAACTTGAAGCGTTGGCGAAAAAGATAGACGAACAGAATGCGAAGATTGATGCGCTTTCTCAGGAGATTCTCAAGCTGGAACAGCAAATCGCACACATGCGACCGGGTGTAATGATCGGAGAAAGCACGCCGTCGGCAGCCAGTCCTGCCGCTGCGGTCGCCGCCGGATCTTCACCACATCCGGCTGGCGCAAATACGCACATCGTCTCACGCGGTGAGACACTCACTTCGATCGCGAAAATGTACAAGGTGACTGTGGATGAATTGCAGGCGGCCAATCACATCGAAGATGGCCGTAAGCTGCAGGCGGGACAGACCATCATGATCCCCGCTGCGTCGCCGGCGGCCTCCAGTTCGCCGTCGCCAACAGAATAGAGCTCGTGAATCCAAGCTGGTTTCTGCGCAAACACGAAGATGGAAGCACCTTTGGCCCGGTGCGTTTTGATCAAATCGCGCGCTGGGCTGCAGCTGCGCAAATCGCGCCCCACGATACGCTTTCTAACGATCGGCAGAGCTGGGTGAAAGCGCCGATGCTGCCTCAGCTCGGTATGGACTGGTTGGTTGAACTCACGAGCGAGCATTATTACGGACCGACAACCCTGGGCGCGCTCCAGGAATTTATCCGGCTCGGCGAAATCGATAGCGAGACCGAGGTCATCAACACCCGCAATGGCGCGCGTTGCAAGATTCAGGAAATGCCGCAGCTCTGGGAAAGCGGAGAAGCAGATGCCCTGGATGCCCAGACTGAAATTCAACTGGGCGATCCTATCGGACCAACAGTGGCCAGAATGTCGATTCGTCTCCGGGAGCAGATTCGTGATCTCGAACGGAGCTTGGAAGAAGAGCGCCGCGCTCTGATCGAAGCGGAGCGACGATACGCTGAGCTAAAAGAAAAATACGAAGCGGCTATTCAGGGTGCCGGAACCTGACAACGTGGAGCAAAGGGACTTTCCGGGCCGATAAGGCTCTAGTATGCGTAGTGCTCAGCGCACCCGACAGGATTGGGCAAATTTCTCGCACGTGATCTGCTGAGGACAGCGGACCCTACGGCCTTTCTATCAGCAGACCGGCAATTGTTCCTCTGCGTCCGGCGTTTGTGAACCGGCAATTTCTTCCGTCGATTCCGTTTCCCGTGGCGAGGCAGTTTCGAGCAAACTTTGCTGGCATAGCCGCGCATATTTTCCGCCCAGCGCCAGTAATTCGTCATGGGTGCCCCGCTCGATGATCCGCCCGTGATCGAGAACGAGAATTTGGTCCGCATGTACAATTGTGGAAAGCCGATGCGCGATGACAATCGATGTGCGGTTCGCCATTAAACGCTCGAGTGCTTCCTGAATCAGGCGCTCTGTCGTGGTATCCACGCTCGCAGTCGCTTCATCGAGAATCAAAATCGGCGGATCTTTCAACAACGCTCGAGCAATAGAGAGCCGTTGCTTTTCGCCTACGCTCAATTTCACTCCGCGCTCGCCCACGACGCTTTCCAAGCCGTCCGGTAAGCGTTGGATAAAGTGCTGCGCGTTCGCCGCAACGACTGCGCGCCATAATTCGTCGTCAGTCGCTCGCGGTTTTCCCATGAGCAGATTTTCGCGAATCGATCCATTAAACAGAAAACTTTCCTGCGTCACTACACCGATCGCATCACGCAATGCGCGCAGGTCATATTCGCGAATCGGTTTCCCGTCGATGTAGATTTGTCCAGTGGTGAACTCATAGAAACGCACGAGCAGATTCACGAGCGTTGATTTACCGGCACCGGTTGTACCGACCAGCGCGATAGTAGCACCCGGCGCCGCGTGGAAAGAAACATGACTGAGAGCGGGCAATTCCTCGACGTAGCCGAAACTCACGTTTTCATAGCGAATGTCGCCTGCAATTCGCATTTTCTCACTGGGATCGGTGATCAGCGCACCGCGTTCGCCTTCAGAAGCTGCAGCCCCCGGCTCCACCGGTTCGTCGACAATCTGGAACACGCGTTCGCCGGCAGCGCGTCCGGCTTGCACAAGTTGATTAAGCTGGTGCAATTTCCCAATCGGTTCGTAAAGAAATCCGCTGAGCATGAGAAAAGCGATGAGATCGCCGAGTTGCATGGTGCCGGCCAGAACAGCTTTTGTTCCAACCGCGATTAAGAGGAGAACTCCTAACGAGCCAATCAGGTACATCGACGGGTGATACATTGCCCAAACCCGCATGACGACGAGCGTGGCGCGCCGCAATTCATTGCTGGCGTCGTTGAATCGATTGTGTTGTTCGCTCTCGCGGCCAAAGCTTTTGATTTGCCGAATCCCAGCGAGATTATCGTGCAGCAGCGCGTTCATCGCTGAGGAAGCGCGCCGTTGCAGTCGATAACGGCGATGCGCGGTGAGCGTGTACCAAAGTGCGCCGCCGGCCAGAAACGGCGCAGGCACCAGGCCCAACAGCGTCAATTTCCAACTCAAATAAAACATCACGCCGAGAACGACGATCACTTGCAGCGCCGCGACGACGCCTTGCTCGATTCCATCAATCAATACCCGTTCGACTGAGTTGACGTCCTCAATCACGCGCGTCATCAGATCGCCGGTAGCGCGATTGTCGAACCATCGCAGAGGCAGCAGTTGGATGTGCGAATACAAATCACTGCGCAAATCAAAGATCACTTTTTGCTCAAACGTGTTGTTCAGAATAATGCGCAGGGAATTGAAGCCGTGTTGAAGCAGAAATGCGACCGCCGCCAGCAACAGCAGAGGCAGCAATTTGTCAGGTTGATTCGCCCGCACCACATCGTCGATGATCCATTTCGTTGTTGCCGGAAAGACAATCACCGTGACCGTGCTCAGGATCGCGCAGATCAACGTCCCCGCGGCCATCCAGGGATACCGCTTCAAATAAGCAAAAACACGCCAGACCGTTTTCATTGCGTACTCAACCTCAACGCGCGCGCCACCGCGTCAAGCTAGTCACTGTTTTGGCGACATCTGCTTTCAACTCCTGTCCTTGATGCGGTACAGGCTGCGCCCCTTAACTTTGTGCTTGCCAATTAGGATGGCCGGGGTCAAACGCTGTCGAGCTGTTGCCCGTTAGTAAAGATGTCATACGGGGTCCATTGTTGATCGAATACCTCGCTTTCATTTATGCGTGGACTGGCGAGAAGGATCGCGCAATCGAGCGATTAGATGAGGCGGCGAAACTTCCAAGTTTTTTGAGTTATGGCAGGCTGCTTCTGCGTCCGCGGTGGGACCCGTTGCGCGGCGATCCGCGCTTCGACACAATTGTCGCGTCGCTTGCGCCGAAGTAAGGCCAGTTGTCGACGAAACGAATGTTGTTCTGAGCGCCGGCGCAGTAATCTTGGCGAATGCCCAACGAACCAAATCCGCCCTCCGATCGGATTCATATCGAGCAACTCGAAATCTTCGCACACATTGGGGTTCCGGAAAAAGAACGTTCTACCCCGCAGCGGCTAACTGTCAGCATTTCTTTCTGGCCATATTACGACCAGCGCGATATGGAGGACAAAATCGACAACACGGTCAATTATTCGATCGTTGCTGAGGAAACGAAGAATTTTGTGCGAGATCAGTCGACAAATCTGATCGAGACACTCGCCGATCGTTTGGCAACGCACTTGCTCAAAACTTTCCGCATTCAAAAGATCACGGTGGAGCTGCGAAAATTTCCTTTGGAAGATGCCAAACACGTCTCTGTGACCGTAACGCGAACTGCATCCGTCGCTTGAGAATATCGTCGCGCAGATCAAGCGCTGAAAAGCGAAGCTGTAGTCGCTTCCCTGTGAGAAGCGCGGCTCTCAGTGTTTAACAAGGAACAGGCCGGCGTCGCCTGATGGGCGACGGCGACAGAGTTTGCCGGTAAGGATAGCGGCCACTACACTTCACCGTTATGCAAAACAGCTGGGAAACCGTGTCTAGCGAGCGCCACTTCGACAATGCGCATCTTGAAGTTGTGACCGACCATGTGCGAACCCCCGCGCGTTCCCTGCCACAGGCATGGACAATTGTGCACCGGAAAGCAGCCGTGATCATTGCGCCGATGACGCGGGACGGAAAAATCGTTCTCATTCACCAGGAGCGCATTCCAATTCGCACAGCTATTTGGGAAATGCCGTCCGGGCAGATCGACGGCCCCCTTCAAGAAACCGTTGAGCAGGTCGCGCTGCGCGAACTGCGTGAGGAAGCAGGTTACGAGCTCTCGACGGATGGCGAACTCATCGCGCTTGGCCAGTACTTTACCTCACCCGGATTTACAGACGAATGCGGCCATTTCTTCCTGGCGCGACCCGTCCAAAAATGCAAACAGCCATCGGCCGGAGACGAAGCAGAATCGATTCTCGATTGCCGCGAATTTAGCGTGCCTGAGATTTGGCGAATGATTGCCGAGAACGAAATTCGCGATGCCAACACGCTAAGCATTTGGGCGCGACTGTCTGCGCGCGGCCTCCTTCCAGACAAGGAGGGCTGATTGCTCATAATTTGTTTATTGGCGGTTGTTTTCGGATTTTTAACCAATGGCGCTGAAAGACATTTTTAAATTTCGCGAACTGCCGGAGAACGAAACTTCCAAACCGTTTCTGGAGCATCTGGAAGAGTTGCGGTGGACCATTGTGAAGATGGCAATCGCGGTGGCTTCAGCGATGGTGATTTGCTTTGCATTTCGCGCGACCCTGGTGCGGATATTGCAGGCGCCGTTACGTGATGTCGGATCACAGATCGGGACACTCAAGGCGCTCGGCATCACCGACTCAATCGTGATCTCGTTTCATCTGGCGTTTTACGCCGGTATCGTTGTCTGTTTTCCGCTTCTGCTTTATTTCGTGGCGGAGTTTGTGCTGCCCGCGCTCACCGCTGTGGAAAAGCGCTTTTTGTTCCCGGCTATCCTGGTTAGCTTCGCGCTCTTCCTTCTCGGTGTGAGTGTTTGTTATTTTTGGTTGCTGCCGAAAACGATTCTCTTTTTCTTTCGCGACACAGAGTCGCTCGGCTGGGCGCCTACCTGGACCGTGCAACAATATTATTCCTTCGTGACGCGCTTTACGATCGGCTTCGGGCTTGCTTTCGAACTGCCAGTGGTAGTGCTGGCTCTCGTTCGATTTGGATTGATTACGTACAGGTTCATGGCGCGCACACGGCCTTATGCCGTGGTCCTGATTTTTATTCTGGCGACGATCATCACCCCGACACCGGACATTCTGACCTTGATCGCGATGGCGCTTCCCATGTGTCTGCTTTACGAAAGCTGCATCTGGATTGCGTGGCTAATGGAGCGCCGCAGCTCCAGGGCGATCACCCAATAATCGAGCGTGGCGCACTCTGTTTACCAGTTTCTCTTCGGTGCATTTGCCTTTGTTCTCGGCGCTGCGGTCGGCTCGTTTTTGAACGTCTGCATCTATCGTTGGCCGGTCGAGCTTTCCATTAACAAGCCCCGTCGTTCTTTTTGTCCAGCATGCAAACAGCCGATTCCATGGCATCAAAATCTGCCGTTGGTCAGCTGGATTTTGCTCGGTGGTCGTTGCGCGAATTGCGGCGCGAAAATCGCCTTTCGTTATTTCGCGGTGGAGTTGATCACTGCGCTGCTGTTCCTGGCGATTTGGCAGAGCTTTCCGCGGCAAATGGCGATTGCGTACTGGATTTTGGTTTCGCTCCTGATCGTTGGAACATTTATCGATCTCGAACATTTCATTATTCCGGACCGCGTAACGATCGGCGGAATTATTGCTGGTCTTGTTTGCAGTGTGGCTGTGCCAGCTTTGATGGAAACGGATTCACGGCTTGCCGCATGCGTTCGCTCGTTGCTGGCCGCCGCCCTGGGCTACGTAATCCTGTTAATTGTCCTCGAAGCTGGCAAGATTGCTTTTGGGAGAAAACGGATCGAATTCGATGCCCCCACACCGTTCACCTGGACGAAACACGGGGATGACGCCGATCTGGTGGTAGGCACCGAAGAAAGCCTGTGGAGTGACTATTTCGCCCGGGAAAAAGATCGGTTATTGCTTGAATGCGATGAGGCCAGGATCGACCACCACACGTATGGAAACGTGACACTGGACTTTCGCTACGATCGCGTCACGGCCGAGGGCCACGTGATGATGCTGGACGATGTGACGCAGATTTCCGGCGTGGCGCGTGAACTTGTGATCCCGCGTGAAGCGATGGGCCGCGGCGATTTGAAATTTCTCGCTGCGATCGGCGCGTTCCTCGGCTGGCGTGCAGTGTTATTTAGTCTTTTCGCCGGATCACTTGTCGGTTCCTTTGTTGGCCTGATCACGCTGGTCGTGGGCAAACGTGTCTGGTCTGCCAAGCTGCCGTTTGGACCTTATCTGGCGTTTGGCGCTCTGAGCTGGATGTTTTTCGGGGGTACATTTCTTCATTGGTATGCGGGACTGCTGACTCCCTAGCCTGGAGCGACATGATCCTTACCAATGCGCGTTTGATTTTCTCCGAAGGCATTCGCGACGGCCTTGAGCTCGTTGTTGAAAAAGGAAAAATCACCACAATTCGCGACCATGGTCAGGCGCGCGAAAAACGCGTTGTCGATCTGAGGGGAAATTATCTCGCTCCGGGCCTCATTGATCTTCACCTGCACGGCGCGCGGGGCCGCGACACCATGGAAGGGTCTGCGGAAGCGTTTCGTGCCATCTGTGATTATCATGCCGGTGGAGGCACCACCTCGCTTTTGCTGACCACGGCGACTGCGCCGCTCGATGGCATCACCGATGTTCTGAACGCTGTCCGTGATTGTCGCGGCTCGATTAAACAAATTGTCGGCGTTCATGTGGAGGGCCCTTTTATTTCGAAGGTCAAATGCGGTGCGCAACGCGCTGAATTCATTCAAAATCCGTCTGGAGCTTTAGTCGACCAACTACTCGACTACGCGGACGTGATCAGGCGAATCACGATCGCGCCCGAGTTACCGGGAGCGCTGGAAGCGATCGCGAATTTTCACTCGCGCTCTATCAGTGTAAGTGGAGGCCACAGCGACGCATGGGACGAGGACGCGCGAAAAGGTTTCGCACGTGGCATCCGCAGCGTCACTCACACTTTCAACTGCATGTCGAGCGCGCGTCGCCGCGGCATTTATCGCGTTGGTGGTTTACTGGAGTTTGCGTTAAGCGAACCACAGATCAGTTGCGAACTAATCGCCGATGGTCACCACGTCTCCGAAACCTTGATGAAGATGTTGTATCGCGCGAAAGGCCCGCGTGGGATTTGTCTGGTATCGGATTCAACCGCCGGCGCTGGGTTGCCGGATCAATCACGGTTTTCGCTTTTTGGAAGGGATTGCATCGTGGAAGGCGGCGTCTCTCTGCTTGCAGACCGTACAGCGCTCGCGGGTAGCGTGTCGCGCCTGATCGACCTGGTACGCACGATGGTCATGAAAGTAAACGTGCCGCTGCATGAAGCCGTCATGATGGCCACGGAAAATCCTGCGCATGCCATCGGTCTTGAAACAAAGGGCCGTCTGGAGGTGGGCGCCGATGCGGATTTGGTCGTTGTGTCGCCGGAATTGGAAGTACTCCGAACATTCAGCGGCGGGGAGGAAATTTGGTCATCTGACTAAAGCCGCGTTGTTAATGAGACGTCAGATCGACAGCAAAAAGTCGGCGATATCGAGCGCGGCGCGCGGCCGGCTGAGCTTGCTGATATTCGCAGACCATTCGCGCCATTGTTTTGCGTCGTCGGCAAACGCGCGCTGAATCTGCGCGATGACTTCTCGTGGCGATTTTGCGATCACACCCGAATTCGTCTCAACGATCAACCGGGCGTTCCCTTCCTCCTGACCGGCGACGACGTAATTGATAATCATCGGACAACCGGCAGCGACCGTTTCCTGTACTGTTGCCCCTCCGGCTTTCCCGATGAGCAAATGGCTCTCGTGAAGCATGCGCGGAAGGTCGTCGGTCCAGCCAACGACTTTTGCCTTATCTCCCACCGCCGCTTTGATCTCCGGCATCAGTCTGTCCGCACGGCCGATGGTCACGGTGAGGTCCACACCCAAGTCCGCGAGTCGCTGTGCCAGTTCCGGCGCGCCGCGGGTGGCCGCATGGATCATATACAAAACGCGACGCTCAGAGTTGATTGACGGCAGCACGCAGTTCGACCTCGCGGAGTCGGTAAATTTTGGACTTACAGGAAAGCCAAAGATCTTGATTTTTTCCGGGGCGACTCCGACCGCTTGCAAAACGGCGGCACTCTGCTCGTTTGCGACAAGAAAATAGTCGGCGTCACACCGATACCAGACTGAGTTGATCGTAATCGAATCGGTGATTACAACGGCAATTTTGCAAGACGGAAAGCCTGCGGCGTTTCGGGCCTGAATTCGCCTGAGTACATTCGGATAGGCGGGAAACGTGCAGGCCATCACGTCTGGTTGAAAACGCTCAAGTAATGCGGCGAAATGATCTTCCAGTTGCGAGAAACGCGCGAATTCAGTGTCGAAATCTTTTTTCCGTTCGAGCCAGCGATAAACGGCTCCCCACGCCCCAGGCGCATGATTAACGAGCGCCAGGTAGCTTTTTCGCACCAGCTCATTGACCGGCCCGTAGGCTTCGGCAAATAAATCGCGCAATTCTACATCGGTCCCTTCTGGGGCAATGCGGGCGAGACCATCGCGAATTCCGCGTGCAGCGCTGTTGTGACCTTCTCCGAAACTCGCCGTGAGGATCAATATTCGTTTTTTCACAGTTGATCAGGCCATCGTAACGTCCATTGGGAAACTCGTCTCAGGAGGCAGCGAAGACAGAGGCTTACCGAAGCATTCGGAGTTTAATGGATATTTATATCCGGCAAAGTAAACTCTCCTTGCAGATGAAATATCTCGGATTTCTCTGGCGCGTTTTGCGGCGGCTGGTTTGGGAAACGGCAACCGATACCACGACCGGGTTGGCCGCGCAGATGGCATACCTGCTTCTTTTTGCGCTGGCTCCCGGATCGCTGTTTCTGTGGCATCTGCTGGGGTTGTTCGGCACCGATCCGACAAAGTTGCATCGGATGTTTCTTCTCTTGAAAAGCTTCATGCCGCCGGACCCGAAAGTGCAGGACATTCTGGATTCTACGATGGCGAATGTGGTTGTGACAGGCTCGAGCGGCTTGCTGGCGAACGCCGGCATCATTCTCGGAATTTATTTCGGGACCGTCTTCGTTGCTACGATCTCGCGCGCGCTCAGCCATACATACGGAATGCGGGAAGATCCCCATTGGTGGTCGAAGTATATCATCTCATTTTTCATGCTGTTTTGGTTTGGGATCATCATCGTGTTCTGCTTCAACGCGATCGTCTTTGGCGAACGGCTTGCCGGTCTTGCAGAAGTCAATTTTCAGCTGGCCTTTCCACTCCAAGCATGGATTACGACGCTCAACTTGCCGTTTACATTTGTGGCGCTGGTCCTTCTCGCGCTGGGGCTTTATCTCCTGACGCCGGAAAATTATTTGACCGTCCGCCAGGCTTTACCCGGCGCGATTTTCTTTTCGGTAGGCTGGATCATCGCGACGAAGCTCTTTCAGCTCTATGTCGCGCGGTATGATCGCTACAACCCCACCTATCTCGCGCTCGCGTCCATCGTGGTATTGCTCACGTGGATGTATCTGACCTGTCTCTTGCTATTGCTGGGCGGAAAGTTAAACGCCATTCTTCGGCGTGAAGGCGAAAAAATGCGCGCGCCTGTACCGCCTGCGCCTGAGCCCGCGGCGGCAAGTTAACTTTTTTTAACGATTCCGTTGATCACGTCGCGCGCTCTGTTACGCTCCGCGCAGTGGTGCGCTTTCGCATTTGGCTCACACCTGCGCTCGTTTCTGGCGTAATCATTGGAAGTCTCCTCTGCGCGCAGGTCGATGACGAAGAAAAAAAACGGAGCGACGAATCCGAGCAAATCGAGACCCACTCTTCGCCGTCCCCTAAACCAAAAAAATCTCCAAGTCCGGTAGCAAAAACATCGAAGAGCAAATCGGGAAAAAAACATCAAGGGTCTGCAACTCCGGAAAAAGCGCCAACCGCGATTCCCCACGCAAAATTGGCAAACGAAGAGCCGGAAAAGAAAGCAGACTCTTCCGCGAAGAAAAAAAAATCGTCGACCAGCGACGATAACGCGGATGCAGGGGAATCCCCGCGTCCTCGCAAAGCTACGCTGGCGAAAAAGTCTGACGACGAAGAAGAAGCGACGGCAAAGCCGACACCACGTGAGACACCCGAGGGGAGCGCGTCAGCAAAATCAAAACGGCGCCACACGCCCACACCCAAACCGAAATCAAAGAAATCCAAGGAGGTTTCGCGCAAAACAAAGAAGACAACCAAATCGGCGCGAAAAGAAGAGGAAACACCAAAGCCGGAAAAGACGCCGCCGGCCCTAACCGAACAGCCCGCTGCGGCGTCAGAACGGCCGACGCCAGTACCGAAAGCGGTCGGAGCCGCGGTGCCGACACCAGCGGCGTCGGTCGAACAAAAAACTCAGCGTGCTACAGGCGGCGACCGTGCGCAGGTTGTGATCGAAAAGTCCGGTCTCGAAGAGGACCAGGGTTTTGAGCCTCCGCCGTCACCTCCGCCGAAACGAGGGTTCTGGCCGTGGTCTCGCAGTTCGGGCAACTACCGTTATTTGACGAGATCCGTCATTGACGCAATCCGACGCGCGCCAGTGAAGCGGCGTCGCTGGCAATTCATTGTAGTGCACAATAGCGGCACGCGGCAGGGAAATGC
>JBKPRQ010000156.1:0-7594 GCA_046734635.1 Verrucomicrobiota bacterium
GTGTTCCTTTTCAATGATGCGCAGAAAATGAGTCGAGCGCACCATGTCGGTGAAATTGCCGCCCCAGGTCGAGTTCAACCGGCTCGATAAACGAAAGGCGTTGTCTTTCACCTCGTCGAGGCGCGGCCCGGCCATCACTCCGCATACCTGCGCCTTTTTTCCAAACGCCATCAGATCGGGCACCACATTGAAATGTTCGCAGCACCAGTTGCGGCCTGTCGCCCCCATGCCGCACTGCACTTCGTCGAAGATGAGGAGAATATCGTTTTCGTCGCAAATCGTTCGCAATTTCTGCAGCCATTCGCCACGGAAATGATTGTCACCGCCTTCGCCCTGGATCGGCTCGATGATGATGGCGCAGATGTCGATATTGCGTTTCTCGATGAAATCCCGAATTTCGCTCTCGGCCTTCTGTTCGCGGGCAGCGACATCCGCTTCGCGCTCCGATTCCGGCAGTGAAAAATCGATGTGTGGACACGAGACGCGCGGCCAGTCGAATTTGGCGAACAAATCCGTTTTGCGCGGATCGGTATTCGTCAGGCTCATGGTGTAACCGCTGCGACCGTGGAAAGCCCGGCGGAAATGCAACACCTGTGTGCCGCGTTCGCCATGGCCTGCAGCCATATTTTTGCGCACCTTCCAATCCATCGCTGCCTTCAGACAATTTTCGATTGCCAGCGCGCCGCCCTCGATAAAAAGATAACGCTCTAACGGCGGTAACCCGACTACGCGCTCGAAGGTTTCTACAAACTGCGCGTATCCCTCCGAGTAAACATCAGAGTTGGCGATTTTGATTTTGGCCGCGCGAAGCAGATCGCGTTGCACTGCGGGTTCATCAAAGTACGGATGATTGAAGCCGATCGGATTCGAGCCGAAAAATCCATACAGATCGATGAGCGGCTTGTTAGTGACGGCGTTGTATAAATAGGAACCCCGACTTTTGTCGAGATCGACAACGATCTTGAAACCATCAAGCAAGACATGTTGCTCGATTTCTTCGAGAATCTTCGACGGTGATATTTCTTTTTGTTTTTCGCTCTTATTGGTGCGGCTTCGAGGTGAAGCCGCCTCCGTGAGCACGGGCGGCATACTCATTGTTGAGATTAGCC
Source organism: Verrucomicrobiota bacterium (assembly GCA_046734635.1). GTDB lineage: Bacteria > Verrucomicrobiota > Verrucomicrobiia > Chthoniobacterales > UBA10450 > Udaeobacter. The sequence goes on from JBKPRQ010000156.1 coordinate 1,110, forward strand.
GTGGCGAAAGGCTCGGTCAACCAAGAGGACCGTTGCAGGCGCCTAGCCATCGACGTCCGAGAGAAACACGGCGCACAGCGTCGTGGCTACAGCTACACGATGCCGTCGCGCAGGAGCTCGTGTTTTCCGGCTAACAAATCTTGCACAAGAGCGTACCCGCGTTTGTCGGCGTTGCGCATCGTGCCTGCGAAATGATGATCGATTCTCATCCGCGCGGAGCGACAGAAGTAATCGGCGACGGAAAGAATTTCATCTGCGGGTTTGCCCTGGCCGAGTAACCATTGGGCGTAGGAGCAGGTCGCGCTGATCGCAAACAATTCCGTCGCGAGGCCAACAAATCTAGAAAGAAGCAGTTGTTCGCGGTCGAGCTTCGGACCAAACCGCGCCATGGCGTGAAACAAACCGCGCGCGAGCCGCTTGCTGGTGCGCGCAGCATAATCGACATGGCCTTGCAACGTGACGTGCAAATTGTCGATCTTGCCCGCGCCGTTCATCAACCACTGACGCGGATACCAGCCGGCATAAAATTTTCCGGAACTGAAAACGGCCTTCGCGCGGTCCGACATCGGCAACTGCGTGTTGAAAATTGCGCCGCCAACTTTCAAATGCGGATCGAGCGCTTCACGCGCGATGAACAACCGCATGATTTCGCTCGAACCCTCGAAAATTGTGTTTACGCGGCAATCGCGCAGAAATCTTTCCACGGCGATTGGAGCCTCGCCTCGTCCGGCAAGCGATTGCGCCGTCTCATAGCCGCGACCGCCGCGCACTTGCATCGCATCATCGGCGATTCGCCAAGTCGTCTCGGTCGCCCACATTTTGCACATCGCCGTCTCGATGCGCAGATCACCCGATTTACGATCGAGCAGCGATGACGTGAGAAACGTCATCGCTTCCATCGCGAAAACGTTCCCCGCCATTTCTGCAACCTTTCCTGCGATCGCGGCATGCTTGCCAATTGGCACGCCCCACTGGATCCGTTCGCCTGCCCATTTGCGCGAGATTTCCAGCAGGCGCTTGGAAAGGCCAACGCACGCGGCGGGCAGTGTGAGTCGTCCCGTGTTCAGAGTCGTTAGGGCAACCTTTAATCCCGCGCCTTCCTTCGAGATGATGTTCTCGCGCGGCACGCGCACGTCGGTGAACTTCACGACTGCGTTGTAAAGTGCCCGAAGTCCCATGAACCGGCAGCGATACGCGATCTCCAGCCCCGGTGTATCGACATCGACAATGAACGCCGTGATTTGTTTGCGTTCCTTCCCGCCCACCATCTTCGGCGGCGTGCGCGCCATCACCACCAGCACGCCAGCTTTAACGCCGTTCGTGCACCAGAGTTTTTCACCGTTTAGAACGAATTCACTACCATCAGGGCTGGGTTCGGCGCGCAGGCTCATCGTCGCCGGGTCTGAGCCTGCGTGTGTTTCCGTTAACGCGAACGCCGAAATTTCTCCGCCCGCGACGCGCGGCAGATATTTTTGTTTCTGCTCTTCCGTTCCAAACAGGAGCAACGGTTGCGCGACCCCGATCGATTGATGAGCGGAAACAAGCGCGGACACGTTTCCATCCCAACTCCCAAGCAAAACCGCCGCTCGTCCATAATTGGATTGCGACAAACCAAGGCCGCCATATTGCTTCGGCACCTTGATTCCAAACGCGCCGATCTCCGCAAGACCTTTGAAATTTTCGGGAGGAATTTCACCAGTGCGATCGATCTCATCCGGATCGACATGTTCGCGCAGATAACTTTCCAGCTTTTGCAAAAATTCTTCCCCCGCCGCGCGATCTTCTGCACTCTGCGCGGGATACGGATAAATGCGATTGAAATCGTAACGGCCGACAAACAGATTGCTTGCGAAACTGCCGCGATCTTCCAGGGGATCGCGCGCTGCTTCGGCCAGCTCGAGCGCTTCGCGCTGACCTTTCGCCATCTTCGACGTGTCGATAACAGACGCCGACGTTTGCGGCTTCGCGCTGGTTTCTTCAGCGATTTGTTTTTCGGGCGCTTCGAGCGGGGATTTCATGTTAACGCGTTCGTCATGTCGAGCGAAGTCGAGACATCCCGTTGCGAAACAGAGGATAATTCCACGGGATTCCTCGACTTCGCTCGGAATGACGAACAGTTAATCTCCATAAAATTTCGTTCCATCCCGGGCGTGCTTCTTCAATAATTCGCAGGGCGAAAATTTCTCTTCACTCTTCGCCAGCCGTTCCAGTTCATCGACCACTTTCTTTAATCCAAAATGTTCTGCGAACCGCAACGGGCCGCCCCGGAACGGAGCGAAACCGGTTCCCAAAATCATTCCGTAGTCCGCGTCCTCCGGCGAATCGACAACATTCTCCTCCACACAACGCGCGGCTTCATTGACCATGAGGAAGATTAACCGTTGCGCCACGTCATCCCGAGCGGAGTCGAGGGATCCCGCAGAGTCAGCTTTAGGGTTTGCCACGGGGTTCCTCGACTCTGCTCCGCTTCGGTCGGAATGACGGCTTGCACGCCACTGTGCCAGTGATTCGTTAGGCATTTGCGCTTTACCCTCGTATTTGTAAAGACCGGCCCCGGTTTTGCGGCCAAGCATCCTACCGTCGCGCAGCCAGAGCAGAACTGAGGAAACATGATCGCGCCGCCCATAAGCCTTCTCGAGTGTGTTACCGATATCAATGGCAATATCGACGCCAATTTCATCGATTAATCGCAGCGGCCCCATCGGCATGCCCCATTGCACGAGTGCATTGTCGATCGTGGCGGCATCCGCGCCGCTCTTGAAAAGCTCGACGGCATCAAGCAAATACGGGAACAAAACCCGGTTGACCAGAAAGCCTGGGCTATCGCGCACAATCACGGGCAGTTTTCCAACTTGTCGCACAAACGCCAGGCCTCGCTCGCGCGTCTCCTCCGACGTTTGCTTTGCAATCACGACTTCAACTAGTTTCATCCGGCTAACCGGATTGAAAAAATGAAGGCCAATCACGTGCTCAGGCGAAACCGTTGTGTCGGCGAGGCGGCCAACCGGAAGTGCCGATGTATTTGTGGCAACGATTGTTTTTGGGCCGGCCTGCATTCCAAGCTCACGAAAGATTTCCTTTTTTACCTCGAACTTTTCCGAAGCAGCCTCGATGATAAATTGCACGTCGCGCAATTCCATTGGCGCAGTGGAGGCCACAATCCGCGCGCGACCTGCTTTCGCTTTTTCCTCGGTCATTAGGCCGCGTTTTACCGCATCCGAGTAGACTTTCTCAACGTTGGCGAGGCCGCGATCGAGCTGCTCACGCGCAATATCACGCAGAATGACAGTGACGCCCCGCGAGCTGAGCCATTGCGCGATACTCGAGCCCATTACTCCAGCACCTATTACCGCGGCATGCAGTACTTTTTCCGTTGCCGCTTTCGAAGTTCCTTTCTTGTACGTTTCCGCCAGGAAGAAATTACGAATCAAGTTTTGTGTCGATTCCGATTTACCAAGATCGACAATCGCATCCAGCTCCATCCGTAGCGATTGGTCCGGCGAAATCGAAAGAGTCTTATTGATGATTTCGAAAGCGCGTTCTGGTGCGTCGTTTCCTGGTTGTTTTGGAGGGCGGAGCTCTTGTGACGCCGCGCTGGCGGGAGTTTGTCCTTCCGATTTGCGTTTTCCGTCGCGTAACTTTTTCCGCGCCAGCTCGAGAAGTTTATCGCGTGAAGCGACCCCATCGACCAAGCCGAACTTTCTGGCATCCTCTGCCGAATAAAGTTTCCCCTTTGCGATCACCTCCGCGGCTTTCTCAACGCCAATCAACCGCGGCAGACGGGTACAACCGCCCCACGCCGGAATAAGGCCCAGCGTCGTCTCGGGAAGTCCGATCCGCGTCGCCGGGTCATCTGAAGCGATCCGATAGTCGCACGCCAGTGTCACTTCGTAGCCGCCACCGGCGGACGCGCCATGAATTGCAGCGACAGTCGGAATTTTCAATTCCGCGAGCCGATTCAAAACCCGTTGCCCGTGAGCGATAAATGCGCGCATATCACCGCTTTGCGCTTGTTGCAGCAGTGTCTTCAAATCAGCCCCTGCCACGAAAATGGATTTTTTCGCCGACGCGATGATCAAGCCCCTCAACGAACCATCATTCTCAATAGAATCGAGATGTTCATTTAACTCGTCGAGCGTAGCCGCATCAAAGATGTTCGCGCCGGATTCGGGGCGATCAAAAACAAGCAGGCAAACGTGATCGTCGCCGATCTCGCGCCGGATCATTGGACCTGTAGCAACTGCGGGCATCAAGTTCATATTGGCCATTTTCTGGCAAATTCCAAGTGGAACAGCACAGGAGTGTTGAAGGAACGGATTAAGTGAATAATGGGAGCGGATCGACGGACCAGACGATGACATTGGACCATAATTCCACGACTCCATTATTCCATCGCTGCTCCGTTGCTTTGAGCGAGCGCGAGTGTTAGAAACCCGACGTGGTTGGCAAACTTCTGGCGCCAGAAATAAAGAGCTTGATCGACGCCCGTGATTTCGGAGCGCTGCGCGAGATGTTTCGCGAATGGCCGCCGGCGGATGTGGCCGAGGTGATTCTCGACCTCCCCGAAGACGAGCAGGTAATTATCTTTCGCGTCCTGCCCCATGCTCTGGCAGCCGACGTCTTCGAGTACATCGGGATCGAGGAACAGCAGCAGCTGTTGAAGGCGATGGCGCACGAGCAGGTGGTAGGCATTCTGAATGAGATGTCGCCGGACGATCGGACGGCGCTCCTGGAAGAATTGCCGAGCGCCGCGGCGCGCCAGCTGATCCGTCTGCTCACGCCGGACGAACGCCACGTGGCCACTGCGTTGCTCGGTTACCCGGAAAACAGCGTGGGCCGTTTGATGACGCCAGATTTTATCGCGGTGAAAGAAGATTGGACGGTGCAACACGTGCTTGATTACGTGCGCCAGTACGGCAGCGACCGCGAGACGCTAAACTTCGTGTACGTCGTCGACGAGCGCGGCAAACTGATCGACGACGTGCGGATGCGTGAGTTCCTACTCCGACCACTTACGGCAAAGGTAAGCGAAATTCGCGATCAAACCTTCGCGGCGCTGAATGTGACCGATTCGCAACAGGACGCCCTGAATGTTTTCCGTAAGTACGACCGCGCCGCGTTGCCGGTAGTCGATTCAAACGGCGTGCTGGTCGGGATCGTGACAGCCGACGACATGCTCGACGTGGCAGAGGAAGAAGCGACCGAAGACATCCAGAAATTCGGCGGCATGGAGGCTTTGGAAGAACCGTACATGCGGATTCCGGTTTGGCGCATGGTGCGTAAGCGCGCGGGTTGGCTGGTGATTTTGTTTCTGGGAGAAATGCTGACTGCGACTGCCATGGCAAATTATCAGCAAGAATTGGCGAAAGCACTTGTGCTTGCATTGTTCCTGCCCCTCATCATCTCGAGCGGCGGGAATTCCGGTTCGCAAGCTTCCACCTTGATGATCCGTGCCATGGCGCTGGGCGAGGTAAACCTGCGCGATTGGTGGCGAGTGATGGGTCGCGAAGTGCAGGCCGGGCTTTCATTAGGCATTATCCTCGGAGCGATTGGTATCATCCGCGTAGCGGTATGGGCGATCGTCGGCGAACAATATTTCCATCAACAACCGTATGGCGCGCATTGGCCGCTTGTTGCTCTTACTGTTGGGATCGCACTCGTCGGCGTTGTGCTGTGGGGAACGCTTTCCGGATCGATGCTTCCCTTTCTTTTGCGCAGAGTTGGCGCCGATCCGGCAACTTCGTCTGCTCCCTTTGTTGCCACGCTTGTCGATGTGACGGGATTGATCATTTATTTCAGTATCGCCCTGGTCATCATGCGCGGCGCCATGCTGTAGCCACGAACGCTTTCGGGGCTGAGCGCGGCCAAGTTCTGGGATTGCCGAGGTCGAAGCCCTCGGCTACAAAAGAAGTAAGCCATGTTGTCGATCCAAAAAATCTTTGGGCGCGACGAAAAGTTCTACGATTTGCTGGAGAAAAGCGCTGAAGAGGCAGACGCCAGCGTGCATCATTTGATCGCATTGTTGGAACGGCTCGAGCAACACGAGTCGCCCCAGAGCCTGGAACAATTCATTCTCACCCGGCGCAAAGACAAGGAAATCACACAGGAGCTGACCGAGCAGCTTTGCAAAGTCTTCATCACACCTTTCGAGCGCGAAGACATTCAGGCGCTGGCCGGCGCATTGTATAAGATACCGAAGACAGTGGAGAAAATCGGCGAGCGCGTTTTGATCTGTCCTGAGGACCTGCACGGTCGCGATTTCCGCAAGCAGGTCGAGCTACTCGATCAAGCCGCGGAAACAGTGATGGCCATGGTAAAACAACTGCGCAAGGGGACGGACGCGGCGACCGCGCGCGAGATGAATGCCAGACTCCAATCGATCGAGGGCGAGGCCGACAAACTCGAGCTCGATCTGTTGCGCGATCTTTATCAGGGCGATTACAAAACGAAACAGGTGATTTTTCTGCGCGATTTGTTCGGACTGA
>JBKPRQ010000157.1:0-9983 GCA_046734635.1 Verrucomicrobiota bacterium
CTAAAGAATTTGCCGAAGAATCTTCGCGTGTTAAAGGCTATTCATGCTGCCGTTTCAGGTAGGGGCGATTGACCCCAATCGCCCGGGCAACAGGGGTATGGGTTCCAAGGAGCAGGATATTCGCGCGACCCGCTTTCAGCTACGCCGGATCTTGTTGTTTTGGTTGTTGTCGGTCTTGGTGTGCGTCGTAATAGCGGCGCCTCAAGTGTCTGGTCAGTCAAAAGGTCGTAAAAAGAAGGCGGGCGCGTCGGCGAAAGCGGGCGGGTCTCCCGGAGAACAGAGCCTGACCAACATTCCACTGCCAATTGGGCACGAGGCGAAGGGCCTTGTATTGCCAGATTTCGATACTGAAGGCCGTCTCAAGGGAAGATTTGAAGCCGGTACAGCGCACCGGATTGATCAGGAACACATCCGCTTTCAACGTCTTAAAATTACAACCTACACTCCGGAAAGTCAGCCCGATCTCCGAATCGACATGCAGACCTCGGTGCTGGATTTGAAGACTCGTATTCTAAGCTCGCAGGAGCGGTCAACCATTCAACGGTCGGATTTCAACATAGCCGGTGATTCAGTGCAGTTCGACACAAACTCGAAGACCGGAAGATTAATCGGAAATGTGAAGATGGTCATCACTGACAAATCTCATCTGACCGCAAAACCCAGCACGACCGAATGAAAAAAATAGCGGTGTTGGTATTGTTGATCGCATGCGCGATCGGGGCGCGATCTGCTGGGCAGATTGCCGCTGAGCCAGCCGGCTCGCCCGCGGCTGCCAAAAAGGCTGAGAAACCAGCAAAAGACAAAGCGAAAAACAAAGATAAAAAGAAAGAAGATAAATCGTCCGGCACGAACTTACTTGGTTCGAACGCAGCAGGGATGAAATCCGACCAACCGACCACAACGGAAATCTATGCGGACGAGGCTTTTTTTGATTCAACCAAGAACATGGGCATCTTTAGCGGACGTGTGAAGGTGGTCGATCCGCGTTTCAATCTACAATCCGACAAACTAACAGTGTTTATCACGAAGGGACAAAACCAGAGCCTGGAAAAAGCCGTGGCGGAGGGGAATGTTGGACTCGTGCGCGACCGGCCCGATCCAAACGGTGGCCCTCCGACCCGCGCTGTTGGCCGCGCCGATAAAGCCACCTATACAGCTACCAGCGGCGATGTAGAATTGGTGGGAACACCACGCGTGCAGGAGGGACAAAACCTGCATGTGGCAACCAGCCCCGATACGGTCATGGTGGTTAGTCAGAATAGTCAGCTAAGGACGCATGGGCCCAGTCGAACCGAAATTGTCCAGCCACCAAGTGACGATAAAAAGGGGCAAGCAAAGCCCTCCCAGACTCCGGCACCCCAAACTTCACCGGCTCCTTCTGCTTCCAAACCATGATTAGCCAAGCCGCGCCAGTTTCGACTCCGAAAACTCCGCCGCCCGTCAAAACGAAGGCGGAGACCGTTCTGACTACCGATCAACTGGTCAAGATATACGGCGGCCGTGCAGTGGTGGACGGTGTCAACATGCACGTTGGGGCCGGAGAGATTGTGGGACTGCTCGGGCCCAACGGAGCGGGTAAAACGACCAGTTTCTACATGATCGTTGGTTTGGTCAGGCCAAACAGCGGTCGCGTGATTTTCTCGGACACCGATGTCACAGACTATGCGATGTACAAGCGCGCGCGGCTTGGCATGGGTTATCTGCCGCAGGAGGAATCAATCTTCCGGAAGATGACGGTCGAACAAAACATCCTCGCCATTTTGGAAACACTTCCGTTAAGCAAGGCGGAACGTCGGAACCGTTGCGACCAACTGCTGCATCAGTTTGGGATCGAGCGGATCGCGAAAAATGTTGCGCTTACCTTAAGCGGTGGCGAGAAACGGCGGTTAACCATTGCGCGTTCGCTGGTGACGCAGCCGAAAATGTTGATGCTCGACGAACCGTTTAGCGGCGTCGACCCCATTGCGGTCTACGAAATTCAACAAATTGTTGTAAATCTGCGCAAGTCGGGTCTCGCGATCATGATTACCGATCACAACGTGCGCGAGACCCTTTCCATCGTGGACCGCGCATATTTGATTTACGATGGCCGCGTCGAGAGTGAAGGCACAAAGGATTTTCTGATCGACGATCCCATCAGCCGTCAGCTTTACCTCGGTGAACGCTTCAAGATGTGACGACGCTCGAGGGCGCTGTCATTCCGAGCGAAGTCGAAGAACCCCGTGGCATTACCCTCGATCGTGACACGGGATGTCTCGACTTCGCTCGACGTGACAGTTGACCGGGAACAAACGCCCTCGTAAAACCCGTCCAGGCAATGGAGTTTGCCTTCCCCGCCTGAAACCGGGAAAACCGCGCGAGCTGATGACTCCTTCAATCAGAAGGAGTTTTTTTAATGGTCGATTATATCTTGGTAATGGCAGGCGGCGCACTTGGGACAGGAGCGCGTTTCTGGCTGTCGGGATTCGTTGCGGAACGCGGTGGCGAGCTTTTTCCTCTGGGAACACTCGTCGTGAACGTTACCGGGTCCTTCGCTATCGGATTTCTCGCCGCTTTTACGGATCCGCACGGGTCGTTTTTGGTATCACCGCGCCTCCGTCAATTTTTCATGATCGGCGTGTGTGGCGGTTACACGACGTTTTCATCGTTTAGCCTACAAACACTCGACCTCGTTCGGGATGGCGATTGGTTTAAGGCCGGCATGAATACATTGCTCTCATTTGTTTGCTGCCTTCTCGCCGTATGGCTTGGACGCGTTCTTGCCCTGGCAATGTTGCCGAAATAAAACACATCATGCACCTTCCTGAAGACGCTGTCCTTCTGCGGATTTTTATCGGTGAAAGTGATCGTTACCATCACCGACCGCTGTACGAGGCGATCGTGTTGAAGGCACGCGAACTGCAACTGGCAGGCGCAACCGTGCTGCGCGGACCGATGGGTTTTGGAAAATCAAGTCATCTGCACACTGCGAAAATTCTTCGCCTGTCCATGGACCTCCCAATTGTGATCGAAATCGTGGACACCGAGGCGAAGGTCAACGGATTTCTACCTGTTTTAGATGAAATGATGGGCGGCGGTCTTGTCACGCTCGAAAAGGCGAAAGTGATCCGCTATCAAGATCGGGGGAAAGCGTAATCCAGGCGGCTCGTCGGGGATCTTCGCGCTCTTCGAAGCGCGCAATCGTCATTATGCATGTGATGCAGATTGGAAATTGCGCGCTGTTCACGCTAAAGGTTAATCCTCATGGCGGAACAACGCGGAACCCAGACGATCACGTCTCCAAGCGATCAACGGAAAAGCGTCCCCGTGGTTACGGTCGAGAGCTTTTATAGTTTGCACGCCGAGAAACTGCAGATGAAGCTGGAAGGACCGCGGGTCGGGTTCCACCGGAAAATTCGCGAGCCCACCATCAATCGCCCCGGGCTCGCGCTCTCAGGCTTCTACACTTACTTCGCCGAGAAACGAGTGCAGGTGCTCGGCGCCGCCGAGCATTCGTATCTCAAGAGTTTACCTTCGCAACTGCGTGTCAGGCGATTTCGAAAATTATGCGAGCGCAAAATTCCCTGTCTGGTGATCTCGCGCGGGTTTCACCTTGCTCCGGAGTTGCTGTTTGTTACAGCAGAAGCAAAAATCGCGGTGTTTCGCACCCCGATGATTACGATGAAGTTCATTAATGCGGCGACGATCGCGCTGGAGGTGGATTTTTCTCCCACGGTGACCGAGTTCGGGAGCATGGTGGACATCCTCGGTGTAGGCGTTTTGATTCGCGGCGCAAGTGGGATTGGCAAAAGCGAATGTGTCCTGGGACTAATCGAGCGCGGTTACAGTCTTGTGGCAGACGACGTGACGCGGATCACTTCGCTGGAGGGACGCGAACTGATGGCGACAGCTCCTGAATTGACTCGCAATCACATGGAAGTGCGCGGTATTGGCATTATCGATGTGGCCAAGGTTTTCGGCATCGGCAGTATTCGAATCGAGAAGCGCCTCGATCTAGTGGTCACTCTCAAGGACTGGCAAGACGTGGATGAAGTCGATCGGATCGGCCTGGACCGGGAATTCTATGAAATCCTTGGACTTCAGGTGCCGCATGTGACGATCCCGGTGCGGCCTGGTCGCGACATGGCGCGCTTGATTGAGGTCGCGGCGATGGATGAAAAATTGAAAGGCTTGGGTCAAAACAGCGCAGTCGACTTCAACGCCAGACTGCTCAGCCTGATGGAGCGCCCGCCTTCGCAAGACTCCGGCGTGGCACGGAAAGGACCTGTGTAATGGGTCTGCTGTACAGAAAAGCGGGCCGCGCCGAGCGTGAGCGGAAGATTGAAAAAGATATTTCCATCACCAATCGGCTGGGACTTCACGCGCGACCGGCCGCCATGTTCGTGCGAATTGCGAGTCGTTACCGGTCTGAAATCTGGGTGTCGAAGGACGAGGAAGTGGTAAATGGTAAAAGCATCATGGGATTGATGATGCTCGCCGCCGGGCAGGGCTCGAAGCTGCACATCTGCTGCGAAGGACCCGACGCCGACAAGGCGATGGAAGAACTTGAGGCATTAATCAAGGCAGGTTTCAACGAGGATTGATGTAGGGTCGTCGCGCTGGGACGACCGGACGGTCCGAGCGGGGCTGGCATCACAGCGCGGCGTCCCTGCCACCGTGAACTCGCATTGTTTGACATCTGCTTTACTCTGGCAGGTGCATGAGCGACAGCGCGCGTCAGGAAATCCGGTTTGAAGGATTGGGCGTTTCCCCGGGGATGGCCTCTGGCAAGATCCATGTCGTGCGCGACGATTTGGATGACGTCGTGCGTTATCGCATCGCGCCTTCCCAGATCCCAGACGAAATCGGGCGCTTCGAAACCGCACTTATTCAAACGCGCATGCAGATTCTGGAAATGCAGCAGCGCATCGCGGAGTCCATTGGTGCAAAGGATGCAGCTATTTTCGATGCCCATCTGCTCGTCGTCGAGGACCGCACTCTGATAGACGAAGTGCTGCGAAAACTGGAAACTGATCTCTGCAATGTCGAATGGATTTTTCAGGAGGTCGCCACCCGTTACGCCGAGACCCTGAACAAAATCGACGATCCCTATCTGAGAGAGCGCGCGCTGGATATCCAGGACGTGACCAAACGCGTGATTCACAACCTGCAGGGCAAAGCTCCGAAGACATTTCTCGCGCTGAGCGAGCCGCACATTCTTGTTGCGCACAATTTGACTCCTTCGGATACGGCAAGCATTAACCGGTCAAACGTGCTTGGGGTCGCAACGGACCTGGGCAGCCGCACATCGCATGCCGCAATCCTGGCGCGTTCTCTCAATATCCCGGCCATAGTCGGATTGCACGATATCACGACAAAACTCGAAACCGGCCAACACGTGCTCCTCGACGGGAGTGACGGCCTGCTAGTTATCGATCCGACGCCGGAAACGGTTGCGCACTTTGCCGAGCTCGAATCAAGGCGGGCCAGGGTTGCGGCGCAACTGAAAGAACTGCGCACGACAAGATCGACCACGCGCGACGGCCGCCACATCGTGCTCTCAGCGAATATCGAACTGCCGGAAGACGTCGAGGCCGTCGCGGCCAACGGCGCAGAGGGCATCGGACTGTATCGCACGGAGTTCCTTTATTTGAATCGCGACACGCTGCCAACAGAACATGAACAATTCGAAACATATCGAAAAGTGGCGGAGCGCGTTCGGCCTGATCCGCTAATTATCCGAACATTTGATCTTGGCGGAGACAAATTGGCCCCGGGCACGGTTGATATCACTGATGAGTTAAACCCTTTTCTTGGCTGGCGTGCCATCCGCCTTTGCCTTGAGAACATAGACATCTTCAAAACGCAATTGCGCGCCATTCTCCGTGCCAGCGCCGTCGGCAACATAAAAATCATGTTTCCCATGATCTCCGGCCTGGAGGAGTTGCGGAGCGCCAAGGCCGTGCTGGCCGAGTGCAAAGAGGACCTGCGCCTGTCGGGTGTTCCTCTGCCGGAAAAGATCGAGGTAGGCGCGATGATCGAAATTCCGAGCGCGGCGATCTGTGCCAACGCACTCGCGCCCGAGGTGGATTTTTTCAGTATTGGAACGAACGATCTGATCCAGTATGCGCTCGCGGTCGATCGGGTGAACGAAAAGCTCGCGCACCTTTATGAACCGACCCACCCCGCAGTATTGCGTCTGCTCAAAATGATCGCCGAGGCTGCGCATGCCAACAAGATCTGGGTGGGCGTTTGCGGAGAAATGGCCGGAGATGTGGCGCTCATCCCGCTGTTACTGGGTCTCGGGATGGACGAGCTCAGCGCGAGTGCGACGCTGGTTCCGCGAGTCAAACGCGCGGTGCAAAGTCTGACGATCCCCGAATGTCGGGAGCTGGTCGAGGAAACACTTAAGCTTGACACTGCTTCCGAGATTCTGGCGCGCTGCTTGGAATTAGCGGACAAACGGTATGGCGATTTACTCGGCTGAGCTGTAGCGGCGCTCTATGAGCGCCGAAGTCATTGGAATTCGGCGGTCATCCGCCTTCGCCGAGCTACGGCGCGACGAGCAGACCGCCGCGCAGAATTATTCTTCGGCTTCGGGATCGGGCTTTAGCCCTTCTTCTTCCATCTTGCGCAAGACGTCGCTCATATCGTCCACTTCATCCCATACGTCCTGGCTCACGTAAATGGGTGCCTTTTGCTGAGTGGCCATTGCAATGCAATCGCTCGGCCGCCCGTCGAGTTCGATGATCTTTTTCTGATGCAATTCGTTTTCAACCCGAATGATCGCGCGGGCGTAATAGGTGGCATTTTTCAGATCGTTAATGATGACTCGCTCGACCTTGGCACCAAGCGCGGTCAGTAAATGTGCCATCAAGTCGTGAGTGAGAGGACGCTCCTTGGTGATTTGACGCATGAACATGGTGATCGCGCTGCCTACGGTTTGATCGACATAAATGATGAACACCTTGTCGTTGTTGCCGAGAAATACTGCGCACCCGCCGCTCGTCGGCAAAACTGCCCGTACCTGCACCTCGATCACCGTCTTGTTCACAATCAAACGTTATCTGCAGCGAGGCGAAAAACAAGCGGTGTGCAGCGCATGCATTGCCTTTCTCTCATGGGAAAACAAACACGCATGAGTCGAACGAAAATCTTGATTCTGCAGGCTTGCATGTTGAACGTGCTGATTGAATATGCGTTTCGCGGCATTCATTCATCGCGCGATCTGATACATGAAAAACGAGTGGGACGTTGACGCAGCGATCGCGACCTACAATGTCGATGGCTGGGGCGGCGGATATTTCACCGTCAATCCAACCGGCAACGTAGTAGCCCGCCCGTTGCAGGAAAACGGCGGTACCATCGACATTTTGGAAGTCGTAAATGAGGCGCGCAACCGCGGTTTAAGTTTCCCGCTTGTCATCCGATTCCAGGATTTGCTTCGACACCGTGTCGAAGCGGTGAACCGCGCATTTCAACAGGCGATGACAGAGTTCGAATACAAGAACGAGTATCGCGGGGTGTTTCCGATCAAGGTCAATCAGTTACGCGAGGTGATCGAAGAAATTGTCGATGCTGGCCAGCAATTTCATTTTGGCCTCGAAGCTGGTAGTAAACCGGAACTGGTCGCCGCGCTGGCGATGCACCAGGATCCCGAAAGTCTTATCATTTGCAATGGTTACAAAGACGCCGCGTTTATCCGCATAGCGCTCCTTGGCTGCAAGCTCGATAAGAAAGTTGTCATCGTTGCCGAGAAACTCGAGGAGCTTGAGCAAACGATCCGCGCGGCGAAGGAAGTCGGCGTCGAGCCGCACATTGGCATTCGCGTCCGCCTTTACAGCAAAGGCGCGGGCAAATGGGCGCCCAGCGGCGGCGAGAACGCTAAGTTCGGTCTCGATACGACAGGTCTCGTCGCCGCGAGTGAAATGCTGAAGGCAGCTGGGCTCGCGCATTGTCTCAAACTCATCCACTTCCACGTCGGTTCGCAGGTCCCGGATATTTCAACCATCAAACGCGCTGTGCGCGAAGGAGCCCGCTATTACGCAAAGATTGCCAAGCTTGGACATGAGCTTGGATATCTGGACGTCGGCGGTGGACTTGGTGTGGATTACGATGGTTCACGCAGCGATTTTGACAGCTCAGCAAACTATTCGCTCCAGGAATATGCCAATGACGTCGTCTGGAATATCATGGAAGTTTGCGATTCCGAAGGGGTCCCGCATCCGGCGATCGTAAACGAAGGCGGTCGCGCTATCGTCGCGCATCATTCCGTGCTGGTGATGGAAGCGTTCAGCTCGATCGAGAAAACGGCGCCGAAATTGCGAGTCATTGCGAGCGAGAAAGATCACAAGCTGGTGGGCGACATCCTCGATGTGAAGCAACGGCTTAAGCGCGGCAATCGCCGCGAGAGTCTGCACGACATCCAGCAGATCAAGGAGGAGGCGCAGCAGACATTCGAGCTTGGTCTGCTTGATCTCGAATCAAAAGCAAAGATCGACACGATTTACTGGCAGCTTGCCCAGCAGATCGTAAACATGCATCGCGGGCTGCGGTTCATTCCCGAGGAAGTCAAGCAGCTCGAAACCACCTTGGGCGACCAGTACATTTGCAATTTCTCCGTTTTCCAATCGCTGCTCGATCACTGGGCGCTTGGCCAATTATTTCCGATCATGCCGATCCATCGACTGGACACACCGCCAGATCGCCATGGAATGATTGTCGACATCACCTGTGATTCTGATGGCAAGGTCTCGAAGTTCACCGATTTGCAGGATGTGCGCGATACGATCCCGCTGCATCGCATCGTTCCGGGTGAAATGTATTACCTTGGAGTCTTCATGGTCGGTGCGTATCAGGACATTATGGGTGACCTGCACAACTTATTTGGACGCGTTACCGAGGTACATGTTTTTCTCGATCCGGACGAGGAATCCGGTTGGTACATTGAAGAGGTAATTGGCGGCAGCACGATCGGCGAAGTACTTGCCATGACGCAGTGGGACAAGGTCGAGCTGATGCGCCTGCTTAAGGCACAGGTGGACGACGCCATTAAAACCGACCGCCTCAAGCCTAACGATGCCATGAGGCTGTTGGACGATTACGAGCGGCTTTTGCAGGAATACACCTATCTCTCGCTTAATGGCGTTAAACCGCAGCCGCAATCGGGCAATTGGCTGCCACTCAGTTAATGACTGTGGGCGGCGCGCTTCCGCGGTTAATCGTGATCGTCGTTTTCGCAGGCGCGTTGTCCTGCCATGCAGAAGAGGAAATCAGCGGTCGTTGGCAGGGCAGTGCGCAGATTCCGGACGACGAGCTAAACGTAGTTGTCGATCTTGCGCAGGAGAACGGCGCGTGGGTCGGATCAATCATTATCCCCGGCCTCGACGTGAAAGGGGTGCCGCTCACGGACATCGCGGTGAAAGCTCGGGATGTTAGTTTCGCTGTAAATGGCGCGCTGGGTATTCAATTGAAATTGCAGCTCGATGGAAACAGCAAGAAGACCGGAACCTTTGAGCAGGGTGGAAACCGTGCACCGACGGCACTACAGAAGATCGGGCCAGCACAGGTAGAATATCCGCCGCGCAACACGGCCGTTGCCAAGGAACTGGAAGGCGAATGGAAAGGCGATTACCAGATGCTCGGTTATACACGGCATGTATCGATTAAGTTTACAAACCGCGGATCGGACGGCGCGGTGGCGGAATTTGTGATTATTGGGCGAAGGACCAACAACCTACCTGTCGATCTTGTGACACAGGAAGGCGGTCTGGTCTTGGTTGATTCGCATGCAATTGGTTTCGGCTTCGAGGGACGTTTGAAAGACGGAAAGCTCAGCGGAGCAATTCGGCAAGGCGCGGTCGAAACACCATTGGTGTTGGAGCGCGCAAAACAACCATGAATGGTTCACAGATCGTGGTGTTGCTCGCGAGTCTTTGCGCTACGACAGCGGGCAGCGCGCAATCAATGTTTCGCGGCGACGCGATCCACTCCGGCCGGTATGC
>JBKPRQ010000158.1:0-27669 GCA_046734635.1 Verrucomicrobiota bacterium
GCGGAGTGGTGGTGCTGCCAGCATCAGGCTCGGTGCTGCCTGCAGCTTGCAGGAGGGCCTGCCAGGCCTGACTGGCAGGCTCAATTAATCCAGTAATCGAAAGATTGGAACGCTTCTGAAAAGCTTCGATCGCAGCCACTGTGTTCGACTTCGCGGGCGGCCGCGCAATCTTCCCATCGACGCCCTTCGGATCAACCTGAGGAGCTTGTAGCTTTTGCCCCGCCGACTGCAAGAGGCGTTGCACACTTTCCACGTCCGCTGGAAGATTGCGTGCGCCTTTTTCCCAACGGCCGACGGAGCCAGAAAGTGCAAGTGTAGTGCTGGTCACGTCATTAGACTCGGGCGTCGGTCCGGGCTCTTGTCCCTGCGTACCTTCCGCCACGAGGGCGGCGGTCACATTCGCATCCAAAAAAAGGCCGTTGTCCTTGCGGGCCGTCAGAATAGCCACGGCTTGATCGACGTTATCCTTTATCGTGTTGAAGTCCGCTGAGGTAAACAGGATCTCTGTTTGAAACCATTTCGCGACTTCGGGTTTCTGAAGCTCCTTTTGTAGATCAAGCAGACGATCAAAGGTTTTGGAGTCCAGGTGGCTGATTTTTTCCAGGAGATGGGAACTCTTGACTGAGTTGCCGCTTATCAAACCGGCATCATTATCTTTCATGATCATACGATCGACCAGCACTGCCCCGGACGGGATTTGTTTCAACTGTTCGGCAGCCTTTCCAGGATCATTCTTTTTAGTCTCAGTCTTTACAATCCCCTTCTCAATCCACAGATAGACCTTTTCCGAATGCATATTTCCGCTGAAGCGATCAGCCTGGCACATGATGAAGTCCATGAGCAGCATGTCGGAGAGATCCCTGACTTGTACGAGCTGCTGAACAGCCGCCTGATTGAGTTTACCGCTTGCGTCTTTGTAGTTTAACTTGAGCGGCTTTCCGTCAGTTAGTCTGGCAAATTCAGAAGAACCTGCAAAAGCACCGGCTCCGGCAAGGTCGCTCAGATGCGCATAGGATTGTTCTCCGCTCGGATTGACCTGGAGAGTGCCGTAGAGCTGCTTTCCATCTTGAGTGTAAACTCTCGGATTGCTGTGGGCATCGTCGAGGGCTCTTAGCTCTGCCCACTGATTTCTATTATTTGATCCGGCAGCCTTTGCCTTGCCCAAATCAGCCAGAGGCTTGTGCGCATCCACGTCCATCGTCCGGACGATCGCAGGCTCAACATGGCCGGCATCAAGGAACCGCGATAAATGGTAATAACCGAGAATAGAGGGACTGTAAGTAAAATGCTCGGGAATGGACTGCTTGAATTTTGCGATTACTTCGTCACCGCTCGGTTGAGACTTTGTCGCATGAGCTTCGGCATAACTGAGACGGCTCACTCCTTCGGGTAACTTAACTGCATGAACATTTAGTCCAGGCGAGGTGCTGTATGTCTTTGGAATTAGCACAATATCCAAGCCATCTTTCGTTTTGCCGTTATAAAAGTCTATGTCAGCGAGCTCCTTTTCCTTTTCGATGTCCTTCTTGCTATAAATTTCGGGATGTCCCGGAAAAGTTGCTGGTCGGGTGGAAAGCTCGACCGTTCCATTTGGAGCTGTGTGTTCGGTGACTTCCCGTTCACGAGGAGTGTTTAGATCAGCCTCTTGCGGTGAAGGAGCCGGCGTTACGTTGTCCGGAGGAGGCGGGGGTACAACGGGTTCTGTATCGTCTGATTTCTTGTCTTGGGCGGCCTCTATCTCTTTTGCGTAAAGCTTCTTCATCGTGCCCTCAAAATCCAGGTCCAGCTGAATATCCTTGGAGTCCACTCGGCTTTTGAGCGCCACAGCCTGCTTAATGAGGCTGGCTTTCAGCTTATCGTAGTTCTCGCTCGAGATGTGGACGGCGTTGATAAAGTAGTCCTTTATCTTGGCGTCCGAGCCTGGTTCGCTATCCTGCATCAAAGCTGCCAACCATTGCAACCTGTTGTAGATGGTCTGGTCGATGTGATGAGTCTCATTGAGGATCGGAGAGACAGAGATCGAACTCGTTCCCCACATCATGCCATCGTCGTTATCCTTGTACATGATGCGTTTCAACGGATGAAAAGGACTTACTGCTTCCGCCTTGTCCTTGTCGCTAACTTTGTCATCCCACTTTACCTTACCTTCACTGGTCACATAATGCTGTAACTCGGCGATGCTAATATTGCCGAGGCGATCGACCTGTCGGAAGATTGAATCCAGGATCACGCCTCGAGTCATGTCCTGCGCGAGAGCCAGGTCCTGAAGACACTTGACGTCGTTCAAGTTTAAGATGTTCGCCACCGGCGCTTGCGAGGAGAGGACCTTGTAGAAGCTGTGTCCTCTGATGGCACCGACCGTCCAGTAGTCTTCCGGACTGCTGTTCTCTCCTCGCGGATTCTCTGCCAGGGATCCAAAGACAAGCTTCCCACCAGAAAGAACCACTTTCGGGTTCGCCGATTTTGCCATCGACCGCAGAGTAGCCCAGGCTTGCGTGCAACTCGGATGGCCAGTGCTATGTGCCTGGTCGCCGACTTTCTCGAACTCCTGGACGTCCATCGTCCGGTAGATCGCGGGCGGCACTTCGACAAGATGACCGAGCAGCCGCGACATGTAAAAGCAGGCAAGCCCCGACTCGGCCATCGTACCGACCTTAAACTTTGCAATCTTTTCCCCAGACCTCTTATTGCTGTACTTCTTGGTTATACCTGGGCGGTATGGGCCTTCCGTTTTTTCGAACGTTTCTTTGCTCAACTCCGGAGGGAGCCGATAAATTTCCACTCCCGCTGAAGTATTATGAAGTTTCGGGACAACCCCGACGCTCTCTGGACCGCCTGAGGCGTAGAAATCGAGACTACCAAGCTGATCGATCTTGTTCTTGTCATGCTTTGTAAACCAGTCATTCGAGCCTGAGAGTGCCTCTTTCTCCTTAAGCTTCACATCAGGAGGGTTGAACGGAAACGGGATGAGCCGTTGAGCAATTTCGGTAACGGCGTTAGGCGTGGAGTGTTCTATCAGAGGTGGATCTCCGAGTGGAAGCGATTCATCTGAAACAGAAGCCATGTCTCAGTCCTCCGTTAGCTATTAATGCGTGTTGGGACAGCAACGTCAAGAAACATTGGTGTCGCCGACGACATCTTGTAAAGGGTGCGTAAATTCGAGTAAGAACCGATCTACTCTGCGAGACGGTGACGCACTATATATAGTTATGCCGAAGGAATGGTACATGCTGGTAGGTTAAGCTTTGCGACAATCTGAGTGGCTGTCTCAGCCTTCTTGAATTATGGGCTCCGGCTCGTCTCCTTTTCGGAAAATCGTCCACACGCCAGCGAGCACCAGGCATCCGCCAAGGAGCGACCACAGGGAAAATGTCTCACCGCCCACTGCCCAACCTAACGCCACTGCGCCAGGTGGAGTGATCAGTGAGATTGCCTGTAGCCTTGCCACAGTCATTCGTGGCAATAACCAGTAAAGTAGCAAAAAGGTCAGCGCCGAACCGATTACCGCGAGGTAAAGCAGACAAAAGATCGAGACCGTGTTCCAATGGAACTTCAAAGGGTTTCCTTCGACCACAAGTCCAACCAGGAGCAACGGCGCAGCGCCGAAAATCATTTGCCACGCCGCAATCATCGCGGGAGCCAGTTGGATCCGGCGCGCTTTTAGCAACACATTCGAGAACGCAGCGCTAGCCGCCCCCAATTCGATGCCGAGTCCGCCCCAGAAGGCCGTCAACCCATTAAACCCGAGGAGACGCTCGCAAATCATTGCTACTCCGCCAACCGCGACAAGCGCGCCCAGAAGTTTGGGCAACTGCAAAGGTTCGTCCGGAAGCATCCAATGCGCGAAGAGCATGCCGAAGATTGGGATGGTCGCCTGCAACACCGCTGCCAGGCCGGATGAGACATGCAGCTCGCCCCAGAAAAGCAGGCCGTAATTCACGGCAAACATCAGAACGCCAGTAAAACCCAGGACCAGGTAATCGAACCCCCGTCGTGGTAACAAGCTTACTCGCCCGACGGAGACGGCAAAAAGAACAATGATTGCGACGAGAAAACGGATGCCCGCATAAGAAATGGGCGGCAAATCGCGCAGCCCGATCTTGATAACAAGCCATGTCGAGCTCCAGACAACACAAAGTGTCAGCCACGCCACTGGCACACCCCATCCAACCTTTGACTTCCCATTGATCTTCGACGCGTTCTTCGCTTTCATCTGCGGGCGACCATCGTGTGTTGGCTTGGATTCGTAAAGCCAGCTCGCACGCCAACCTTTCCCGCCTGTGACAGGGCGAGGCGACGCCATACCACGTCAGTTTGCCATAACCACTAATTCCACGCGAGCTGACAACTCGTCCAAAATATTACCTCCGCCGAAAGATCGGAAGATTTTGCTTGCCTATCAAGATGCAGCCCGTTAGACCGGAGCCTTCAATTCCCTAACCCATATGATATCACTTATGCAAAATCTCTTCATCCAACCCCTATCACTGCTCGCACAAGTCGAGTATTCATACTCGTCGCAAGGACAAGCTCCCAGCCCAGTTTCGATGGTTATAGGACTGCTCATCGCCCTGTTCCTGATCGTGGCGATGTGGAAAGTGTTCACTAAAGCTGGCCAACCTGGCTGGGCCAGCATCATCCCGATCTATAATCTCTACATCTGGTGCAAGATCGTGGGCCGACCCGGTTGGTGGATCATTTTGCTGCTTATCCCGTTCGTTAATTTCATCATAGGAATTATTCTCTGCATCGATTTGGCTAAGAGTTTCGGCAAAGGTGCGGGGTTCGGAATCGGCCTCGCCCTTTTGGGAATCATTTTCTGGCCGATCCTTGGTTTCGGCAGCGCACAATATCAAGGTCCTTCGGCGTCACAGGCGGTAGCCGTTACTCCGCCACCGCAACCTGCTTAGTCGCTGTCGCCGATTATCTGGACGCGAGCCGGATTAGGTTGGAAAAACTCGCAATTAAAGGCGGGATTTTCCAGTCGAATTCTCGTTAGATGACTGACTACATATGACACGCACATTCGCCCTGTTTCTCGCGCTGTTTTTCGTTGCTCTCGTTGCAGGCGCAGCATTCGCTATCTGGTTCGACTACAACCCGAATGGAATGTCTGCGGCGTTTTACACTGAGAAGATGCAACACGCCATACGTGTGTTTACCGTCCCATTGCCTATCGTTGTACTATTAGGCGTGCTGTTCACGATCGCTGCAGCTTTCTTCTGCCGATCAGAACGGCCAAATTTTTACCTGCTGGTTGCGGCTAGTATTTGCATCGTGGCAGTCGCGTTAATTACACGTTTCGGCAACATCCCGATCAACAACCGGATTCTCACGTGGAGCATCAGCTCGCCCCCCTCGAATTGGGCAGAGTTCGCGGCAAAGTGGTGGCAGCTTCAAACGGTACGCGCCTTGGCAGCAATAGGCGCGTTGATTTTCCTGATAACGGCAGCGCTGACGCGTCGTGACACCTTCAGATAGAAGTTTACAATTGCACCTGTTGACGGAGCCAGAGACATCTAACCAAACGCTGGAGCGAACCGCTGACCGGTGTGTGAACTTACTTTCAATGACTTCAACGCTGAAATCCGAAGCACGGCTCGCTCTCGGCAGCGGTCGCTCAGCTTGTTCTCGTTAGATGTATCTGTCTCGTTAGCCTCGTGGTTACGAGATCCACTTGGGCTTGCGCTTCTCGTTAAACGCGGCAATGCCTTCGCGTGCTTCTTCCGATTCGCGCGCTTGCATGTGATACTTCAACGCAAGATTCACATCTTCCTTTACTGAGCTGGACCAAAGTTCTTCGATCAATCGTTTCGTTTGCGCCAGCGCGCCGGGGGCGGCTTGCAGCACCGATTGGGCAAACTTTTGCGCTTCGGTTATTAAATCGTCTTTTGCAACGACTCGATTCACGAGACCGATTTCCTTTGCGCGGTCCGCGTCGATTAACTCGGAACCTAACAATAGCTCGCGCATGTTTCGTTCGCCGATCTGCCGGCGAAGGAAGGTCATAACCAAGCCCGCGACGAGTCCACGACGCACCTCGGGATAACCGATTTTCGTTCCTTGCGCTGCGACAACAAAATCGCATGCCGACATAATCCCTGCGCCACCTGCCACTGCCGCGCCATGCACGGCAGCGATTGTGATAAGACGTGTCTGGCTGATCGCTATCAAGGTGTTCGCGACCATCTCGGCTGTCGCATGGGCCTTGGTTTGATCGGCCGCTGCCTTCAAATCCAGGCCCGTACAAAATGCTGCGCCTGCTCCACGCAAAATAAGCACGCGTTCCTGCGGCTCATCGGAGGAGATCTTGATAGCCGCGTTTAGTTCAGTGAGTAACTCAATCGTCAGCGCGTTACGACGTTCAGGTCGATTGAGAGTAAGAACCGTTATGTGCGGCGTTTGCTTTTCGACAAGTATGACGGCCATCTTAAAGAAGTAAGAAGTAAGAAGTAAGAAGTAAGAAGTAAGAAGTAGGAAGTAGGAAGTAAAAAGTAACGCAGTCTTGCTACACTTGGATAACACCGGTATGAAAAACTCCCTTGGGCGTCGGTCGCGTGACGTATTGCAACAAACGAATCAGAACGTCCCGTGTCTCGTGCGGCTGAATAATGGCGTCTACCCAGCCACGCGCCGCGCCGTAGCGGATGTCGGTTTGTTCTTCGTAACTCTGCTTCACTTTTATGCGGAGCTCTTCCAGTTCTTCGTGTGTCGCCTTCTTGTCACCTCGCTCGCGCGCGCGGGCGAGGATCGCAAACACGGTGTCCGACGCCTGAGCGGCTCCCATTACTGCGTAGCGTGCGTTGGGCCATGCAACAATAAACCGCGGATCATACGCCTTACCGCACATCGCGTAGTTCCCCGCTCCAAATGATCCGCCTACAACGACCGTGATCTTCGGCACGACAGAATTGCTCACCGCGTTCACCAGCTTTGCGCCGCTTCGAATGATCCCGCTCTGTTCCGCATCGCGGCCTACCATAAATCCGGTAACATCCTGGAAAAAGACAATCGGCAGGCTGGTTTGATTGCAGTCCATGATAAAACGCGCTGCCTTATCTGCGCTATCGGAATAAATGACGCCGCCCATTTGAATTCCCTCTTTTTTCGTCCTGACCTGCAAACGTTGGTTGGCAACGATTCCTACCGGGCGCCCGTTGATGCGCGCATAGGCAGTCACGATGGTCTTGCCGTAGTCAGCCTTGTATTCATCCATCGAGCCTTCATCAATGACCGTGGCCAGTAGATCGCGTGCGTCATAGTTTTTCTGCCCATCGAAACTGACCAGATCGTAAACCGTGTCCGGGTCTTTCGCCGGTTTGAATGTTTTTGGTAGGGCGCGACCGGTCCGAGCCGGACTGGCATTTGGCGCGCCGCTCGCTACGGCCTCCGGGAGTAACGCAACAAGTGAACGAAGGCGTTTCAGGCAGGACGGATCGTCTTTTTCAAAAAAGTCCACCGTGCCGCTGATCTCGGCATGCATTTGCGCACCACCTAGCTCTTCTTGATCGACAACCTGGCCAATAGCTGCTTTTACCAGGGAAGGACCTGCCAGGTACAAGCCGCTGCCTTTTGTCATCAAAATTTTGTCGCAAAGGACAGGGAGATAGGCCCCACCGGCCACGCAGTTGCCCATGATTGCAGCAAACTGCGGAATTCCAGCCGCTGAAATAACCGAGTTATTCCGAAAGATGCGGCCGAAGTCGTCCTCGTCGGGAAAAATTTCATCCTGCATCGGCAGAAACACGCCCGCCGAATCGACCAGATAAATAAGGGGGAGCGAGCATTCAAAGGCTATCCGCTGCGCGCGAATCACTTTCTTGGTCGTTTGCGGAAAGAAAGCTCCAGCCTTCACGGTGGCATCATTTGCAACAATCATGCAGGGAACGCCCTCGACGTTGCCTATGCCAGCCACCACTCCGGCCGCCGGAATCTTTCCCCACTGTTCGTACATTTTGTAAGCCGCCCAGAGGCCGATCTCGAAAAATGGCGACTCCTTGTCGAGCAATCGACCGAGTCGTTCACGCACAGGAAGCCTGTTCATCTTTAGCTGACGTTCGTGCCCAGCCTTGCCCCCACCCTCACGCAGCACAGCCTCCTCCTTCGCAATCGCTGCGCAGTGAGCCCGCAATAATTCGCTGCTGGATGACGGTGCCGAACGAGACATGACGCCGAAACGCTTAATCCGCGAACCCGATGGAATCAAGTTCGCCGCGACGAATGGAGCCGCAGGGCCGCGAGCGACATAGATGGGTTAAGCCGAGAGGCCGAGCAGAGTGGGAGCGTAGTGAGTCAATCGGTCCTGCGGCGGACTGCAGTCGCAAGTGTCGTTACGCCTTCAACCGTTTGCCCACGAAACAAACGAAAGGACGCCATACTGTAGCGGCGGTCTGCGACCGCCGAATTGCGCTCCAACATCGTTTTCACTCTCGACAAGATAGTCCGATCCCTGTGAGACTCCGCACCATGAAAACGCTATATCCAACACTCCTCGTCATATTTTCACTCGCGTGTCCTTCTCTCCTGCCAAAATTGCAGGCCGTTAGTCCGCCACCGGACGGTGGCTACGCGGGAGGCAATACTGCCGAGGGCAACTCAGCGCTTTTGAGTCTCACAACTGGCTTATACAACACAGCAGTTGGGATCTATTCGGTCCTGAGCCTCAGCGACGGCAACTTCTGCACGGGTGTTGGTGCTGGAACGCTCTTGAGCAATACAGCAGACAGCAATACGGCGACAGGTGCCGGCGCGCTCTTAAGCAACACTGACGGCACCGAAAACACAGCTAACGGAACGTTCGCGCTGTTCTTCAACACCACCGGTGGCGCCAACACAGCCGTTGGAGCGTCCGCTCTTTTACACAACACGCAAGGCAACTTTAACAACGCTATCGGAGATCAGACGCTCGTAAACAACACCACGGGTACCGAAAATACGGCCAATGGTCCGTTCGCGCTAAGCGCAAACACCGACGGCAGCTTTAACACGGGGATCGGAGCATTCGCGC
This sequence comes from Verrucomicrobiota bacterium, assembly GCA_046734635.1. Lineage (GTDB taxonomy): Bacteria > Verrucomicrobiota > Verrucomicrobiia > Chthoniobacterales > UBA10450 > Udaeobacter. The sequence goes on from JBKPRQ010000158.1 coordinate 9,008, forward strand.
TGGCCAACAATACAGGAAGCGAGAACACCGGCATCGGCGTGAATGCGCTCTTTAGCACTACCGCAGGCGGCAACACGGCGGTCGGAGGAAACGCTCTCCGTCTGAATACAACTGGATTTCAGAACGTGGCCGTTGGCCACAACGCGCTCAATACGAACGTCGGAGGCTCCTTCAATACAGCTCTTGGCAAGTCCACGCTCGCGCTAAACACGGGCGATGGCAACACAGCTTGCGGTAATGTCGCGCTCTTCAATAATACCGGCAGCAACAACACCGCCCTGGGCAATATTGCCGGCGGCAACCTGACCACCGGCGATAACAATATCGATATCGGCTACAACGTTGGCGGCGTGGCAGCAGAGAGCAACACCATCCGGATCGGCAATGACGATATCACCGCCACCTTTATCACGGGAATCAGTGGAGCAACGGCCTCTGGTGGCACCCAGGTCTTTGTAAATTCGAACGGCAAGCTCGGAACGAGCACCTCCTCGGCGCGATTCAAGGAGGATATCAAGCCAATGGGCAAAGCCAGCGAAGCAATTCTGGCACTGAAACCGGTGAGCTTCCGCTACAAGAAAGAGATCGATGCCCAGAGCATCCCGCAGTTCGGGCTGGTGGCTGAAGACGTGGAAAAAGTAAATCCAGACCTGATCATTCGTGACCGGGAGGGCAAGCCTCAGACCGTCCGCTACGAGCAGGTCAACGCAATGTTGCTCAACGAGTTTCTAAAGGAGCATCGCAAGGTGCAAAGATTGGAAGCCGCGCTCGAAGCAGTAAGTGAACGCTTGAACGAGCAAGAGACAAAAATGGAAAAGGTATGCGGTCAGATTGACTCGAACAGATCTGCCTCGCAGGTAGTTGTTAGTAATCCCTAAGCTCGAACTCTCGACAGTTACGTTGTAACCGGCATCGCCGCTGCCGGTTTCCCACAACTTATGCGCTCCCAGACTGGGACCATTGATCCCTGGTGCGCGTAGTAGCGTTCATCAATTTTGCCTCGACGTATCGAAGACATCTCTTCAGACTCCGTACTATGAAAAATAGATCTTTAGCAATTCTCATCATATTCGCATTTGCTTTCGTTGTGCTTTCGTCAAAAACGCAAGCAGTTAGTCCACCGCCAGACGGAGGCTATGCCGGAGGCAACACCGCAGAGGGAAGCTCAGCGCTTTTGAGCCGCACCACCGGCCTGTACAATACCGCACTCGGCATATATTCGCTTCTAAGCCTCACTGATGGCAGCTTCTGCACGGGTGTCGGCGCTGGAACGCTTTTGAGCAACACGGCGGGCGAAAATACAGCCACTGGTGCCGGTGCGCTTTTTAGTCACACCGACGGTACCGGCAACACTGCCAACGGGGCGTTCGCACTTTTCAGCCATACCAACGGAATCGATAACACGGTCGTCGGTGCCAGGGCGCTCCTACTGAATACAGCAGGCAACTCCAACACCGCCATTGGTCAGGCTGCGCTCCTTAACAACGACACCGGCAGCAACAATATCGCCATCGGTGTTCAAGCGCTCGGTAACAGCACCAGCGGTAGCAGCAACATCGGCCTGGGCAATGTAACTGGCTCTGCCGTCACGACAGCAACCAACGTCATCTGTATCGGGAACATCGGAGGTGCGAATGTGGATAGCACAACCTGGATCAGCGGCATCTGGAACGTTAATCCACAAAGCGGCAACACAATGAACGTTGTGGTGTCCGATCAGGGCCAGCTCGGGGTGCTCCCGTCCTCAGAGCGCTTCAAGAAAGACATCCAGCCGATGAACAAAGCCAGCGAATCCATCCTGGCGCTTAAGCCCGTCACATTCCATTACAAGAGTGACAAGACAGACACGCCGCAATTTGGTTTGATCGCCGAAGAAGTAGCTAAGGTGAATCCAGATCTGATAGTGCACGACAATAAGGGTGAAGTTTACAGTGTGCGCTACGACCAGATCAACGCGATGTTACTCAACGAGTTCCTTAACGAGCATCGAAGGGTTGAGCAACAAGAGGTCATGATCACCGAGTTGAAATCAAAAACGGCAAAACAGGACGCTGCGATTGCTGACCAGCAGAAGCAACTTCAGGCGGTGATTGCCAGGCTAAAGGAGCAGGCTGCGCAGATCCAGAAAGTCGGTGCACAGGTTGAGATGAGCAAAGCGACACAAATGGTCCTCACAACCCGTAGATAAAAGCCGGGCTGGTTTTGATCTCGACAAGCTGGAGGCGCTTTTCCAAACTCCACGCCATGAAACTAAGTACTCACTTGCTTCTCATCGCCATTGGTCTTTTCGGGATGGCATCTTTGCCAAACGTGCACTCAGTCAGCCCGCCTCCAGATGGCGGCTATGCTGGCGGCAACACCGCCGAGGGACAAAGCGCCCTTTTGAGTCTCACCACCGGTTTTTACAACACAGCCATCGGCATATATTCGGTTCTAAGCCTCACCAACGGCAGCTTCAACACAGGAGTGGGTGCCGGGACGCTCCTGGCCAATACCGAAGAGCAAAATACGGCGGTCGGTGCGGGAGCAATGTTAAGCAATACTACCGGTGCTCTAAACACCGCGAACGGAGCGTTTGCACTTTTTAGCAATACCATCGGAAGCAACAACACAGCCAGCGGCGGCAGTGCGCTCTTGAGCAATACCGAGGGCAATTGGAACAGTGCGTGTGGTTGGGGGGCGCTCGAGAACAACACTACCGGCAACGCCAATACCGCCAGCGGTTTTGAAGCCCTGCGAGACAACGTCACTGGTGTTAGCAACACGGCCATCGGTTTCAGTGCCCTTCTTCAGAACATCGACAACTTCAATACCGGAGTCGGTGACTCGGCAATGGCAGCCAATACAACCGGGACCGACAATACCGCACTCGGGTTCGGTGCGCTGGTGAGCAACACCACTGGCGATGACAACACGGCCGTCGGTGGGAGCGCACTCAATTTTAACATCAGCGGCAATGCGAATGTAGCCATTGGCGCATTTGCTGCCGGTGGCGTGGTTTCGGCGGATAACGTGATCTGTATTGGCGCCGGAGTTGCTGGTAACAACGTCAGTAACACTTGCTTCATCGGTAATATTCGCGGCGTTACAACACACAATGCAAACGCCATACCAGTGCTGGTCGACTCAGCCGGCCAGCTCGGCACAGCTAGTTCGTCGGCGCGATTCAAAAAGGACATTAAATGCATGAACAACGCCAGCGAAGCGATTCTGGCGCTTGAACCGGTGACGTTTCACTACAAGAGCGACACCACAGGCACGCCGCAATTCGGCTTGATCGCCGAGGAAGTGGCCAAGGTAAACCCCGACCTGGTTGTGCGAGACGAGAATGGCGAAATTTACACCGTTCGTTACGACGCAGTAAATGCGATGTTGCTCAATGAGTTTCTGAAGGAATATCGCAAGACACAGGAACAACAAACTGAAATCGACTCTCTCAAGGCGGAGCTGAGGGAGCAACGAAATCTGATTCAAAAAGTAAGTGACAGGCTGGGAATGCGGGAACCGGGAGAATTGGTTACAAAGAATCCATAAAATGGCGATGTTGTAGCCACGGCCCTGTGGGCCGTCTTCATTTTTGCTAAAACCAGTACCGAGATCGACCGGCCACACGCCGGTGGCTACAAGAATCGTGAGATCGTTAGCAGGTTGACATCCCGCAACTCAATCTTCCTCGCCTTCGTTGCCTTTTAAAAGACTGCCCGCCGTTTCGTCCTTCAGCAGGTCCTCGAACGGCCGATAGAAATTGGCATAGAATGGGTAAGATCGATCAGGGTTTGCAGGAAGGTAGCGCCAATGTTTGTACGCCCAAAGCCAGGGCGCCGGGTTCTTTCGCACATACGGTTCAAATGAGTTCCAACATGCCTGCGCGATTTGTTGATGAGTCATCTCAGCTGTGTTGCCGATCTTTGGGTGGAAAATGAGCTTGTAGCGCCCATTCGGCAGCGGTTCGCAATGCGCGGGAATGATTGGGGCGCCCGTGCGTTCGTGCAACCAGGCATGCGCGGAAGTGACGCTTGTTTTCAATCCGAAACAATCAATCGCGACCGCGCCCTGGCTCGGTGGCACAGTGAGATCGACCAGTAACGCAGTGCGTCCTTTTCGTCGTAGCACCTTGTAAAGCCGGACGATCCCGCGTTCGCGTGGAATAAGGTCATGCCCCGATTGCTCGCGCAGGTTTCTGAAAATCGGATCGAGCAATGAGTTCTTAAATTCCTGTGAGATGATTGTGCCTTTGAGCTCCAGGAAACCACAGGCCAGACTCAGCCATTCGAAGTTACTGTAATGGTAGCAGGCAATGATGACGCTGCGCTCCGGCCCCGTGTCGCGCCTGGTTTCCTCGAAATTCTGCAACTCGACGTACCACCTGAAATTCAATTCGCTCAGGCGCGGGCTCCACAGCAGATCAACCATGGTCCGCGCGAAATGTTGAAATGATTTGCGGGCAATCATGCGTCGCTGATCGGCGGACAGCTGATCACCAAATGCGACCTCAAGGTTGTTCAGGGCAACATGGTATCGAGACCGGTCAAGAAAGCTAAGCAACACTCCGGAAAGCTGAGCAAGACGATAGCAGGCCTTTCGTGACAATAACGGAATTAGTTTTGTTGCCAGGAAAAGACCGGCCCACTCCAGGTGGTATCGGATTCGCTTCCAGCGTGAGCGCATTCATCATTGTGAATGACGAATGTCGAATGTCTAATGAGGAAGGAATAGCCTGATACTCTCATACTCGTAGCCGGTTCATCCGATTACGATTACCAGCCTTCGCCAAGGCTACGGCCCGCCAGGCGAGCAAGCGTATTGAACCAACCCCGGGGAGGCTTAATAGCCCCGACCGGGATTCGCTACCGGAGGGAGACCTTTGCGAAATTCTGCCTGTTGACGCTGCGCTTCCCTCTGTTCGTCCGCCTCCCGCGCCTGCTGCTCAGGACTCGGACCTGAACTACAGCCAAGGAGAAAAAGAAAGAACGCCAACGTAAGCACAACAAAAAATGGGAGCTGTTTCATAGGGAGGATCAATCATAATCAGGGTCAACGGATAGAGCAATCGTCTATAACACGACTTCATCGCGCGGTTGGCGAACCTCTGGACAGCGTAGCTCCACAACGCCTAACGATCATTCTCAGGTTCCACAGAGCCCTCCCAGGGATCGTGAGAGCTCGCCCCTCCCTTAGTCTGTGCTTCGTTATTCGCGCTGATTTTCCGATGCCAGCCTCAGGCAGTCGCGTTCGAGCGTTTTCAAGCGTTCGATAATTTCATTCAAAGCGAGTTCGTTCCTGAGATTGATCTGATAATCGATTTCAGCGCGAAGCCGGTCCTTGTGAGACTGCCGATTTTGCGACATCAAGATGATCGGCGCCTGCAGCACGGCCAGCATGTTGATTGCGGTACTCAGCAGCAGGTAAGGGTACGGATCGAATCCATTGTTGGTCAGCAGCCAGGTGTTTATCAATACCCACACATTGAAAAAAAGCACTGCGGCAATGATGAATTTCCAGCTGCCGCCAAACTCCGCGATAATATCCGCGGCGCGATCTGCGAACGTACGCTGCGCCGCTTCTTCCACGTTCACATTGCGGGTAGCGCTCCGGCGCAAAAGTTCGTCAGTGTGCCGCAAACGGTTGGCAAGCGCCGTGAGCAGTTCCAGCGCGACGTCCGGACTGCTATGCACAAAAGAGAGGAAATGTTCGCGCGAAAGTACAGCCAGCCGCGCATCCTCTGCCACGATCGCATCTGCCGAGCGCCGTTGACCGTCGAGTAGCGCCATCTCGCCAAAAAAATCTCCGTGGCCCAATTCGGTCAGCGTCATGTCGCGTCCATCCGTGGTTTGCACGGAAATGCGGACTTTACCCCGCTCGATCAAATACATTGCGTCTCCCTCGTCTCCGGCCCGAAACAAAGGCGTGTTAGCTTTGCAGTCGATGCTCGCCAGCAACTGGCATAACTTCCGGGCCGCCTCGTCATCGAGCGATTCGAATAACGGGACGTGACGCAGGGTGTCGATGGTCATCCGCCGTCAGATAATAGCGGTAAGTCGCCTCTGCGAGAAGCGCCAAGTAAGGAGCAAATGACGAAATCCGAAGGCAAAGTTTTGCGTGGCTCTGGATCGTGCGAGCTGATATCCAAGACACATGCTTCATCTCATTTGGTATGTCTTTGTCGGGTTCCTCGTGGGTTGCGTCGCAAAGGCGCTGATGCACACACATCTGTCGATCATGTGGACAGTCGTGCTCGGTATCGTCGGCTCGATTATCGGCGGCGCTGTGACCCACCTGTTCTATCCGCCCAGTGCGGGAGGCAAATTTCATCTCGGAGGAGTAATTGTATCCATCGTCGGGGCGATTTTAGTTTTGTACATTTGGCACAAATTCAGGTTGCAAGTGCCTAGAGGGTAAGTCTGGTAGGGCGCTTCCGCCGGGCGCGCCGAGCCGTATCTTGCGCTCGCCTGAATTGACTTGGATCAGTTCGAATCTAGGTTGGGATTGCGCTCGCTCGCGCTTTCCGAATTGTGAAAAGCGTCCTTTTTGTCTGCACAGGTAATATCTGCCGCAGCCCGATTGCGGAAGGACTTTTTCGTCGTCTGATTGGGAACCGAAAGGACATCGAAGTTGTTTCGGCCGGCGTCCATGCTGTGCGCGGTCAACCGCCAAGTCTTTATGCAGTCGAAGTCTGCGCGGAAGCAGGCGTAGACATTAGCAACCTGCGCAGTCAACCGCTTACACCAGCGCTGGTCGATCGAGCGACACACATTTTTGCCATGACTGGCGCACACTTGGAGACAATCCAGACATTGTTTCCTCAAGGCGCTGAGAAATCGTTTTTGCTTCGCGAATTTGAAGAACCGGGCACAACGGTATGGCGTGATCTTCCGGACCCGATTGGGCTTGGTCGCGACGTGTACGAACATTGTGCTCGCATCATCCAGAACGCCTTGCCGAGTGTGCTCGCCTTCGTCGAACAGGGCGAACTGGTGCGGCCTGGTGCAACGCGCGCTCGCGAGCTATCGTCTTATCCAATGGACCATGGCCACGACCGCATCGAAACTGGATCGACCGGTTCGAGACCTCAGCCCCGTTACGGCGACGCTTTGCGCAGAGTGGATCCGGAAATCTTCGATGCGATTATGGCCGAGGAAAAGCGCCAGCGCGAAAACATCGAATTGATTGCGTCGGAAAATTTCGTCAGTCGGGCAGTGATGGAAGCCCAGGGCAGCGTGCTGACAAACAAATATGCCGAGGGTTATCCGCGAAAGCGCTGGTACGGCGGCTGTGAGAACGTCGATATTGCCGAACAATTGGCGATTGATCGCGTGAAACGGCTGTTTGAGTGCGAACACGTGAATGTGCAGCCCCATAGCGGCGCCCAGGCGAACATGGCGGTCTATTTCTCCCTGCTCAAACCAGGCGACAAGATTCTGGCCATGAATTTGGCGCACGGCGGGCATTTGACGCACGGGCATCCCGCGAACTTCTCCGGTAAATTTTACGCCGTTTCGCAGTACGGCGTCAGCGAAAAGACCGAGCAAATCGATTACGACGCGTTGCAAAAGCAAGCCGAAGAGGTTCGCCCGGCGATGATCACCGCTGGCGCCTCAGCCTATCCGCGCATCATCGATTTTCCGCGACTGCGTCAAATCGCGGATTCGGTTGGCGCGGTTTTGTTCATCGACATGGCACACATTGCAGGTCTCGTAGCAGGCGGTCAGCATCCAAGTCCGATTCCACACGCGCAATTTGTTACCACAACTACACATAAGAGTCTGCGCGGGCCGCGTGGGGGGATCGTCATGTGCGAAGAGAAATTCGCCAAGCAGCTCGATGCGACCGTTTTCCCCGGCGTACAGGGCGGACCACTTATGCATGTGATCGCAGCGAAAGCCGTCTGCTTTCATGAAGCGCTGCAGCCGCAGTTCCGCGATTATCAACGGCAGGTTGTTCTCAATGCCAAGGCGCTTGCCGCCGGCCTGGCCAAACATGGTTACCGCATCGTTTCCGGCGGCACTGATAATCATTTGATGCTCGTCGATCTTCGCCCGAAGGAAATCAATGGCAAAGAAGCACAGGAAGTTCTCGACCGTGCTGGCATCACCGTAAACAAGAACGGCATTCCATTTGATACTTATCCAATCTTCAAGCCGGGCGGCATTCGCATCGGCACGCCAGCCGTCACGACGCGCGGCATGAAAGAAGAGGAAATGTTAGAGATCGCGGACCTGGTCGCTGAAGCGCTTGCGAATCGCACCGATGCCGACGCGCTGGAGCGAGTGCACCGAAGGGTCCTCGACCTAACGAGAAGGTTTCCGTTGCCGATTTAGATCGCGCGCTTTGCTCTCGCCGTCATCACGAGTGAATGCGAGAGACCTCACAGTCGAAGCTCGGATCACCGGTGGGGTCGTGGGACGTTCAATCATCCGGTGCGAGGTCCTTCGCTTCGCTCAGGATGACCATGCGTTGTATGAATGATATTTTCGCGTTACCTAGTCGTTGCGAAACTGAATAGTTTGCTTGCATGGCCATGAATCGAGCTGCGGAACAACCGGAACCCAATCCTTTGCGCGAAGGTTTGTCGGTGCGCGCCGTGCCGCAGCCGTGCACGATTGTGATCTTCGGCGCCACTGGCGATCTTACCCATCGCAAACTTGTCCCCGCATTATATAACCTCGCCGCCGATGGCGACCTGCCACCAGCCGTGACGATTGTTGGCTTCGCTCGCCGGCCAAAAACTGACGACGAATTCCGAAGCGATCTTGAAGATGCCGCGCGCAAATTTTCGCGACAGAGCGTGCGGGATGAAATCTGGAAGAACTTTGCGCAATCGATCTTTTATCATCAGAGCGAGTTCGAAGACGAATCTGGTTACGAAGCCCTGGCCAAGCGCCTCGATGAAATCGATAAAAACCACGGCACCCGCGGCAACCGTCTTTTTTATTTCGCGGCTGCTCCCGATCAATTCGAGCCGATTCTCAAGCACCTGAAAGCCGCCGGCTTGAACCAAACCTGCAAAGGGAGCTGGGCGCGCATTATCGTCGAAAAACCTTTCGGCACAGATCTCGACTCCGCGCGAGAGCTCAATCGCGTCATCCAAAATTCGTTCAGCGAAGAACAGACCTACCGAATCGACCATTTCCTCGGTAAAGAAACCGCTCAGAACATCCTGGTCCTGCGCTTCGCAAACGCGATCTTCGCGCCGCTTTGGAACACGCATTATATCGATCAAGTCCAGATTACCGCAGCTGAGACGCTCGGAGTAGGAACTCGCGCCGGATATTATGAAGATGCAGGTGCGCTGCGCGACATGGTCCAAAACCATCTGCTACAACTTCTCTGCCTTGTGGCCATGGAGCCGCCTACCGACCTCAGCGCAGACAGCATTCGCGACGAGAAGGTAAAGGTCGTGCGATCGTTGCGCCATTGGTCGCGAAACGAAATTGCGGCCAATGTAGTGCGCGCCCAATACACCAAAGGCGCAATTAACGGTGAGCCAGTCGCAGGTTACCGACAGGAGAAAAACGTCAACCCGGATTCACAAACCGAAACGTTCGTCGCACTCCGGCTCTTTATCGACACCTGGCGCTGGGCGGAAGTGCCGATTTACATGCGCGTCGGAAAACGGCTTCCGAAATCGGCAACCGAGATTTCGATCCACTTCAAAAAAGCGCCGGCCGTCCTTTTTAACAAAGATTTGCGCGCTCTGAACGTGCTTGTGATCCGGATTCAGCCGGACGAGGGAATCTCGTTGACGATTCATGCCAAGGTGCCGGGCACGAGTTTTCGCATCGAGCCGGTAAAGATGGATTTTCATTACGGAACGTCCTTCGGGAAAGCGAGTCCTGAGGCGTACGAACGTTTGCTGCTCGACGCAATGAGTGGCGATGCAACGCTCTTTGCGCGTCGGGATGAGGTCGAGGAGGCATGGGCTTTCATCGATCCCATCGAAGAGGCGTGGCACGCAAAGAAGAACGCGCCCGAATTATACTTTTATCCGGCCGGGTCGTGGGGACCGGAGGCCGCGGATGATTTGCTCGCTCGTGATGGCCGGGCGTGGAGACGACTGTAACCGATGCCTGCTGCCGCCGACACATATTCGTTAGGCCTTCCGGTCGAAGTCAGCAAGATCGACCAGGAGCTGAAAAAACTTTGGCAGGAAAGCGAAGGCGCAGCGTCACGCGCGTCACTCGTTAATCTCGCAGTCTACAGCGAGAACCCGGGCTCGCTGAGCAAAAATACGCAGTTGATGGCAAACATTACTGAGAGCCACGCCTGCCGCGCCATCGTAATCGAAGCCGATTGCAGCGCAAAAGACAACCGTGTGGAAGCCTGGATCAGCGCGCACTGTCACGTTAGCGGAGTTGGGAGCAAGCAAGTTTGCTCGGAACAAATTTCATTTCTACTCAAAGGCGGTTGCACGGACTTGCTGCCAAGCATCGTTTTTTCGCACCTCGATTCCGACCTGCCGTTCTATCTTTGGTGGCAGCAGGAATTCCGTGGACCGATGGACCCCCAACTTTGGACATGGGTCGATCGAGTCATCTACGACAGCCAGGGATGGGAAGATTTTCGAGCGCAAATGCGTCTGTTGGAGTCTGCAGAACAAGAAGCCAATCAGCGTATCGTCCTTTGCGACCTGAATTGGACGCGTCTCGATAGTGTCCGCTTCGCGCTTGCGCAATTCTTCGATCATCCCGCTTCGCATCATCATTTTGCCAAGATTAACAGACTGCGCATTGATTTCGCGCCCGGGTTCCGATCGACGGCTGTCCTTTTTGCCGGCTGGCTTGCAGCGCAATTGAACTGGCAAAGTGAAAAAACGAATGTGCCTGACAAGCTTTCATTCGTTAGTACCTCGGGTGGTAAGGTTGCCGTTGAACTGCGTGAACAACCCGGTGAGCCAATCGGCGAAGTGGCCATAGCAACGCCCGAGGTGGAATTTCTGGTCGCTCACGCCAAATGCGGAGATCTTTTGGAAGTTTCACGCGGGAAACCCGGCGAAGAGCGCACGCCGCAGTTAATGCCCGCAGGAAAAAACGACCCCGTGAATTTGATGAGCGAAGAACTGATGCGCGGTGGACCGCATCACGTTTACCTGCACGCGGTCGATCGTGTCCGCGATCTACTGTAGCCACCGCCCTGTGGGCGGTTCTCTTTTGGCGTAAACTCCGACGGGCCACAGGCCCGTGGCTACAGCCTATCAGCTCTCATGGAGCGTGGCCACAGATCAAGGCGCACAACTCGCGCACGTTCTTCTCAATTGAAAAGAGCCTCTGCGCACGTTCATAACCGGCCTGACCAAGCTTCTGAGCTAACGAGCGGTCGTTAGTTACTCTTTCAATCGCTCCAGCCAACGCGACTGCATCCTCCTGTTGCACGAGAAAACCGGTTTCGTTTTCAACAACCATTTCCGGAATGCCGCCGATGGTGGTCGAAACAACGGGTAAAGCAGTCGCCATCGCTTCCATAATCACGGTAGGTAAATTGTCCATGCCACCCTCAGCCTCAGGTACACTTGGCAGCACAAACAGATTCGCATCAGAAAGGCGCGCCCTCAGTTCATGTTGTGGTTTTGGACCGAGCAGTTCAACACGCTCCTGCAAATTCAAGTTCTTGATTTGTGCGCGCAGGTCCTTCTCGAGCGGGCCGTCGCCGAAAATCTCGCACCGAAATGATTTTCCGCCTTCAGCAAGCAATGCACAGGCGCGGATCAAATCGGTAAAACCTTTTTTGACGATCAAACGGCCGATCGCGACGATCAACGGTGGATCGGCAGAGAACTTCGCGTGGCCAAATTCATCGAGGTTCAATCCGTTGTAGATGCGATGGATCCGATCGGCGCGTTCCGGGAAACGCTCCCGTAAGAATTTCTCCGCGTAATCAGTTTCAGTAACTGCCATACGCGCTGCCCCGACAAGTTGATCCAAACCAATCTCAAAATTTCTTGGTGCAAAAATATCGTTGGCATGCGCGGTGAAGCTGAAAGTGATCGGAAAAAATTTGGCGATCCAGAACGCGGTGCGCGCCGCCATGCCGGCGAAGTGCGCATGAACATGGCTGATCCCCGTCTCTTGCAGATGCAACCCGACATAAACAGCCTGATAAAGGCGAAGGAAATCGGTGCGCCGGCCCCACTCGTCGAGAGCAGCGATAATTTCTGGAGTAAGTCGCCCCCTGTTCGAAGCCCTCTGGACGTCATTCAGAAGTTCTTTTTCTTCAGGCAGGTAATGTACACGCTCGACGACGCGCGCGTCCCAATCCTGTGGAGGTTCGTCTTTCGGATTCCGGATTGAAAAAATCAGTGGCGAAATGCCTTGTCGATAAAGCTCAGCCGCCTCGCGATAGCAAAATGTTTGTCCGAACGAAGGAAACCGCTCGAAGAGATAAGCAAAGTTGGTCATTGCTACGAACCACTGTAGCGGTGGTCTGTGACCGCCGAAATCCAGAACATTCACGGCGCTCATAGAGCGCCGCTACAGTTTAGATAGGTGATTACTCGCCGCGCTTTACCGGAATTGGTCTCCCTGTTTCATCAACAGCGACCAGCGTAAAAACGCCGTGTGTCACACGAAGCTCCTCGCCAGTCATGTAACGCGTCACCCATACTTCTACCGGAATGGTCATCGACGTTCGCCCGATTCTGTCGACATACGCGTAACATCTCACGGTGTCCCCTACTCGCACGGGTTGAAGAAAGGACATCCCTTCCATCGCGACCGTGACGACGCGTGCTTTCGCGGTTTTCGCCGCAAGAATTCCACTGCCAAGGTCCATCTGTGAGGTCAACCATCCACCGAAAATGTCGCCATTCGGATTGGTATCGGCAGGCATCGCAATCGTCTGAATAACCAATTCGCCTCTCGGTTGCTCGGACATTTCGAGCCGACAATAGCACAATCTGCCTTCCGGCAATCCTCCTCTTCCTCTGCTTCTGCGTTCATTCCTCTCAGTAGAAGAAGATTTAGAGGAAGCGGAAGAGGAAGATTACAGGATCAACATGCAATCGCCGTAGCTGTAAAACCGGTAACGCTCGCGAACTGCTTCCTGATACGCGCGAAGCAAAAACTCGCGGCCGACAAATGCGCTTACCAGCATCAGCAGAGTCGAACGTGGCAAATGAAAATTCGTCAGCAGAATGTCGACAGCTCGAAATCGATAGGGCGGATAAATGAAAACGTCCGTCGAGCCTTCTTGCGCAACTAGTCTTCTGTCTTCGCCCTTGGCCGATTCCAACACGCGCACCACGGTAGTGCCTACCGCGACGATTCGCCCGGCGCCGTTGATCCTGGCGGCAGCAGATTGCGAAATGGAAAAACGCTCCTCATGCATATGATGCTCGGTAATCTTCTCTGAGCGCACGGGCAAAAATGTGCCAGTCCCGACGTGCAACGTCACAAACGTGTGAGCGACTTCGCTCAGGATCTGCGGAGTAAAATGAAGCCCTGCCGTCGGCGCTGCCAGCGCACCGGGCACGTGCGCAAAAACAGTCTGATAACGCGTCGTATCCTCCGCATCGCTTTCGCGTCGGATGTAAGGAGGCAACGGCATCGATCCGCCGGAATGCAGATCGATGTCTTCGTTTAACGCGACGATGCGCTCGCCCTCGAAAGTAATTTCCTCGACGCACAACGTGGTCTTGTCGATTTCTGCCGTCGCGCCGACCCGCATTTTGCGTCCTGGAGTGACAAAACATTTCCATCGCCGAGGACCAAGGCGTTCGAGAAACAAAAACTCAATCGCGCCGTCGTCGGAGAATCGCCGGGCTGGCAGCACCTGTGTGTCGTTGAGAACGAGAAGATCGCCCTCCTGCAAAAATGTTTTCAGGTCGCGGAATTGGCGATGCTCAATCGTTTGCGCATCGCGGTGCAACACCATCATTCGCGAATCGTCACGGCGCGCCGCCGGGTGCTGTGCGATCAGTTCCCTTGGCAAATCATAATCATAATCGCTTAGCCGCGCGCTCATCTGGTTACTTGAAGTTACTTTAGCGCTCAATCCTTTGCACAGAACGCAGCAGACACTTTCGCTTTTTTTCCGAGGAGGCGCATATTTCCTGTGATGGACTCAGCGAACGGCGACGCGGTCAACGAACTGCTTCAGACCTATGGCGAAACGGGAGGTATAAACTATCTCGATGCCGCGGCCACCCTGCCCTCGCGCCTCGCCATCGAGGCGGCGTGCGCTGAATTGATGAGCCTGATGTTTCCGGGCTTCCGCAGTGAAGCCCTGGTGAGTTCCGAGGATCTGGCAGATACCACTCGTGTTCGGGTCAGACGTTTACACGCGCGATTGAAAACAGAAATTTGCAGAAGCCTCGGCAAAATCCCCCCGAACGAAGCAATCGAAGCGAAAGCGGATGATGTCTTGTCGGCGTTCCTGCGGGAGTTGCCTGGCGTGCGCCGCGTTCTTTGGACGGACATCGATGCCGCTTACGAAGGAGACCCGGCTGCGATGAGTTACGAAGAAATCATCCTTGCCTATCCCTCGCTAGAGGCCATCGCCATCCATCGACTGGCGCACTTGCTTTATAAAAACGTGCCTTTGATTCCACGTATCATGACCGAGTGGGCTCACAGCCGTACCGGAATCGATATTCACCCCGGCGCGGAAATCGGCTCGCATTTTTTTATCGACCACGGCACGGGCGTGGTAATCGGAGAGAGCACCGAGATTGGTTCGCGCGTGAAACTCTATCATGCAGTGACCCTCGGCGCGCGCAGTTTTCAGAAGGACGAGCACGGTAAAATCAAAAAAGGCGGAAAACGCCATCCAACCGTCGAAGATGACGTGACGATTTATCCTGGGTCAACGATTCTGGGGGGCGAAACCGTCATTGGCGCCAGATCAACGATTGGTGGGAACGTTTTTCTCACTCAAAGTGTGCCGCCCGATTCGCTCGTTTACTACGAAGAGAAACAGTTGCGGATCGTGCCAAAGCGAAAACGGGAACCGGCTACAACACGTGATGAATTTCGCGAATGAAGGGTGGGGCGCGCTCGCCGAGCGCGCCGTGACCACTGGTACGATCATGAGTAAGAGTAAGAGCAAGATTAAGAGGAAGCGGAAGAGTTAATGATTTACCTCGATTACAACGCAACGACGCCGCTGTGCGATGCGGCGCGCGAAGCAATGCTGCCGTATCTTGACCGGCACTTTGGAAATCCATCGAGCGTGCACGCGGCGGGTCGCGAGACGCGGGCGGCCATCGATAATGCGCGCGATAAGCTGGCCGGACTGCTGCACGCAAAACCGCACGAGCTGATTTTCACGGGTGGCGGAACGGAGTCATGCAATCTCGCAGTCCTTGGCTTGGCTCGCCGTTCATCTTCACGCGGCGGCCATATCATCTGCAACAAAGCAGAACATCACGCCGTGCTGAATGCGGTGGAACATTTGGAAAATCGCGAAGGTTTTGAAGTGACCTGGCTGAATGTATCGCGCGATGGAATCATCGACCTTGATCACCTTGCCGCTGCGATCCGGCCTGAGACCAGACTCGTCTCCATCATGACCGCCAATAACGAGACCGGTGTAATTCAGCCGATGCGCGAAATCTCAAGAACATGTCGTGAGCGCGGTGTTCTTCTGCACAGCGACATGGTGCAATCGTTCGGCAAAATCGATACCGACCTCTCGCTGGTTGATGCTGCCAGTTTCGCTGCGCACAAATTTTACGGACCGAAAGGCGTTGGATTTCTTTTCCTGCGCAGTGGACTCTCGATCCAGCCAATCATGTTCGGTGGAGCTCACGAGAACGAGCGACGACCCGGAACAGAAAATGTCGCTGCGATTGTGGGAATGGCGGCGGCCGCCGAATGGACCGATCAAGAGCGGGGACAAGAGAAAGAAAAACAATTGCGCGATGAATTGTGGAGTCGAATTGCGCAGAACGTTCCGGACGCAGAACAGAACGGCGCAAACGCGCCGCGCCTGGCAAACACGCTGAACGTGAGTCTGCTCGGAATCGATTCCGAAATGTTGCTCATCGCACTCGACTTGGAAGGCGTCTGCGCGTCTAGTGGCTCAGCCTGCATGGTCGGCTCGGTCGTTGCGTCGCATGTTTTGCTCGCCATGGGTCTGCCGATGGAGCACGCGCGATCGGCAGTCCGGTTCTCACTCGGTAAATGGACAACGGCCCACGAAATCAAAGCGGCTGGAGAAGCGGTGCGAAAAATTGTTGATCGCCTGAACACGCGAAAGAGCGCGTATGCCGTTGCTTAGGCAGCTCGAGTTCGCGTTTCAAACTGTAGCCGCGTCCCTGTGGGACGCGAAATGGCACTCCAACTCGGAGCGCTTCGCACAGCGAAGCGGCTACAGAAATGGCGACCTGCAGTTACAAGCACGCGAGCTGTTGCGCTCGAACGGCGCAGGACGAATTGCCACAGAGCTTCGCGTCGAATGGAATCCGCGACTAAAAACAGCTGCTGGCCGCGCTGACTATCACGAGAAACTGATTTCACTAAACCCGCGACTCATCGAGCATCCGACCGAAATCGATCGCACTTTGCGCCACGAGCTGGCACACATTCTCGCCCAATTTCGCTCCGGCCGGCGGAAGATTTCAGCTCAT
Source organism: Verrucomicrobiota bacterium (assembly GCA_046734635.1). Classification (GTDB taxonomy): domain Bacteria; phylum Verrucomicrobiota; class Verrucomicrobiia; order Chthoniobacterales; family UBA10450; genus Udaeobacter. The sequence continues at coordinate 25,569 of JBKPRQ010000158.1, forward strand.
GGTAACGAATGGCGCCAAGCCTGTGTCGATTTGGGGATCGGCGACGAGAAGCGCTGTCACAATCTGCCGTTTCCAGCGCGAACGTACGCCGCGCGGTTCGTCTATCGCTGTCCAAATTGTCATCAGGAATTCCCGCGAGTCCGGCGCGTGCGCCGCGCAGTCGCCTGTCTTCCCTGTTGCCGCAAACACAACGGCGGCGATTTCGATCCGCGCTTCCGATTGCAACTGGTTAGGTAGGGACATCGCGCTGCGATGCCCGGACGCCGCAGCGCGGCATCCAGACCTAACGATGATTAAACGAAAAATCGCAAACCAAAGCGAACATCTCTTGGTCGCTAAATTTCGCTATCGCTTTTGTCTCCTTTCGCCGCTTTCTCACCGCGCAATTTCGCCTGGATAAACATGTCGATGTCGCCATCCATCACGGCTTGCACGTTGCTTGTTTCCGCGCCGGTGCGGTGATCTTTGACCATTTGGTACGGTTGAAAAACGTAAGAGCGAATTTGACTACCCCAGGCGATGTCGCCCTTTTCTCCGTATTGCCGATCGATTTCGGCGCGCTTCTTGTCTTGCTCGATTTCGTAAAGCTTGGCTTTCAACATTTTCATGGCCAGCTCTCGATTTCGTCCCTGGCTGCGCTCGGCCTGACACGCGACCACAATTCCGGTTGGTTTATGTAAGATCCGCACGGCAGTTTCGACTTTGTTGACGTTTTGCCCGCCTTTGCCGCCACTGCGAAACGTATCGATCTCAAGGTCGGCTGGATTGATTTCTATTGGCGCGGTATCAGCGATCTCAGGAACAACATCAACGCTCGCGAACGAAGTGTGTCGCCGTTTGTTTGCGTCGAACGGCGAAATACGCACCAAGCGATGCACGCCGCGCTCGGTTTGCAGATGTCCGTAGGAATACTCACCAGTCACCAGCAGAGTGACCGATTTGATGCCCACTTCTTCGCCTTGTTGAATGTCCACGGTCTGAGATTTGAAACCGCTTCGCTCGATCCAGCGTTGGTACATCCGCAACAACATGTCGGCCCAATCGCACGATTCGGTGCCGCCCGCGCCAGAGTGAATCGTGAGAAACGCATTCGCGCGATCGTTTTCGCCTGAAAGAAACTGGCGCAACTCGAATTCATCCAGCTTGTGAGCCAGTCGATCGTGCTCAGTCGCGACTTCTTTCTCCGCATTAGCGCGAGCTGTGGGATCGTTTTCTTCAGCAGCCAACTCATGTAACGCGCCGAAGTCCTCGATCTCGCGTTCCAGCTCCTGGAACGGATTGATCAGTGAGCGCAGCCGGGAAACTTCCTCAACATCTACCTGAGCGCGTTCGCGATTCGACCAGAAATCGGGCGCGGCCATGCGTCCTTCGATTGTGGCTAGATCTTTTTGGAGTTTTTCGACGTCAAAGAAACCTCCGTAGCTCGCGGACACGCGATTTCAAATCCTCGGCATCGGGGATGGAGACTTCCGTTGGCATATGGAAAAATACCCCAGGCTGCGCGGCATGCAAAATGTTGTAGCGGTGTTCGCCGCGGCGAACACCGAAGTTCGACCCCCTACTTGCGCCCAGGATTGGCAGGTTTCGGCTTCGCAGCGCGCGCAGACTCGAGACGGAAAACTGTTTCGCCTTCTTTCATCAGATCGAGACGATCGCGCGCAACTGTTTCCAAATAAGTTGAGTCAGTCTTGAGCAAATTGATCTCGCGTGTCTGATGTGCCAGAAGATTTTGTTGTTCGTTTACCAGTTGCTGCAGATTGTCGATCTCCGTGCGGCTCTGCATTAGTTTTTTGTACGGCGGAACGAACAAGCTTACGATGATGAGCCAGATCGCCAGAACCAGCAGGACCCGGAGAGTTCGGTTCAATCGCTGCCACACGGTGGCTTCACGGCGCGCGCGGAAGTCGGCGTAAGTCTGATCCACTTAGCGCATTGTAGTGCCGTATACCGCTTTGTCACCAAGTTCTTCTTCGATTCGGAGCAGCTGATTGTACTTGGCGATCCGATCGCTGCGCGAGAGCGATCCAGTCTTGATCTGGCCGGCGTTCGTCGCTACCGCGATGTCCGCGATCGTGGCGTCTTCCGTTTCGCCGGAGCGATG
>JBKPRQ010000159.1:0-10117 GCA_046734635.1 Verrucomicrobiota bacterium
CACGTCAGGTACGAACGGTGGGCGGCAACCCGAAAATGATTGACAACCTCTTTAATTCATTTACTTGCCATGCTGTGCTCGGGGCGGCCTTAGGCTTTCCCACGTGCTATTAACACAAACCGAACAAATTTTATGGCGGAAAAATCGATCGAAGAGAAAGTTAAGGACATCATCGTCGAGCAACTCGGCGTTAACCCGGAACAAGTCACGCCGCAGGCGTCGTTCATTGAGGATTTGGGTGCAGACTCGCTGGATATCGTGGAGCTGGTGATGGCATTTGAAGAGGAATTTTCCGTCGAAGTCCCGGATGAAGACGCCGAAAAGCTACAGACGGTCGGCGACGTGATTAAGTATATCGAAGAGCGCGCCAAGCAGCAGTAGTCTGTTGTTGCAGTCGCGTCTCTGTGGGACGCGCAAACCGGGCATTCCAGACAGTCATTTTTCGCTTCGTGGGCGCTACGGCGTGGTAAGCAGGGAAGCGGCTACAGGAAAAGCCTTTGCTGCTGCAGGGTTGCCAAGTCCTATAACCAGTTCACACTAGGGAACGTGGAGATGACGCTTCTTGAGCGGCCGCTCTTTTACGTAGGCAGCCATTACGTAACCCTTCTCGGGCTAATCGCATTTGCCGCTTTTTTTGCAGTGGGACTCGCTATCGCGCGATTCTTACAGAGCGATCTGGTGCGCCGTCTCTTCAGCCGGTTCAAACTCGACACTAATTTTACCGCGATCGTTACGACAATCCTTAGTCTGTGCGCGCTCATCTTCTTCACGGTGAACGCGATCAATGCAGCAGGCGTGCCGCTTCGGTGGAACGCGTCTATACCGGGGATATCGCTGAGCCTCTTTCAAATTTTTCTGCTCATAGCGCTTCTGATTGCGGTCTTCTGGCTCTCATCACGCACAAAACATTTCCTGTTCAATCGTTTCCTGGCCCGGAGCGGACTCGATCGCGGCCTACAACATGCGATTGCACAAATCGTCGGCTATGCCGTGCTCATTATCGGAATCATCATTGTTTTGGAGAATGCCGGCATTCATATCGGGACACTCACAGTATTCGCCGGTGCGGTCGGTGTAGGGGTGGGGTTCGGTTTGAAAAACATCGCCAGTAATTTCATCAGCGGACTACTCATCCTGGCGGAGCGCCCTATTGCTATCGGTGACCGCATCGAAGTGGCGGGCATCACAGGTCAAGTACGACAAATCCGCGCCCGCAGCACTCTTATCATGACTAATGACAATATCGCCATGATCGTGCCCAACGAGAAATTCATCGACTCGCCGGTAACCAACTGGACTTATACGGACCGCCGGGTGCGCTTTCGCCTACCGGTAGGCGTAGCTTACGGCAGCGATGTGACCAAAGTGCGTGAGGCGCTTATCGCGGCCGCGCGCGAACATACCGCGACCTTGAGTGACCCGGCGCCTGATGCCTTCCTTGAGAAATTTGGGGACAGCACAATCGACTTTCAGCTCGTCGTTTGGAGCGAGGAAATGAGTCGGCGCCCCAGCCGGTTCAGAAGCGACCTGAATTACCTGATCTACGAACATCTGAGCGGAGCCGGGATCGAGATTCCAAATCCCCAACGTGACCTCCACATCCGCGACGCCGTCATTAAAGTGAAGACCATGGCAGATTCCGGAGCTGCGGGACGATCAGAGGAATAAGCGCCTCCGCAGCCCTTTGTTATCCCGACACCTCGGCTCAGTTTTCATGCAGCATTGCCATACGATCCAATTTCCGCAGGGCGGATTGAAAGTCGTTACGCTTGCTGAGCTGCAAAATTGCGACACATGGAAACGGGCATTTGAAAGCCAGTGCAAGGACCATCGTTACTACGAAATCGTAGAAGAGACGGTGCAGGGTGATTTCGAGCACCACTATTTGTTGCTCGCCGATGAGTTGGGAAATGCTCGCGCCATCCAGCCGGTGTTCTTTGTCCGGCAAAACCTTGTCGAAGGCGTACCCGGTAAAATTAATTCCATTGTTGATCGTATCCGCAAAATCTTCCCGCGCTTTCTAACGATGCGCGTTTTGATGGTTGGCTGCGCAGCGGGCACGGGCGATCTGGATGTATGCGACACGAAAGATGGACAATGGGTAGCAAACACGTTGCAAGCGACCCTTTCGGCTTATGCGAGGCAAAACAAAGCTTCCCTGATCGTCTTGAAAGACTTTCCTGCGACCTATCGGTTGGATTTAGAAATGTTTCCCTTAAACGGTTATGCGCGAATTCCCAGTATGCCGATGACCCGGCTTGCGCTCCATTACCAAGACTGGGACGAATATTTTCGCACGCTCAGCAAAGCCACACGGAAAGATCTGCGCCGAAAATTCCGCAAGGCGGAGCGCGCGCCCAGGATTGAGATAGGGGTCGTCAATGACATCACGCCTCTGGTTGATGAAATTTATCCCCTATATCTCGCCGTCCACGATCGTTCGCCATTAAAATTCGAGACTCTGACGAAAGACTATTTTCGCGCAATCGGACAGCGGATGCCGGATCGCGCCCGCTTTTTCATTTGGCGTCGACTGGGAAAGATCGTCGCATTTAGCTTTTGTCTCGTCTGCGAAGACAGAATTTATGATGAATGTATTGGCTTGGACTACAGCGTTGCGCTCGACCTGCACCTTTATTTTTACACGCTGCGCGACATCATCTCCTGGGCGCTAGCACAAGGTTTGAAATATTACTACAGCAATCCCCTCAACTACGAACCGAAACTGCACCTGGATTGCGAGCTTGTGCCGCTCGATCTGTACGTGATGCACACAAATCCCCTGCTCAATCCAATCTTTCGCCATCTCATCAAATATCTCGGCCCGACGCGTCACGATCCTGTTTTACAAAGGTTTCCTAACGCTGGTGAACTCTGATACGGCTCGGCTGTTCGTCCATAGACCTAACCTTGTCATTCCGATCGAAGTGGAGGAATTTCTGGTTCTTTGTTCATCGCTTCAACGCTATGCCCTCTGAAATTAGAGATATCTCCAGACCTTCGCATAAAGCTACGGCTCGGCAGGCGGCTTCGCTCGAGAGGACAAATCAGCGGATGCAAAATCGCCCTTCCGGTTTCGGCAATCCCTGGCTGCAACTTGTTCTGAGCGTTGCGTGCGTGTTGGTGTCCGAATTTCTGTTGAAGAAAGGAGCGACAGAGGTCGCGAACATCGAGAGCGCGTGGTCATGGACTGGCGTTAACGGTTTGGCTTCGCCGCTAGTGTGGTGGGCGATTCTTCTCATCATCGCCAGCTTCATTAGCTGGCTTTACGTGCTGAGACACATTCCGATCACCATCGCTTTTCCTCTATCGCGCGTGGTCGATATCCTGGTTCCGCTGGGCTGCTGGCTTTTTCTTGGCGAATTGATTTCGCCACTGCGCTGGTGCGGGATAACACTGGTTGTTATTGGACTGGCGCTGGTCGCGAAACCAATCGCCCAAATAGAAGAGCGCCTGTGAGCTTTCTCCCCTTTTTTTTCATTGTTGTTTCTCTGGTCACCTTCGTCGCGGCTCAGCTGATCTTAAAGCGAGCGATGGAGGCCACCAAAACGACCGGTTTTCGGAATACATCGTTTGTCTGGAAGGTTACGTGCGGCATTATTCTGATGACGATTTCATTTTTTCTGACGCTTGGATTGCTGCAGCGCTTCGATCTGAGCTATCTCTATCCATTCCAGGGTTTGAGCGTGATCTTCATCACGCTGATGGCAGCGATCGTGCTGAAAGAAAAGCTGAACGCCCGACTGGCGATCGGCGCGTTGCTGATCAGCATTGGTATCGTGCTCGTTTCGCTCAGCTAGCAATGGCCACCCACGATTTGGCAAGCGGAGCGCTTGCCCTACAACGCCGGGCGTTGAGAATTTACGCGCCAGACAGCAACGGCCACAATTTTTCCACGGCTGTCAAATTGATCTGCTGGATTCGGCCGGCAGGCGGCAACTGGATCTTTGGGTGATCGAATTCCGCAGCGAACCGCTGCTTGAAACGCGTGTACCTGGGTGGTGAATAAGCGCCACAAATATCGCCTCCAATAATTCGTGACGACTCGCGCACCTTTCCAAGCGCGCAATGAAGATCCGCGATCGCGAAGCGGCCGGCTTCCCAATTCGTTACTGCTTCACTCGCCTGGAGACAGTCGATGTCGATCGTGATGTAGACATTTTCTCCGCTGATCGTTTTTGCAAATTGCTCAAAATTCCCGCGCCAATTGTCTCGCAAGATCGCGCCCCGGCGTCGTCGATCTTTCGCAGAACGACCGTCTGCCCAGGGATGTACCTCAAGAAGACCTTTGCGTTCGGCGCGACGGTTGCCGAAAATTTGGTGTGGCCACCAGCACTCGAAATTTCCGCAACCCCAGACGCTCACTCGCCTGACGTTTGACAGCTCCAATGCGCGATTGACCCAACCGCCGCATCCCCATTTGGGCGGACGCACATCCCAATCGGGATGGTTATCGAATGAAACGAGAACGAATGGTCCGGCAATGCGACGCAGTCGCAGCGCCGTCAAATAGTGGAAGTCACCTGATCCAAAGAGCAAGAACGGCGATGCGAGGGTTGTCTCTTGCTCACGATAAAACTCGGCAACCAAACGTGGCGGCGCGGAGAAGCGTAGCCGTGGTCCCCAGGAGCGCGCGTCAACTACAGGAAGACCCAACGGTTCGCCCTGCCACGCGTCATCCAGATTGAGATGAAGAGCGCGGCCAACCAAAAATCAATTGTGCGTTTGGCGAAGAAATTGAGCGTCGCTTGCTTTGGCGACGCGCAGATTTTCTTCGGCTTCTTTGTAATCGGGATTCAGGCGCAACGCTTCACCGAATTGAACAATGGCCTGAGAGATTTGCCCCTGAGTCAGGTAAAGCCTGCCTAAACTATTGTGAGCGACGGCTAACCTGGGATCCGCACGAAGCGCCGTGGTATAATGCATTTTGGCCTCTTCAAGATCACCCTTTGCGGATAGCGCGTCGGCCAATTTTAGTTGAGCCTCCACATAGTCCGGTTTGAGCTGAACCGCCCGCTGTAACTCCCCGAGCGCATTGTTTCCTTTGCCTGCTGAAGCCAGGATCAATGCATAATTGTAATGCGCTTCGGGCGAATCGGGCAGGAAACGCGCCGCTGCTTCGTATTGAGGTCCGGCCTCGTCTCCACGGCCAAGTCGCTGGAGCAAGCTGGCATAACTCAAATGAAATTCGCCGTTGTTGGGTTGAAGACGCAACGCTTCTTCCATGTGTGGTACAGCTGCATCGTACCTGGCCTGCGCCATCAAGACAGTGGCAAGGTTCATTTGCGACTTGGCATCCGCCGGTTTGTAGCTGAGCGCGATTTTATATTGTTGTTCTGCCTGCTCCCATTGGCCTTCCTTTTGCAACGCCAGGCCGTAGTCAAAATGCTGTTTGGCACCGATCGGCACGTCCGCTACAAGCCATGCGCGCCGTTGCACCTCTGGCACATTGAGATGCGTCTGCCAAAACCAGAGGGCGCTCAACGGGAGCACAAATACCATCGCCCATTTCAAACCGTGCACGGCCCAACTAGGAAGAAAACCGCCCAGCGACACGTCGGCCGTTCCACCTGCAAGCCCGAGCGACTGGCGCGTGGAGCGCTCCCGAACTTTCCAAATAAATCCGTCGTAATAAAAATGCAGCAGTGTCGATGCTGTGACCACGCCGGTGAGAATGCGTTTAATATTCTCTATTCCGAGATGTGCATTGAAATAAGCCACTGAGCCGTAGGCAAAAACCAAGCCGACGTAAAGTCCGATGAGCGAACCGCTCCGTCGAAAAACGAAGCGCATGAATCCGCCGATGTTGCTATCCTTCTCCACGCGATTGCGATTGTAGATCCAGACGAGCGAGAGGTACTGGACGTCGTGGAAAACTTCAAACAGCGCAATGCCTACGATAATATTCGCGACAAGATTATTGCAGTACCACCAAAACGCGATGCTCGTAACAAGCAGCGCCAGCTTCACAGGGTTGGGCCGGTGCCCTATGATCCACATCCGTCCGAAATGCAGGATAAAAAGGACCGAAACCACGATGGCCACCAATAGAATCAGCTGTTGGCCATGATGAATTACTGATGGCGAAATAAACGGTCCGCCACACATGTAGTACGTGTCGAGCGTATCGCTTAGCCGGTACGGTGAAAGTGCAACGGCTGTCGCGAACCAGATTACGCACATCGCAAAATCGAGCCGACGCGTGAGAGCATCAAAGGTCCCAGTTTTTGCATCGTAGATGCGACAGAACCCGTAGGTTTGCATCAGGCCGTGCCAGACGCCCCAGAAGAAAACGACAAGCAAGATCCCTTTCAGATCCCACCAAAAGAAGGCGGTGCAGACCGCGAGAAGGAATAGCGGCGCGAGAATAAAGCGCCATTTGAAGCGTTCGAACAAGGCGCGGTCGCCGTAGGCACGGATCATCCCCGGGAGGTGATGCCCCATCGCGCCGAACGCCGCGACAAAAAGATAAATATCCTGCGGACTCCAGCGTGCCTGAGCCAGCGCAAAAGCTGGCACCAACAACAGCGGCGTGCCGACGTACAGGACCAGGTCGCGCCATGAATCGAGTATCCACAACTTCCGCTTGGCCACGCTGGCCGGCGCAGCCGGGACAGTTTGCAGACGTGAAAACGCGGTGCCGTGCTGCATGAGTTCGAGTGCTAAGTTTTCCCTCATCTGCCGAGAAAATCAATCCCGGTCTCTGCGGCAGATTATGGAGCCACCGCAGTGTTTTAGTGCGCGCAATTTGGTGTTGGAGCGCGAAAAGCTAAGTAGCAGGTGAACAAACCCCGAACCAAGGAACCAAAAGAACACAAACAAGAACGAGACTTCTTTTGCATCGTTAGTGACGCATTCCGTGTTTTTGCGCGCCGTTCCTCCGTCATACTTGGCAGCGCCTGGGCGTTTACGGGAGCTCTGCTCGTCATCACCGTCTGGCTTGTTACCGGGCCCACTTTTCATTTTTCAGACACGTGGCAACTGATCATCAACACCGCTACGACCATTATCACGTTCCTGATGGTGTTCCTGATTCAGAACACACAAAACCGTGACGCCAAAGCAGTTCATTTGAAACTGGATGAGACCATCCGCGCTCTCAAAGGCGCTCGAAATCAATTAGTCGATCTCGAAGATCTCTCCGACGAGGAGCTCGAAAAACTCGAAGAACAATTTCAACGGCTGCGAAAAAAAGCGGAGCACGACGGAACGCATTCGCACAAGGCCAACTCGGCAAAGTCGCGCTGAAACAAACGCTCAGGTGCTTGTTTAGCGCGGAGTCGGACGAATGTGAGGAGTCGGACGCGGCCTTGGAGGCGGAGTAGCCCCTGGCACCCTGTAAAAAAATGTGCACGTAAATTCCTGCACCGACCCTTGGCCGCAGTTAAAAGCACCAGCCGGAATATGCATGGTGTTTTGGCCCCCGACCACAGGCGAGGTGTTGAAGTGGAAGGTTATGCTTAGGTCACCATTAATGATGATATCGTTGTCCGCTGGGGTTCCATTAACCGTGAAATCACTCGCTTGGACAGTGGCTGGGTCTGCGGGATCACTAAGATTGACCGTGAAATCCGTTGGCGCAGTGCCCACAATAATGCGCCCACAGACGGTGCTGGTCACAGAACAACCTGTTGCCGTAAGGCGAGCGATGCGGTTACGGGGCTGGCCACCTATGAAGGTGAAGTCCCCGCCCACCAGAATCTTGCCGTCGGCCTGCACCGCAACGGCAAAGACAAAATCGTTCGCGTTGGGGTCAAAGCTGGCGTCCAGCGAGCCGTCGGAATTTAGCCGCGCAATGCGGTTGCGGGTCTGGCCGCCGATGGTGAAGAAGGTCCCGCCCACCAGAATCTTGCCGTCGGCCTGCACCGCAACGGCATGGACCTGACCGTTGGCGTTGGGGTCAAAGTTGGCGTCCAGCGAGCCGTCGGAATTTAGCCGCGCAATGCCGTTGCGGGTCTGGCCGCCGATGCTGCTGAACAACCCGACCACCAGAATCTTGCCGTCGGCCTGCACCGCAAGGGCTTCGACAAAAAAGCTCGCGTTGGGGTCAAAGCTGGCGTCCAGCGAGCCGTCGGGATTTAGCCGCGCGATGTTGTTGCGGGTCTGGCCACCGACGCTGGTGAAGGTCCCGCCCACCACAATCTTGCCATCGGCCTGCACTGCAATGGCAAAGACAGCACCCGTTCCTCTCGTACTGGTGACGTTGGGGTCAAAGGTGGCGTCGAGCGAGCCGTCGGGACTAAGCCGCGCAATGCGGTTGCGGATCTGGCCGCCCATGCTGCTGAAGGCGCCGCCCACCAGAATCTTGCCGTCGGCCTGCACTACAACGGGACGGACGTCACTGTTCGCGTTGGGGTCAAAGCTGGTGTCGAGCGAGCCGTCGGGATTAAGCCGCGCTATGCGGTTGCGGGTCTGGCCGCCCATGCTGGTGAAGTACCCGCCCACCAGAATCTTGCCGTCGGCCTGCACCGGAACGGCCCAGACACCCTGGTTCGCGTTGGGGTCAAAGCTGGTGTCCAGCGAGCCGTCGGGATTAAGCAGCGCAATGCGGTTGCGGGTCTGGCCGCCCATGCTGGTGAAGAACCCGCCCACCAGAATCTTGCCATCGGCCTGCACTGCAAAGGCACGGACATCATTGTTCGCGTTCGGGTCAAAGCTGTCGACCAATTGGGCGCGGCTAGTCGAAGGTAAACAAACCAGCAGCGCGACGAGCAAAGCGTAAAGCGCGGTGATCAGTGATCCGCCTTTACCAACCAGCCTTCGTCCTGCAGACGCGGGACTATGGCGCGTCGAGAAGCTACTCCGAACTCCGAATGTTTTCGCGAGCAAGGAGTCTTCGCGAGCAGGCAGCCGGACAAGTTGAGCAGCAGCTTTCTTTTTCACAGGCGGAATTGGGGATGAGCTGCAATTTGGTGATTACTTAAACTAGCGCAAGCGTGTCAAGACTTCGTTGGGTTTTGTTAGCTCAGCGCGGTTCACTGGACAGCGACAACAAAGCGTTGAAGTGCCGGTTGCTCAGGGTGTGACCATGCTCCAGCCAACCGGAAGAGTTGGGCCGAACGCGCCGCGGAGGAAAATGTTGTTGTTGAGATACCAGATTGCCGTTTGACGTGTGCCAGCATTGTAAAGCAGGTAATCCGGTTTGCCGTCGCCGTTGAAATCGGCAACGCCCGATAGCACGTAACCGCCGGCAATGATTGGACCGTACGCACCACTAACATACACATTGTTGTTCAGATACCAGATGACTGTTTGACGCGTGCTAGCATTGTATAGGACGTAATCCGGTTTGCCGTCGCTGTTGAAATCACCGATGCCCGATACCACGTAGCCGCCGGCAATGGTTGGACCGTGCGCACTGCTAACAAACACATTGTTGTTCAGATACCAGATTGCCGTTTGACGCGTGCCAGCATTGTATAGGACGTAATCGGGCTTGTTATTCCCATCGAAATCACCAACCGCCACTAGCTGCCAACCGGTGGGCAACGTCGGACCGTGGGCAGCACCCACTAGGATTCTGTTGTTGAGATACCAGATCGCTGTTTGACGCGTGCTGGCGTTGAACAGCGCATAATCTGGGCTGCCATCACGATTGAAGTCCGCGACATCTGCTACCGTCCATCCAATTGGAAGAGTCGGCCCATGGCCGCTCCTGGTAAAGGTGTTGTTGCGCAGATACCAAATGGCTGTCGCTCGATTGCCGATATTGAAGAGGAGGTAATCAGTGAAACCATCGCGGTTGAAATCCGCTCGCGGGGCAGAGCTGCCAAACTCAAATGCACCGACGTCGGGAACTCCCAAACGGCGATACCCGCGCTGGTCCTTGGGTGGCGCAGCGGGATCACCGCGGTTGATAGCCGGGCTGCCGGATTGAAGAGGATGAGTTAAAGTTGGCCCGCCGTTATCGGCCAGAGGCCCCAGGAGCGGATCGATTGGAGCGGCGGGCGTACCAATTTGATCGGTAGGTTGCGAGTTAATGACAGCGTCGGCATTGTTACCAATGATATTGTAGCCGGTCGACTGGAGTTCCCCACCATTTGTGAAGTAGTCAGGTCCTCCAGTGGAAGCAGTGTTAAGTGCTATGATACTGCTGTCTGTTCCCGTAAGAAAAGTT
>JBKPRQ010000160.1:0-14400 GCA_046734635.1 Verrucomicrobiota bacterium
GGTTTTCGTTTCGATCTTGCCAGCGCGCTAGGGCGTGAGCGCTGGGAGGTTGATCGCCTGAGCTCGTTTTTCGATATTATTCAGCAGGACCCGGTTCTTTCAGAACTCAAGCTCATCGCCGAGCCCTGGGACATTGGACCGCAGGGTTATCAGGTGGGTAACTTCCCGGTGCTATGGACAGAATGGAATGGAAAATATCGCGACTGCGTCCGGCGCTTTTGGAAAGGCGAGGGTGGAACAGTAGGTGAGCTTGCCTCGCGGCTCGCCGGCAGCAGCGATCTTTACGCTCACAACGGCCGGCGGCCGAGTGCGAGCCTCAATTTTATAACTGCGCACGACGGCTTCACTCTGCGCGATCTCGTTAGCTACAATCACAAGCACAATGAAACGAACGGCGAAGAAAATCGCGACGGGACTAACGATAATCAAAGCTGGAACTGCGGCATCGAAGGTCCCACCAACGATCCCGCGATCAATGAGCTACGCGCGCAACAACAGCGGAATTTTCTAACCACCCTGCTCCTCTCGCAAGGCGTGCCAATGTTGCTGGCTGGCGACGAATTTGGACAGACACAGCATGGCAATAACAATGCGTATTGCCAGGATTCACCGATCGGATGGCTCGATTGGAATCTTTCCGCCGAACAGCGCACTCTGCTACACTTCACGGGTGAGGTGATACGCTTGCGAAAAAACGAACCCGTCTTCCGTCGGCGACATTTTTTTCAAGGTCGCCCGATTCACGGATTGGAAATCAAAGATCTCTACTGGCTCAAACCGGACGGAACTGAGATGACCGATGCGGATTGGACTGGGTCGCATAGCCGGTGCATTTGTATGGTTCTTCCAGGAGATCAGATTACCGAAACCGGCGAGCACGGTGAACGCATTGTCGGCAATTCCTTCGCAATTTTACTGAACGCCCATTATGAGTCGATTCCATTCCGACTTGGTGCGAGGAGACGCGACCTGAACTGGAGATGCATTCTCAATACCGTTGCCTCTTCTGCTCAGCCACGCACCTTTGAGCACATGAGCAGCTTTCCTTTGCAACCCCGTTCTATGGCAGTGCTGCAAGCTGAACTCAGAAACGATTCGAGATCGACATGAGCGAACCAACTCAAACTTTTGGACAATCCGATGTTGTTAGACTCAGCGATGAAGATGCCGTTGTCGCACTGCTCGAACGCGCCGTCACCGGCCTCTGGGACGTCGTCAATGAATTAACGCGTCTCCGACGCACGACGCGCCAAAATTATCGGGTAACAATTTTTGGGTCTGCCCGCCTGAAACCCGGCACCCCCGCCTACGACGGGGTGAAACAACTCGCTGCTGAGCTGACGAAAATGGGTTGCGACATCATCAGCGGCGGCGGTCCCGGCATTATGCAGGCAGCGAATGAGGGTGCGCTCTCAGTAGATCCGAAAGCTCTACATCGATCGGTTGGTATCCGTGTCGACCTTCCCTTTGAGCAGGAGCTCAATCCTTTCGTCGGCTTGGCCTATGAGCACCGCACTTTTTTCTCGCGACTGCATCATTTTATGATTGCTTCCGATGCTTTTGTCGTAGTGCCCGGTGGCCTCGGCACACTTCTCGAGTTATCGCTTGCGTGGCAACTACTGCAGGTCCGCAAGCTTTATAACACACCCCTTATTCTCGTCGGCAAAATGTGGACTGATCTCGTCGAATGGGGTCGTCGCACCATGCTCATCGAAGGCAATGAACTGGCCAGCGACGTTGATTTCACGATTCCGCACTGCGTGAACACGATCGACGAAACGATCGCATTAATTCAAGAAAATCGCGCTGCCTGGCTAGCTAACCAATCGCCAAAGTAGCTTGGCATTCAAAACGCAAACGTATAATTTAGGATGATCTGAAAGTCGTTACTCGCTGCCTGGTTGCTTGGCGCGTTGTGGGCATAACGAAGCCGAAGCCAGATATTTTTGAGCGGGCCATCAGCAACACGGTAATCGGCAGTGACGTCAATTTCGTCTTCGTGTTGGCCAGCGGGAAGCTCGCCATGCGCGTAATTTGTAAAAGCCTTTACGCCGGTCAGTCCGAGGCGAGCGAAATCATAGCTTAGGCCTACGCAAAAAGTATCTTCACCAGCAGCATCGAATTTGGATGTCATAAGAGAGGTGAAAGATGGTGTTCCGCCAAACGGACGCTGAATTTTCGAGCCCTCACCAACGCTGGTGAATGAAAAACCGAGGATAGCGCTGCGATAGCTGGCGCTCAAAGACGCGCCATAAAGCTGCGTAGCAAAGCGACCGAGGAGCTCCTCGCCAACGCTTCGCTCGTCGACAAATTGCAACGCGCTGCGCAATTGAAGATTATCTTGTAGTTGCCACGTCCGACCGCCTTCGACGTAGAGAGTGTTGAACAGATCCCACGTCAATTCATTGATGGCGCCGACGTACGTATCCTGTTCCGAGCCGAAAACGAAACCGGCTACACTTGTGCCGCGATCGACCCCTGCCACTCCAGCGACTTCTGACATGGGCCGAAACTCCGCACTCGTTTTACTCTTTTCGCGCGTTACATATGCGACACCGAATCGGAACACATCTGATGGAACTATATCGAGCCGATAGGCCTCAAAGGTGTTCGGAATCATGCGAGTGTCGTCGCCATTGATAAATGGCAATTCCATTTCCTGACGAAATAGTGTTGCTGTGGCCGGACCGGTTTTCACTTTTGCCCAGGCTTGTCCGAGAACGGAAAGACCATCACCATTCGGACGCAGGAGATTCGTGTCCCCGGCATCATGTGTTGCTACCGGCTGACTCGTGTAACCGACAATTCCAAGTTGCAGAGTGTCCCGCCACCAACCGGTGATGAATGAAATCGAACCGCCGGTTGCAAACGCTTCATGCAAACCTTCGCCATCGTCCAGATGTCTGTAAAAGGAGCGCGGCTGAAGGCTGAAAATCAAGTCACGAAAGAAAGGCTCAGTCATGCCTGTGCCCAATTGCCAGCCCGGAGGCCGCACGATCACTTCTTCTAACGGGGATGGCAGCTCGCCGACGTTATCAGGCAATTCACGGCTCGCCGCGAGATAATCAGGCGGATTGGCCCAGCATAGCGACCGCGCCGAGATCAGCATTACAGCCGGGGCAATGAGCCGTCGAACCGACTTATTTGCCTGTGCCTTCAATAGAAAAAAAGGCGCGTCAATTGAAGCACGCCACCGGCCCTACTTGCTAAGCAACTTCTTTTTCGCTGTGGCGAGCTCTTTGAGTTTGTCTTCGCCCACCTCAGGATACTCCAAATCGAGATCGGCCAGGGTGTCGACCACGGCCGCGGCAACTACAACCCGGGTAAACCATTTGTTGTTTGCGGGCACCACATACCATGGCGCGGCTTTTGTGGCGGTTTCTTGAATCATTTCTTCGTACGCTTGCATGTAATCGTCCCAGAAATCACGCTCATTGGCGTCATTGGATGAGAACTTCCAATTTTTCTGCGGATCGTCGATTCGATCGAGAAATCGTTGTTTCTGTTCCTTCTTTGAAACGTGGAGAAAAAATTTCCGTACCACCACGCCGTTTCTCGCCAGATATTGCTCGAAATTGCGAATGTCTTCAAAACGTTCTTCCCAAATGTGCTTGTCTACGAGCTTCGGCGGGAGTTTTTGTTTTGCCAGAAATTCGGGGTGCACGCGGACGACGAGCACTTCTTCGTAGTAACTGCGGTTGAAAATTCCTATGTGTCCCCGGTTCGGCAGATCTTTCATGCATCGCCAGAGATAATCGTGGTCGAGGTCCTCGCTCGAGGGAGATTTGAAGGAATACACCTCACAACCTTGTGGATTCACGCCTGACATGACGTGTTTGATTGCTCCGTCCTTACCGGCTGCATCCATCGCCTGAAAGATCAACAGCACCGCCCACTTGTCCTGGGCATAGAGTTTGTCCTGCAATTCGGCCAGGGCCGCGACACCCATGGCCAGCACTTCCTTCGCTCTGGGCTTGTCAGCTTCCTTGGTAAATTCAAGTGTGTTGTCCGGATCAACATCCCTGAGACGAAAATCCTTGCCTTTGGTGACCCTGAATGGCTTGGCGAGATCGTGCGCTGCTTCGATAATCTCTTTTGTTTTCATAAAATTTCCCGTGGTGATGGCAAGCTATCGGCTAAAACGCATTGGCGGATTAAACAGCAATTCCCTCTTGAGGTTTGTGAGGCAAAGTCGCAGAAAAAATACAGTCAAACGAATATTATTGACTGATTACTACGCATTTGGATATACGACCTTAGTCCAATAGAAACCGAGCAATAAAACGCTTTAATTGCGCGGCAAAAACAAATTAACGGAGAAACACTATGAAAAATGTTAAAAAAATTACAGTTCTACTATTAATCCTGGGCGTGACGACAGGATTTACACAGGCGGCGACTCATCATCATGGATCCAAGCCAGACGCAACGTTGCGGCTGAGTACGGGTGGCTTCGCTCTTGGAATTGGCGTCAGCTGGGGGTCAGGCACGCTTACTTACCGAGGCAAAGATTATCCGGTTAAAGTAAAAGGACTGTCGGTAGGCAGGGTCGGGGCGACCAGCTCTTCCGCATATGGCGAGGTCTTCAACCTGAAGCATCTTCAAGATTTCAACGGTCATTATGACGTCGGTGGTGCTGGGACGCGGGGCGTGACGCTTGGCGCTGGGAAAACTGGCACCGTCATGTCAAATCAGGCCGGTGTGATAGTCCGCGTTTCCTCCACGCAACAAGGAGTTGCTGTCAACGCGACTGGCGGCGGCGTTGATTTGCAACTCAAGTAACGCCAGTTGCCTGAGAAATAATTTTGCGCGCGCCGCCAATGGCGGCGCGCGTAGCAACTGCTCGAATGGCCGAGTTTTCCTCGCCCGCTGCGGTAATTGAGATCGCGAACGCAGCCCCATGGGCGCGGAAATGGCCGCGTTTGATGCGCGAGGCCCTTGTCCTCCTTGTTGTTACACTCATCTCTGGTTCCTCGCTATTCGCGCAGCCGGCAAGTCCGTTAGCACAACCGCCTCCGCCCAGAGCGATCTACACACCGCAGCCAGTGTATCGTGCCGAATGGGCAAAACAGAGGCTCACCGGGAAAGGCGTTGTTTTGGTCACTATTGATAAACAGACAGGCAACGTTACCGGCGCGCGGATGCTTACCAGCACAGGAAACCAACAACTTGATGGCGCTGCGTTGCAAGCGTATTCACAATGGCGTTTCGATCCCAAGACAGTGGCTGTGTCGCAACTCAAGATTCCAATAGAGTTTGCGCAGCGACAGGCACCTGCACCCAAGACAGCTAAGAGCACACTGCCGAAGCCGGTGATATTCCTGATTGTTCTGGCTATTGCCTTTGCGGCGCTCGGGTTTCTCAAAAGAAGAAGAGCGTAAGGAAATATCTTGTGCGCTACATTCTAGGACGGAGATGCGACAATGCGTTTTAGCTGTTCTTATCAGCTTATCCTTGTCTTTCGTGACAACTTCGCTATTTGCAACGAGCGGGGAATTTTCACAGAACATTGATCTACCTCCTGTGAGGTTAGCAGCAGCTGATCTCGATGTTATTTTGCACAAAACTCAGGCACTTATCGCCGCGTCTAATGGTCCCGTGACAGAACAAGAGCGTGCCAGGGAGAGTGTGAAGCTTGGCGTCCGCGGTCGCGAGATCGAGATACCTCACTTCTCTGTCGCCAGCAGTGTTGCGTTTCCAAGGGAGCTTTTCAGATTCTCGTACAGCTATCGTCGACCTGACAAACCGATCTCATCCGTCACGATTGATTTGGATGACGACTCGCGCCGTGTGTCAGTCACGGGCGAAGCCGCGGATCAAGTTGAGACGATTTCGAAGTCGCTTGAAAACGATCTTCTTCGCTTTTCTACCACCATCGGTGGTGCGACGTTCCGTCGTGTGGTTGGAGTTCTCCTCTCCTTGGGATTGCTAACATCCTTTGCTCTTAGCGGAGCTCATTGGTGGCGTACGAGAGCTGACAACGCATTGGGGATGCTCATCTGCTCGACTGTTGGCCTGTTGCTCGTGCTCCTCCTGCCATGGCACAGATATCTTCCAGGCTTTGTTCTTTACCAGAGCTATTCCCCTTTCCTTCTCATCAAATACGCGCCTCAGATTTTTTTTATCAGCCTTGTCGCGGCTGTCCTCGGAATTCCACTGTCGTATTTTCTTTTGAGACGAAAAGCGTAATCAGCAACACCTTCCAGCTTGCTGTCATCGAGGCTCTTTGTTAAAAGATTTCTGTGGCCGAGGCAACTTCAGGCATGAGAGAAGAGATCGTCTGGCGCGGCACATCGTCGCAATGGAAAAATTTTGGCGTTTATTTTTTGTGCGGTCTCTTTTGCTGGCTCATTGTGCCAATCTTTTTCGGGGTAACGCGTTATCTCCAAACGAAGTGCAAAATTTTCGAGCTTACGACTCAGCGCTTGAAAATCACATCCGGTATCTTCAGCAAAGTCACCGAGACCCTGGAATTGTATCGAGTGAAGGATATCGAAACGCGCCAGCCGTTTCTTTCCCGAATGGTGGGCGTTGAGAATGTGCAGATGAATACGTCGGACGCATCCTCGCCATTTGTTTTCATCGAAGCTGTGCCGTCCAGCGTTGGACTCGCGGACAAATTACGGAATCAGGTTGAGATTATTCGCCAGCAAAAGCGGGTCCGCGAGATCGACATCGAATAGCGATGCGCTGGAAGCGTTGGTTGCCGGGGTTGCAGATCGCGCGGAATTACCAACCCGCCTGGTTGGCGCACGATCTGATGGCCGGGCTGGTGCTGACTACGATGCTCGTGCCTGTAGGTATTGCCTATGCGCTGGCTTCCGGGGTTCCCGGAATCTATGGACTGTATGCGACGATCGTGCCCTTGCTTGCGTATGCGCTCTTTGGTCCCAGCCGTATTCTTGTGCTTGGACCAGATTCCTCACTGGCTCCGGTGATCCTTGCGGTCGTGCTTCCACTCTCGGCTGGCGACGCGATGCGTGCTGTGGCGCTCGCAAGCATGATGGCGGTGATTTCTGGACTGGTGTGCGTGTTAATAGGTGTGTTGCGCCTGGGATTCGTCACGGAGCTACTTTCCAAGCCGATCCGCTACGGTTACATGAACGGCATCGCGCTCACCGTGTTGATCAGTCAGCTCCCGAAGCTCTTTGGGTTCTCGATCGATGGCGCGGGTCCATTGCGCGACCTCGCGCGTATCACCGAAGGCATTCTCGGAGGAAAGACGAACTGGACGTCATTCGCCGTCGGTGCCGGCACGCTTGCAATGATCCTTTTGCTCAAGCCCTACAAGCGAATCCCAGGGCTTCTGCTCGCGGTCGTCGCCGCGACTATTGTGGTCGGTGCATTGAACCTCGACGCTACGGCCGGCGTCAAGGTTCTCGGTCCGCTGCCACAAGGATTGCCATCGTTTGCCTTGCCGACGATTAATTATTCTCACCTCGTCGATGTCATTATAGGTGGCTGTGCAGTCGCCATGGTTGCGTTCGCTGACACGAGCGTTTTGTCGCGGACGTACGCCGCTAAGACACGCACTCCGGTCGATCCGAATCAGGAAATGATCGGCTTGGGCGCTGCCAATCTCGCTGCAGGGTTTTTTCAAGGATTCCCGATCAGCAGCAGCTCGTCACGCACCCCGGTCGCAGAAGCGGCCGGCGCAAAGACACAACTTACCGGAGTGGTCGGCGCCGTTGCAGTCGGAGTGCTGCTGGTGTGCGCACCTAAGCTGCTGAAGGATCTACCCAGCAGCGCGTTGGCTGCGGTCGTGATTGCCGCGGCCATCGGTTTGTTCCAATTCGCAGACCTGCGTCGGATCTTCCGCATTCAACAATGGGAATTCTGGCTGTCGATTGTCTGCTTTCTCGGCGTCGCCGTTTTCGGAGTGATTCCAGGAATTGGCATCGCGATCGTCATCGCCGTTATCGAGTTCCTGTGGGATGGCTGGCGACCACACTACGCAGTGCTCGGCCGGGTGGATGGTATTCGGGGCTACCACGACATCAAGCGCTATCCCGGTGCGCGCCGCATTCCCGGCCTCGTGCTGTTTCGTTGGGACGCACCTCTGTTCTTCGCGAACGCCGAGCTCTTCCATCAGCGCGTGCTTCAGGCCATTGCGGAATCGCCGATTTCGGTGCGGCGAATCATCATCACGGCTGAGCCGGTCACCAGCATCGACGTGACTTCGGCTGACATGCTTGCCGAGCTCGAGCACAGCCTCACCGAATCCGGCATCGAGCTGCGGTTCGCCGAGATGAAGGATCCAGTTAAGGACAAACTGAAACGTTTCGAACTATTCGAACGCTTCGGCGCCGCCGACTTCTATCCGACCATAGGCAGCGCCGTAGACGCCTATCTCGCAGAGCACGCAGTCGACTGGAAGCCTTGAGAACGCAAGCCTTGGTGGCTAGCGCTGCGGATACAACAATTACTGTCCCGTGATAATCGCGATGTCCTGGCGAAAGATTAGCTAGCGTTGGTTCGCATATCTCTACGAGTGGGCATCAGTTGGCTGCAAAAAATGTGGAATCAGATTTGGGGTTCCGGACCACGGGATTATCAGTGACGATAACGGTTGTGCCCGGTTTCATTTCATTAGCGAGCTTGTCAGCGAAATCCGGACTGAAGCGCAATCTCGACGCCAAAGTCTCGGCATCGACAGGACGTCCCTCGCTGGTTACCCGCATCCATCGCGCCTCTTCGTGTTTAGGAGTGAATCGGCTAGGCTTTCCAGTGGTTCCTTCGAGCATCGTAAATACGTGGTTACCGAGATTATTACGGCCGGTTACACCACGGGCGGTGATATCAACCGCTGCTCGTCCAATCGGATTACCATTGCGATAGACATACATGGCGTGATCGGCTGAGCTGAGCACAATTGTGATCGGCCCCTCCGGGCTTCGCTCAGGATGCCAGTCGTAGTCGTCGCGCTCGAGGGGCCGCAGCATTTCCGGGGAAAAATCCTTCGGGGCCAGCAGCAGACCCGGATTGGAGGCCAGATGCGGGGTTGGCGTTTTACCATCGCCAACCACCACAGTTCCGCCGCGGGAGGTCGTGGCAAACAGCAATTGCGAGAAATCATACGGAAGCCGAATACAGCCGTGACTGGCGGCGTAGCCCGGGAGTTGGCCGGAATGCATCGCGATACCAGTCCAGGTGAGCCGCTGCATGTTAGGCATCGGAGCGTTGTTGTATTTCTTCGACCGATGCGATTGCCGCTTCTCCAAAATCGTGAATACGCCACCGGGTGTATCGTGGCCTTTGGAACCAGTGCTCACGGTTGAGCGACCGATCAGAATGCCGTTGCGATATACATGCAACATCTGCTCCGGGATACTAACCAGGATCATGAGAGGCCCCTCAGGAGAAATTTCGGGATGCCACCAGTACTCGCCGGGCTTAAGCGTCCCCGTCGGCTTACCGGTGGGTGTCCCTTTTGTATGGAATGACGGCTTCTCCATCGCCGCCTGAGATGCGGTCAAGAGCCCGGTGCAAATAGCAAGAGTGGTGAGCAATTTCATAACGTAATAAAAAGGCGCAGTGTCATTACAACAGAAAGAGGTTCATTCAAGACAGAATCCTGCCGCTCGAAAGAGGAGAACCTCGCATTCATGTTTTCCGCGTCGCCGGCCCGGTCTCTTTTAGGAAAAAAGTTAAAATCAGCGCCACGATGATCCCGTAGAGCAATGGTTTGAAACCGGCCTGGTAGTGAGCCAGGGCAAGGTTGGTGTCACCTTCGGGCATCTGGAGCAATCGCGCTCCAAACACCGGCCCGAGCAACGCGCTAAAAGTGAAATTAAGGAAGTTGATAACTCCCGTCGCTGTGCCACCTAGCTCGGGCGGATTCGCTTCCTTGATGACTGTGTATGGCAGCATGGCCGCACCGGATGCGATTCCCATCAGAATTCCAACGGAATGACCGCGAAGAATCTCCGGATTGCCGAACAAAACCCAGCTCACGACAGCCAACAGCATAATGGTACCACCCAAGATTACTGGCTTCCGGCGGCCGAGCCGATCAGAAATAAAGCCGAGCAACGGACACCCAATCATCCAGCCTAAGGGTATCGTCGCAGCGAGGACAACCGCCGCGTCGTACTCGCGCCCGCGCGCCTCCTGCAGAAACCGTACGCCCCATGTCATGCCGAGAATAGTAGTAGGAATGAAGAGCAGTCCCGAAATGAAGCCGCAGAGATAGGATTGAGGATTGCGAAAAACTTTGCCTAACGAACGAAGCAATGCGGCGAAAGCGCCCGATCCGCTCGTGGTTGTCTTTGACGTTTCTTTCGGCAGCAGAATCAACAGCACTACGCTGATAACCACGCCGATGCAGCCGGCGTAGATCCAGAATCGGTCCCAAGAAGTTCCGTTCTTAATGATTGGCCCAACCAGAAATTGGCCGGCTGAGCCTCCAGCCATTCCGAACATTTGTGTGGCGCCGATCAGTGACGCGCCGACTGACGCTGGAAAATTCTTTGTGATCAGATAAACCGCCCCGATGAGCGCGAACGCACCGCCTGCGCCCTGCAAAAATCGTCCGATGTTAGCAAGGGTCGCGTTGCCTGTACCGAACAAAAGCGCACCGATACCAACAACCGCCGCGCCGATCGGAATGACTCGCTTCGCGCCAAAACGATCCATGGAAGTGCCGGCCACGAGACTGAACGGCGAATATCCGTAGTAAAACATCCCAACGATGGCAGAGACTCCGAGCGCATTCACTCCAAATGCCCCGGTCAGCTGCGGCATCATGACGCTGGGCGCAGAGCGCAAGGCGTATTGATAAAAATAGTAGAGGGCGACTAGCAGCCATGCCCCGATCGCCGCGACTGGAAGTTTTGAACTCACGTCGCGGATCTCGATCTCAAACTGCGTTCAATCCGGCCGCGCGAAAATGTGAAAGGACTTCGTTCACGGTTTCGCGGGATGGCGGTTGAGCATCGCGCATCTTGTAATCCATCCCGAGTTTCTCCCATTTAAACCGGCCCATTTGATGGAAAGGCAACACATCGACACGTTCGACGTTGCCCAAACTGGCGGCGAACTCGGCCATGCGGTCCACCTCTTGCATGTTGTCCGTCCAGCCAGGCACAATCACGAAGCGAATCCAAACCGGATGTTTTCGCGCGGCTAGCCGGTGCGCGAATTCGTGCACAGGCTTGGTGTCCATTCCAGTTAACCGGCGGTGTAACTCAGGTTCTATTGCTTTCAGTCCGAGCATTACCAGGTCGATTGACGAGAGATCATCGTCCGTTAGCCGTGCGCCTAAAAAGCCATTCGTTTCGAGCGTCGTATGGATTCCACGTTCGTGTATCGCTGGAAACAATTTTGAAAGAAATCGATACTGGAGCAGCGGCTCACCCCCACTAATCGTTAGGCCGCCCTTCATCGTGCGAAGACCCTGGCGATACTGACTTACAACTTCCACCGCGCGCGATAAGCGGACTGGTGTACCGTTCGTCACCTTCCACGTATCCGGGTTGTGGCAGAAGACACAGCGAAACTGACAACCACTTAACCAGCCAACGATCCGCACGCCCGGACCATCGACAGCCGAGCCGGTCGTAAATGAATGGATGAAACCCCATTCCCCGCTGTCCATCGCAGACCGAATGTCGGTCTCATCGACTTTTTCGCTCACCGATACGCGCAGATCAAAAGGGCTGCCAATCGGCGGAGCTACAGGCTCCATCGTTTCCAGCTTCATATTTAATTAATTACGCCGCGCCGTGGAACGTTCGATTGATTACGTCCATCTGCTGCTCGCGAGTCAGCCGCACAAAATTCACTGCGTAACCAGAAACGCGAATGGTGAGGGACGGATATTTCTCGGGGTGATCCACCGCGTCGAGCAACATTGCGCGATTGAGGACATTCACGTTCATGTGATAGCCACTCGCACCAAAGAACGCGTCCAACACACCGACGAGATTGTTAACCTGGTCATCCGAAGTGCGGCCCAACCCCTCGGGCACCATTGTTGTCGTGAGGGAAATTCCGTCCGCAGCATCGCGATACGGAATCTTCGAGACTGACGCGGCGGAAGCCATGATGCCATGCGAGTCCCGGCCATGCATCGGATTCGCTCCGGGTCCAAACGGCTCGCCTTTGCGGCGTCCATCAGGCGTGTTTCCAGTGCCTTTACCGTAAACGACGTTTGAAGTGATGGTCAAAACCGATTGCGTATGAATCGCATTGCGATACGTCGGATGCTTTCGCAGCTTGTTCATGAACATGGACACAACGGTCGCGGCAAGTTGATCCACTCGGTTGTCATTATTACCAAACATCGGAAACTCGCCTTCCGTTTGGTAGTCGACAATCAGTCCGGTTTCCTCCCGAATTACTTTCACACGCGCATAACGCATAGCCGACAAGCTGTCCGCAACGACTGACAACCCTGCAATGCCGAAGGCCATCGTGCGCACGGGCGCGTAGTCGTGCAGCGCCATCTCAATGCGTTCGTAGGAGTATTTATCGTGCATGTAATGGATGACATTCATCGCATTGACATACACTTCCGCGAGCCAGTCCATCATCCGCTCAAACTTGCCGGCCACATCGTCGAATTCGAGATAATCGCCTTGAACTGGCTCAAACTTGGGCCCGACCTGCTTGCCGCTGAGTTCGTCGCGTCCGCCGTTAATCGCGTAGAGAAGGCATTTGGCGAGGTTCGCGCGCGCGCCGAAGAACTGCATCTGCTTTCCCATAAGCATTGGCGAAACGCAGCAGGCAATGGCACCATCGTCGCCCCAGGCTCCGCGCATGAGCGAGTCACTCTCGAACTGCAGCGCACTCGTATCGATTGCGACCTTCGCGGCGAATTTCCGGAAATTATCCGGCAGCCGCGGCGAATACCAAATCGTAAGATTCGGTTCAGGCGCGGGTCCAAGATTGTAGAGCGTGTGCAAAAAGCGGAAGCTGGTTTTCGTCACCAGCGGTCGTCCATCGTCGCCCATTCCTGCGATTGATTCCGTCACCCATGTTGGATCGCCCGCGAAAAGCTCATCGTATTCGGGCGTTCGTAGAAAACGAACGATGCGGAGTTTAATCACAAAATCATCGATGATTTCCTGTGCCTGCGATTCAGTCAGAGTGCCTTCCTTGAGATCGCGCTCAAAATAAACATCTAAAAATGTCGAGACTCGGCCTAACGACATGGCCGCGCCGTTCTGTTCTTTTACCGCGGCGAGATAAGCAAAATAGAGCCATTGTACCGCTTCCTTTGCGTTCCGGGCGGGACCGGCGATGTCGAAGCCGTAATTCTTCGCCATCTCCTGCAATTCCTTTAGTGCGCGGATCTGTTCGCTCAATTCCTCCCGGTCGCGAATGATGCTTTCCGTTGACATCTCCTTATCAAGCGCAGCTTTCTCCGCTTCCTTTTCTTTAATCAAACGCGTCACGCCATAGAGCGGCACACGTCGATAATCTCCGATAATGCGTCCGCGTCCGTACGAGTCGGGCAGCCCGGTCAGAATATGGGAGCTACGACAGGCTCGGATGTCCGCGGTGTAGGCATCGAACACGCCATCGTTATGCGTCTTCCGATACTTGCTAAAGGTGTCTACCACCGACTGGGGCGCTTCATATCCGTAGGTTTTGAGAGAGGTCAGCACCATTCGCCACCCGCCGTTCGGCATGATCGCGCGCTTCAAGGGCGCATCCGTCTGAAGTCCTACAATGACTTCATTTTCTTTGTCGATGTAACCCGGCGCGTGCGCAGTGATCGAGCTCGGGATTAGCGACACGTCGAGTACGCTTTTCTTGCGTTCCTCGACGAACAGATCTTCGAGTTTCTTCCAAATGCGCTTTGTGCGTTCGGTAGCGGGCGCAAGGAATGAGGCATCGCCATCATAAGGCGTGTAATTCTGTTGCAGAAACCAGCGCACATTAATATCGCGTTGCCACAAGCCAGGCTTAAACCCGCGCCAGGCTTCTTTGGTATCTGGTTCCGCAGCTGCAGTTTTTTTCTTCGCCGATGACTTCGTCGGTTTCGGCGGGACCTCTGTTGCCATTTTGCTCACGTGAATTCGACCTCGAGTTTCTAGTTCAGCAAAGCACAAGGTTCTGAGCCAAACCCGCTTCACTCGTTTCCTTATACTTTGTGCTCATGTCCTTGCCGGTATCGGCGAGTGTTTTGATCGTCGTGTCCAGGTCAACGCGATGCCGAGATGCGATCTCGTTCGTCGCAATCATATAGGCGGTCCATGCCTTCACTGCGCCGAACGCGCAACGTTCGATGCACGGGACCTGCACGTAGCCGGCAACCGGATCGCAGGTCATGCCGAGATGATGCTCGAGGGCGGATTCAGCCGCGTTCTCCGTCACGATAGGCGAGGCGTCCAGCGCCGAAGCAATGAATGCAGCCGACATTGCCGAAGCAACGCCGATTTCGGACTGACAGCC
>JBKPRQ010000161.1:0-8724 GCA_046734635.1 Verrucomicrobiota bacterium
TGCCAGAAGTTCGCAGTGTGAGAATCGGGAAATACATGGAGATCGATATAGATGGGCAAAATGGCGATCTTGAAACGCGATTACGCGGTCTCTGTCGCGATTTGCTTTCGAATCCGGTAATTGAAGACTACGAGTTGCACAGAGGTGGTGTCGGAGACCAAAAGAAAACGTCCAACGCTCAGCTAAAGAAGCCAAAGGCGAAGAGGTCGAAATGAAAGCACTGCGATATTTTTTCTGCATTGTATTGCCGCCCCTTGCCGTGCTGTTAACGGGGCGCATCGCCAGTTTTTTTCTCAGCCTTCTTTTAACTTTGCTCGGTTGGATCCCGGGCGTTATTCATGCCTGCCTGGTTGTGAATGACTATCACGCAGAGCAGCGCGCCGCCGCGCACTGAATTGACAATGAAATTCGCCGTTATTCAGTTCCCCGGTTCAAATTGCGATCAGGATTGTGTTGCAGCAATTAATGGACTCGATGGATTGCACGCAGAATACGTCTGGCACAAGGAAACCTCGCTGGACGATTTTGATGCAATCGTGCTGCCCGGTGGCTTTGCGTACGGCGATTATCTGCGTTGCGGCGCCATTGCGCGTTTTTCTCCGATCATGAAGCCCGTTATTGATGATGCGCGTGCTGGGAAACTCGTCCTCGGGACGTGTAACGGGTTTCAGGTTTTATGCGAAGCCGGCTTGTTGCCAGGTGCGCTGGTTCGCAATCGCTCGCTGCGTTTCGTCTGCGACATGGTCATCACTCGTGTCGAAGTCGATGTCTCACCATTCACCCGCGGTTGCCCAAAGGGCACCGTTCTCCGACTGCCTATCGCGCACGGCGAAGGTTGTTTCTTCGCGGACGAAGCGACGTTGCGTGAGCTGAACGCAAATCATCAAGTGATTTTGCGCTATGTGGATAGTCATGGCCGCGTCACTCCGGAAGCGAATCCGAATGGTTCGATTGAAAACATCGCTGGTATCTGCAATCGCGAGCGAAACGTATTCGGACTCATGCCGCACCCTGACCGTGCCTCGGACGCGCGACTTGGCAGCATGGACGGTGCGAAGATCTTCCGGTCAATGGTGCAAACGATTAACGCGAATCGAGCGATCGATAAATCAGAACGCGTGAAGCAGGTCGCGTGAGTCTGTTCATCACCGGGACGGACACGGGCGTAGGCAAGACTTATACCGCCGCCCGGCTTTTGCATTTGCTGCGGGCATCGGGCACGTCATGTGCAGGGATGAAACCGATCTGTTGCGGAGACCGTCGAGATGCAGAGTTCCTGCTGGCGGCTGGGAGTGACGGCCTGACAATCGACGACGTTAATCCAGTTTGGTTGAAAACGCCTGCCGCCCCCATGGTAGGTAGCCTGATGGAAAAAGTGAATATTGATATCGATCGTATTCTGGCTGCTTTTCATTCTCTTCAAAGCCGGGTCGAACGGGTCATTGTGGAAGGGACAGGCGGCTGGATGGTGCCGATTCAAGGCAGTTATTTCGTCAGCGACCTGGCCGCTGCGATGAAGCTGCCGGTCCTGGCCGTTGCATACAATCGCCTCGGCTGCCTGAATCACTCGGTCCTCACTGTGGAAAGTGTCGCAGGACACGGGCTCCGCTGTGTCGGACTTGTGTTGAATAACGCTCAAGAAACCGGCGACATAGCCGCCCTGACCAATGCAGATATTCTCAGGCAAATTCTTGGTGTTCCAGTGCTTGGCGGACTAGGGGAAAGCCTTACCGAACTCCCCGCTGACTGGCGACTTATGCTTGATTCGGCGATCGACTACTAGCGTGTCGCGTCGATACAGGTGTGTAAAAAAAACGAACACACTTCCGGGATCCCGACAGCTTGTTCCCATAGAGAATAAGAATGGCATCGCTGTTGCTCTCTTTATGCGAAAACAACGCTTATTCTTATGCTCTTACAAAAAACCCTACACATGAGTCAGCCGGTTGCAGAGTGCAAAGCTCGTCTGGCTAGCATTCAGTCGTATCGGCGGCAGTTCCTGATGGTCACACGCGCAACGGTGACTTCATCCAAGACAGTCGATTTCAGCTTCCGAGGCCCTCTGGGCTTTGAAGCCCATACAGTCCTGCTGTCGGTCGACAGTGAATCGTCCGACCAGTACGCGTTCGAGTCGGTAGGTGGAAATATTGCGCTGGTAGGGATTGTTGATTTCGCGGAGATTCGGCCGCATTGCACCGAAGTCACGCTGGCGGTTCACTATGAGATTAAGAACAAGCTTTTTGCCTGGCTGGATCGCCGCCTGCATTTCGTGGATGGTTTTGTGACCGCCGAATTGCGCAGTATACGCGCGCACTTCGAAGGCATCGCTGCCAGTTACTTGGATCATGCGCGCGTTCTGCCGATGTTCCAACCGGTTACCGCCTGAAAAACGAACGTCGGATCAACCGTGAAGCGGTGTTGGCGGTGCGCGGCGTCCGCCAATCGGGTTAGCGTACTCGGACCGCGTGTTTCCTATCGAGGCGAAGAGTCTGTCCTGGTCTAAGTGTGATTGTGGCCTTTGGATCGCGAATCTTCGCTCCGTCGATTTCAACACTGCCCTGCTTGATCAGTCGCGAGACTTCGCTATGCGATTTTTCAAGATCGAATACGGCGCGATAAACATTCGAGACAAGCGCTACGGCTGCAACCCCCTGCTGGGAGGTCGCAGAAAACGCCGGGAGATCGGCGTGTTCTAAATCGCGCTTGCTAAACCGAGTATTCCACTCATCGAGCGTTTTTCGAGCAACAGCAGGCGAGTGATACGTCTGAACGATCTCCAACGCGAGCTGCTTCTTGGCTTCCAGCGGGTGCATCTCACTCGGCGAAGTGCGTCCAAGCAGCAATTCATAATAACGCATCATCAGATCGTCCGAGATGCTCATCAGTTTTCCGAACATCTCAGAGGGCGGTTCTTTGACTGCGACAAAATTGCCGAGGCTCTTACTCATTTTCTTGGAGCCATCCAGCCCCTCGAGAATGGGCAGGAGAAAAACCACCTGTTGCGGCACGCCTTCCTCTTTTTGGAAATCGCGTCCGACTAGAATGTTAAAGAGCTGGTCCGTCCCTCCCAGTTCAACGTCAGCTTTTACCATGACTGAATCCCAACCCTGCATGATGGGGTATTGAATTTCGTGGGCGCGAATCGATTGCTGATTATCGAGCCGCGTCTTGAAATCTTCGCGCTGCAACATTTGCTGCAGAGTCACGCGGCTGTTAAGCCGAATCACGTCTTCGAACGACATGGCTCGAAACCAATCGCCGTTGCAAACAATTTCTGTCCGCGCTGAATCAAGAATAGTAAAAGCCTGCTCGCGGTAGGTTGCCGCATTCGCCTGCACTTCATCGTGGGTCAATTGTGGTCGCGTTACCGAGCGGCCACTCGGGTCACCGATCATTCCCGTGAAATCGCCGATGATCAGGATTGCCTGATGTCCCAGATCTTGAAACTGCCGCAGCTTTCGCAGAACAATCGTGTGTCCAAGATGAATATCCGACGTGGTCGGATCGACGCCTAATTTCACCCGCAGCGGCCGGCCCAGCGCGAGCTTTTCACGCAATTCATCCTCGTTAACGATTTGTGCAGCGCCTTGCCTTAACAACGCAAGGGCTTCATCCGGTTGCATGAAACAACAATAGCGCGCCCGCCCCGCGTGCTACTTGTTTTTATTCAGCAGCTCGCGCACCTGGTCGATCGTCATCGGCGCGTTTTGCTGGTTGAGCGATTTTTGGCTTTTACCCTGATCCAAAAAAGGCCGGTTTCCAGCGTAACCGCGGCTGGCCACCTTCTTGTCGGATTGAGAGGCATCGCGCGGGCCGCGGGCCGATTGAGTTGGATAGGGACGTCGAGAATTTCCCGTTGCCTGCTGTGAAAAATTCTCGGGCGCGCTGCGACTGCCGTGAAAAGTCCGGGAATTGAATTGCTGTGTCGAGAGTTCACGTGTTCCCGAAAACGTTTTCGATTTGGATTTTTTCTGGACGTAAAAGGTACCGACGTTTGCTTTTTTATTTACTGATGTGCCATCAGCGATGAATTTTTTCTTCTGCTCGCTACTTTGCAGGCTCGTGTCTGGCCTGAGCAGACGATCGACGAGCTTGCGGTCCTGGTCCTGAGCGCGAAGGCAGGACAGAGCAGTCAGCAGGGATACCGAGATCGCCAGCAATTTCTCCACGCAGCGAGGCTGCCGAAATTACGACGTGTTTGTAAAGCAAATTTGATAGGGGTGCCAGGTCGGCGAGCCGCGGCATCCCGATCGACTCAGAGCACTCACCTTGTCTAAAGTTCGGCTTTTTGTTGTGTTCGATCGTTTCGTTAGGAAATAATGAGCGCATGTCTGATCATGTTTACAAGAAGATTGAGGTTGTTGGCTCCTCGCCGAAGGGATTTGAGGACGCAATAAAAAATGCACTCGCGCGTGCTGAGAAAACCGTTCGCAACATGCGTTGGTTTGAGGTGACCGAGACCCGCGGAGACGTGGAAAGCGGCAAAGTCGGTCATTGGCAGGTAACGGTCAAAATCGGGTTCACGCTTGACGGGTAGTGTAGCGGCATTCGCCGCGGCGAATGCGGAAGACGGGCGAGCGCTCGCCGCGGGGAGCGCCTCTGCAACCTCATTCTTCTTCCTGGGCCGCCTGATAGAGCTTGGCAGCACCGTAGATCAGAATCGCGGGTTTTAGGGCCACGACGAGCAGACGCAAGAGGCCGCTCAGGATTCGACCCAGTGGCAATCGATTCAGTACGTAACCGACCACAAACGCGCAGAAAAGTGACTGTGCCGGCTTGCCACGGACGTACTCCTCAGTCTCACTGAGAGCCGTCTCGACTTGTTCCTTGACCCAATGCAGTCCTCGTTCCGGAAATTCGGCAGCAACTTCAGCAGATGAGCGGTCCATTTCGTTTAATGATTCGGATTCTGATGCTGTCCTGCGCGCATCGAGCTGTCAACGCAATGTCAGCCAAATCGAGCTTGCCCCTGTGCCCGGCGGGAAATCAGGCAAGCGAGGGGATCGATGAAACGTGCCCGCGCGCCGCGCTGCCTTGAGGCCGTAACGAGCCATGACTTCCAGCGCATGCTCGCGCAATGTGGAACAATTAGTCGAGACAAGAACATGGCTGTTTCGCTCTGTCAGTTCGAGGGAATCAACAAGTAATTTTTCGAAATCATTTTCGACGTGAAAGGTTTTTCCTCCGGGCGAACGCGAAAAGGTTGGGGGATCGAGAATGACGACATCGAATTTCTCGCCCTTGCGCGCCAACCTCGGCAACACCGCCATTACATCGTCGGCGATGAACCGATGTGTGATCGTGGGAAGGTTGTTGAGCATAAAATTCTCGCGGCCGCGTGCCAGAGATTTCCTGGAAAGATCGATGTTGAGGGTTGTTGCTCCAACGTAGGCCCCGCTTACAGAAAACGAGCACGTATAGGCAAAGCAGTTTAATAGCCTTTTGGGCGCGATATGACGAACAAAACTGCGATTTTCTCTTTGATCGGGAAACAGGCCCGCCGAAAAACCTGCCCCAAAGTCGATTCCAAATTTCAAACATCGCTCAGTAGCGATCGTTTGTAGACTTTCCGCCGGGTTCCCATAAATGAGACGAGGCGGGTCGCGTTGTTCGCTTTTACGAGGAACGAATCGGGCGAAAATGCGTTCGAACTTGAAAGGGATATCGTTGGCCCACTCCTTCAATTCCTGAATGAGTCGCTCTCGAACCAGGACTCCCTTGAACGAGATGAGGATGTCGCCTCCGAAGCGTTCCACCCAGCCATCCTCCATTGTGCAGAGCCGGTGCGCGTCCGTTCCCTCGGCTTGAAAGTCGCGAAACAAGCTTGCATCAATCCAGCCAAAACTCATTCTCGTCGGCCGTATCTACGGACATACTTTCGATTCGGAATGACTTAACGGATCGGTTGCCGCTGAAGCGTGGCGTCGCTACACTCCGTCTCCGAATGCAGCAAGTTACCGTTCGCGTTCCGGCGAGCACCTCGAACCTCGGTCCTGGCTTCGATTGTCTTGGTGTCGCCCTGCGCATTTATAACAGCGCAACAGTTACTCGCGCTCGAGTGTCGGACCAACCTTATCCGCCAATCGTTTTACAGGCAGCCAGGCGGTTTTTTAAACAGGCTGGTTGCCGTGCGTTTCCGTTTTCCTTTTCAACGGTAGAAAAAATTCCTCGGTCGCGCGGCCTTGGCAGCAGCGCGACCATTCGTCTCGGTATTTTGTATTCGCTCAATCGGCTGAGTGGTGATCCGCTCGACGAAGCGGCGATTTTTCAATTGTGCGCCGACTTGGAAGGGCATCCTGACAACGCCGCCCCGTCGAGCTTCGGCGGTTTTACAGTGGTAGGGACGCGCTGCGGCGTGTCGCCGGGGCGACCGCAACGCGCCGAGCCAACCATGCAACGCTTCGAGGTTTCACCGCGCCTCTATTTCGTTCTCTTGATTCCTGGGTTCGAAATCAAAACCTCGCAGGCTAGACGGATTTTGCCTTCCAAGATTTCGCGCCTGACAGCGGTCGAGAATTGTGCAAACGCGTGCACGATCACTGCTGCTTTCGCTTCGAAAGAGTACGAAAAACTTCGGGGCGCGTTCGTCGACTACATTCATCAACCTTTTCGCGCAAAACTGATGTCGTTTCTTCCGGTCGTCATCGCTGATGCCGAAAAGGCAGGTGCGCTTGGCGCTTTTCTTAGCGGCAGCGGCTCGACAGTCTGCGCCATCACGTTGCAGCAGCCAGATCGAGTTGCTGCGGCCATGAAGCGTGCTGCCGCGTCGTCGTTGTCGCATACAATCATCACGCGCGCGGATAACCGAGGCGCGCAGGTTATTCGATCACAGATTACTAACCACTAATCACCTTTACCATGGGCCGGCGGCTTGAAAATCTGGAACAGTTTGGAATCGACGTTGTGCTGGAACGTCGTCATGGAGTTCGCGCCTCGATTTTGCGGACCATCCTCTACGCGCTCTCGTTTGCTTACGATCGCCTCGTGCAACTTCGGCTTTATTTTTATCGTAAACGATTTTTTCGCGAACGCGCCCTTGGCGTTCTCGTCATCAGCGTGGGCAATCTGACTGTTGGAGGCACCGGCAAGACGCCAATTGTGGAAAAGATTGCTCGCGCGCTGCAGACAGGCGGGCGTCGGGTGGCGATCTTAAGTCGTGGTTACAAAAGCATGCCGCGCAGGCGAAGCTTGCTAAGCCGCCTCTTTGACAGGAATCCCGATCCGCCACGCATTGTCTCCGATGGAACATCGCTCTTGCTGGATTCGCGTACGGCCGGAGATGAGCCGTACATGCTGGCACACAACTTGAAGAACGTTATCGTCCTCGTGGACAAGGACCGCGTAAAAAGTGGTCTGGTTGCCATCGACAAGTGGAAAGTCGATACGCTCCTGCTCGATGACGGCTTGCAATATCTCCACCTAAAACATCGGCTGGACATCGTCCTGGTGGATCGCCAGGCGCCGTTCGGCAACGAATTTCTGCTTCCCCGCGGCACGCTGCGCGAGGCCCCGCGAAATCTGAGACGCGCCAGCTACATCTTCATCACGAAAAGCACTGGCGAATCAAATGACGCTCTCGTGAAACGGATTCGCCGTTACAATCGCACCGCGGAGATCATCGAATGCGCCCATAAGCCGCTCTACCTGCAGAATATCTTTACCGGGGAAAAAGTGCCCCTGGAGCGTTTGCATGATGCGTTCATCGGTTCGATCAGCGCCATCGCTGCGCCCGAAAGTTTTGAAGGCGCCTTGAAAAAGCTCGGTGCGCACGTCGATCTGGCGACGCGTTACATCGATCACCACTACTATTCCGAAGCGGAGCTAATCAGTTTCATCAAACGTTGCATCCGGCGCGATTTGGAGATGATTGTCACAACTGAAAAAGATTCAGTGCGCATGCCGCGTTTGCCCGAGAGCGAAATGAAGGTGCCCATTTATTTCTTGCGAGTGGAAATTGAAATCCTGAGCGGCCACGAAAGCTGGGAACATTGCGTCGCGCGCATTTGCAAACCACAGCCGCTGCTCCCGCCTGAGCGCTTCTTCGCATGACCGCCTTCTCAATTCGGCATTGGACGTTGGGCGCCTGCCGCGCCGTAGCCTTGCGAAGGCGGGTTGAGCGTTGAACGTTGCTTTTCAACAATGCCCCAAAAAGCCGAGCTAGTCGTCGAAGGCCGTAAGATTCAGGTATCGAATCTCGACAAGGTTCTTTATCCCAAAGTGGGATTCGCGAAAGGGCAGGTGATCGACTACTTCATCCGCATCGCGCCGGTTCTTTTACCGCATCTAAAGGATCGCCCGCTCACTATGAAACGGTACCCCGACGGTGTGGACGGCCAATTTTTCTACGAAAAGAATTGCCCGTCGCATCGACCCAAGTGGGTGCAGACGGCAAAGGTGTGGAGCGAGGGTAACCAGCGTACAATGCATTATTGCCTCGCTAACGATTTGCCGACGCTTGTGTGGGCGGCAAATCTTGCTGACCTCGAGCTGCACACCTCCCTTTCTCGTAAGAACGATCTCGACCGTCCCACCATGATGGTGTTCGATCTCGACCCCGGGGCGCCGGCCGACATCGTCCAATGCTGCCAGGTCGGGCTGTGGCTTCGCGATTTGTTAGGTAAAATGAAACTTAAATCGTTCGCAAAAACGAGCGGATCGAAAGGACTGCAGGTTTATGTGCCGCTAAATACCGCGGTGACCTACGATCAAACAAAGGAGTTGTCG
>JBKPRQ010000162.1:0-20623 GCA_046734635.1 Verrucomicrobiota bacterium
GGTTCCAACAGAGCTAAGGGAGGAACTCACCGCCAAAGGATTCGAGATTGGTATACACGATCTTAGACATGATGGCCGGCTGTTTACCTCGTATTCCAACTTCAAAAGACGCGCGGCGAGAATCAACCACTACGCGCGCGAGTGGGGGGCGTCAGGATTCAGGTCGGGTTTCATGTTGCGTAATCTTGATTGGTTGCACGATCTCAACGTACAATACGACGCATCTACCTTCGATACTGATCCATTTGAGCCGCAGCCCGAAGGTGCTCATACCATCTTCCCGTATTGGGTTCCGCGCCCAGGGGGTAACTCTTCTTCAGAAGGTTACGTTGAGTTGCCTTATACACTTCCTCAGGATTCCACTCTCTTCCTGGTATTGGGCGAAACTACTCCAGAGATCTGGATGCGGAAACTTGATTGGATCGCGGAGCATGGAGGCATGGCCCTTGTAATTGTCCATCCCGACTATGTGTCCTTCAACGGCTCCCGGCAGACTGCTACAGATTATCCCGCGGCGTTATACCGAGAATTCCTCGCTTACGTTAAAACGAAATATTCGGGTCAGTACTGGCATGCCCTTCCGAGGGAAGCAGCAAAACACGTCATCAAGGTTCAGTCTTCGACAGCGAGCATTTGTCAGGATGACAGGCTCGCCGCGGCGAAGGCTTGCCGGCTACGTGGAAGACGCGCCGCGGTCCTGCTGTTCTCACATTATCCTGCGGATCCGCGGCCCAGGAGAGCGGCTGAGGCGTTGGCGGCCCAGGGTGTGAGTATTGATCTTATCTGTCTGCGCGATAACGATTCCGATCCAGCGCATCAGACTTACGGGAATATCGATGTTACCCGTGTGGGGTTGAAGCGCCGTCGGGGCGGAAGGCTGGCGTACATTGCCCAGTATGCGGCGTTCGTCTCAACTTGTTTCTTCCGTCTTGCATGGAGATCGCTGACGCGTCGTTACGATTTCGTCCATGTGCACAACATGCCGGACGTTCTCGTCTTCAGCGCAATGGTGCCGAAGCTTCTCGGTGCAAAAGTTGTCCTGGATCTGCACGATCCAATGCCCGAGCTCATGCGGACGATCTTCAAATTGCCCGAGGATAGCTTCAGCGTAGCGATGTTGAAGCGACTGGAGAAGTGGAGCATCCGCTTCGCGGACCTCGTCCTGACAGTAAATCTCGCATGCAAGAAGATCTACTCTTCGCGGAGTTGTGAACCCCGCAAAATCAAAGTCGTAATTAATTCACCTGATGACGACGTCTTCCGGTTGTCGCGCACCAACGCTCGCAATGGAAACGGCAAGAACGGCAATGGGGCGAAGCCATTTGTAGTTCTCTATCATGGTTCGCTGGTCCACCGGAATGGTTTTGACCTTGCGTTGGACTCATTGGAGAAGGTCAAAAACACAATCCCATCTGTCCGACTGAAGGTTTGCGGCGCGCGAACCGCCTTCTTCGAGGAAGTGATGAAGTCAGCGCAACAACGCGGGCTCGATCGAAATGTCGATTACCTCGGACGGTGCAGCGTTAACGAGATCGTCGAGGCAATCGGGACTTGTGACCTCGGGATTATCCCCAATCACCGCAATATTTTTACTGAGATCAATACGCCCACCCGCATCTTCGAATATCTCGCGCTCTCAAAGCCGGTGATTGCTCCGAAAACGCGCGGTATACAGGACTATTTTGGCGACAAGGACCTGATCTTTTTCGAGCTCGGCGATGCCGATGACCTCGCGCGACAAATCGAATTCGCATATTCTCATCCGGTTGACGTTGCCGAAACCGTAAAGCGCGGCCAGGCAATTTATCTTTCACACACATGGAGCCGCGAGCGGCTCACCTTGTTGAACTCTATCGGCGAGCTTTTTTAGGCGACGCTTCTAACACCGTGGACATTTTC
The DNA here is from genome assembly GCA_046734635.1 of Verrucomicrobiota bacterium. Classification (GTDB taxonomy): domain Bacteria; phylum Verrucomicrobiota; class Verrucomicrobiia; order Chthoniobacterales; family UBA10450; genus Udaeobacter. The sequence continues at coordinate 1,900 of JBKPRQ010000162.1, forward strand.
TGCCTCACGCTCTTACTCGTCCTGGTGCTTTTGTTACAACACACCAGTTCTAATGAGTACCAGAGAACAAAGAACAAGAGTAAAAAGATCCGATAGCGTTTTTGGATTATCTACCAGGCGAGTTCGATCGCCCATCTTTGCACAGAAATGATCGGGGTTGTTACTAATGGGGCCGAACGCCCGGCTGTGATCGAGTTCTTTGAGTTGTTTAAGACGCCCTGGGAGTTCTGGCGCCCGGGAGCCCGTTACGATGTTCTACTCTGCTCAAACAGCTTGCTCCCAGAAAACGATGCCAGGCTACTGCTGCTTTATGGTTCTCAACAGCAGGTATTCGAGCGGTCCCGCGGAATAAGAACGCAGCCTGTTCGTGGACACGAGTTTATTTCTTTTCGCGGTGAGCGGATGCCGATCTATGGAAACTGCCTTCTCTTTGATCATCAGGGCAACAACAAAGTCCTCCTTCACAAAGGAACAAACGCGGCCGCGGCAATCTCGACGACATCGGGCGCTCAGTCCGTGGTCCGTCTCGGCTTTGACCTGTTTGAAGAAGTTGATCAACTCTTAACAAAAGGGCAGCCAGCAAAACACGCCGACATACCTACACTGGAACTTCATATTTCGCTTCTGCGCGAACTCATCATCAGCAACGGCATCACCCTCGTCGAGATACCTCCAGTTCCCGCAGGCCATCGTTTTATCGTCTCTCTTACCCACGACGTTGATCATCCGCGTGTGCGCCAGCACATGTGCGACCACGCGATGTTCGGTTTTCTTTACCGGGCGTTCATCGGCTCGATAGTCGACCTTTGTCATGGAAAACGGTCGTTGCGACAGGTGCTCACCAATTGGAAGGCGGCGTTTTCTCTGCCTCTGGTGTTTGCTGGAGTCGTCAGAGACTTTTGGAACCAGGTTGACCGGTATCTGGAGTTGGAAAAAGACCTCACATCAACCTTCTTTGTGATCCCAACAAAGGAGAGCGCCGGCATTGATCCTCACGGTCGAATAAGAGCAAAACGCGCCTCGCGGTACGCTTTGGCGGATATCGGAGATGACTTGAAGAAGCTGCTTTCGGCAAACCGTGAAATCTCTGTTCACGGCATCGACGCATGGCGCGACAGCTCCAGGGGCCGTGACGAATTGCAGGAGATTCAGAAAATCACAGGAGCAGCTGAAACAGGTGTCCGGATGCACTGGCTTTACTTCGATTCGCAGGCGCCAGCGACTCTTGAGAAAGCCGGCTTCTCTTATGATTCAACAGTTGGCTATAACGAAACAATCGGATATCGGGCGGGCACAACTCAAGTTTTCAAGCACTCCAGGGTCGATCACTTGCTCGAAATCCCGCTGCACATCATGGACACAGCGCTGTTCTATCCGTCATACATGAACTTAACTAACGACCAGGCGAAAGCTGCCATGCTGCCCTTGATTGAGAATGTAACAAGATTCGGCGGCGTTCTCACGATCAATTGGCACGACCGAAGTCTCGGACCTGAGAGACTTTGGGAGGATGCGTATCTGGCTTTGCTAGGCGACCTGCGCGCCCGTGCACCGTGGTTCGCTACATCGTTGCAAACCGTCGCCTGGTTTCGGATGCGGCGTGCAGCATCGTTTGCCAGAACTAATCAGGATGGTGGTAGCGTCTGCGTCCGGACAGCGGCTAAACTAAACGCCGCGGACCTTCCGCCGTTAACACTGAGGGTGTATAACAGCCCGTCTTCAAGCCACAAGCTCGGTAGCACGGAAAGCGCGCGGTTTGAGGACTTCACAATCGACGGATCAGACGAGGTGCTAGTGGCCGCCTAGCTTCTCTCGTTTTCTCCAATCTCTTTCTTACCTATGACATCAAATTTGGTTCTTGCCCAACTGGGATGTGGTTACTGGGGTCCAAACCTGCTGCGTAACTTCTCGGCGCTCCCCGGTTGCACAGTCAAATACGTGGTGGATTCAAGCGCGGAGCGACGCGGGTTCGTGGAAGCAAACTTCCCTCTCAGCCGCGCAATCGAAAGTTATCAGACCGTTCTGGAAGATCCCGCCGTCCATGGAGTGATCATCGCAACCCCGGCAGCAAGTCACTTCGCCCTTGCCAAGCAAGTCCTTGACGCTGGCAAACATGTTTTCGTCGAGAAACCGCTGGCGACAAAGGTGGTCGAGGTCGATGAGCTCTCTAAAAGCGCTGGCGCGCGAAATCTTATCGTAATGACAGGGCACACCTTCGTCTATAACTCGGCCGTCCGTTTTGTGAAGAAACTAATCGATTCCGGTGAGCTGGGCGACGTTCGTTACATCTATAGTCAGCGGCTGAATCTCGGGCGCATCCGTTCCGATATCGACGCTCTTTGGAACTTTGCCCCTCACGACATCAGCATCATCCAATATTGGCTCGGCGATCCGGAGCCGATTTCCATTGGTCGCCAGGGCATGGCCTACATGCAGGACGGCATTGATGATGTTGTCTTTCTTAGCCTTGAATATCCCGGGAAGGTCATCGCAAACATTCATGTAAGCTGGCTGGATCCTCAGAAGGTGCGCAAGATGATCATCGTCGGTTCGCGCAAGATGGTGGTTTATGATGATATCGGGGAGAACAAGATCGCTATCTACGACAAAGGCATCGATCGCCGCGCCATTCTGGGAGAGAACATGGACTTCGATAAGCCGCAGGTTTCGCCGTTTAACTATCGGAGCGGCGACATTGTCATACCCCAGGTGAAGTTTGCGGAACCGCTCCGCGTCGAAGCGGAACATTTCGCTGACTGCATCCGTAACTCACGTGAACCACTCACAGGGTTATCTCACGCGCGAACGGTTGTATCGATCCTTGAACGCGCTCGCCCGCTAAATGGCGAGGTTATTCGTAAGACTTCTGCAATATGAATCCAGTCAAACAACACACCGTCGGGTTCGTCGACGTAAAGTTCGGCGAGAATGTGACCGTCATAGAACCGACAAACTTATACGGTTGCAAGATCGGCGATGATAGCTTCATCGGCCCTTTCGTCGAGATACAGAAGGGAGCAACCATCGGCAAGCGATGCCGCATTCAATCACACTCCTTCATCTGCGAGTTGGTCACCATTGGTGACGACTGCTTCATTTCTCATGGTGCAATGTTTATTAATGACCTGTTCCTCACCGGCGGACCTGCCGGAAAGCCGGAGCTTTGGCGGTCAACAAAACTTGGCAACCGTGTCAGTATCGGAACGAATGCCACCATTCTGCCAGTAACAATTTGTGACGAGGTAGTGATAGGTGCCGGTGCCGTTGTTACCAAGGATATCACCGTCCCTGGCATTTACGCGGGGAATCCTGCTCGGTTCCTGCGCCACCTCTAATTTTACCCCTGAACTCTGATTATAGCCCTATGAAAATTCCATTTGTTGATCTCCACGCACAGTACCTAACGATTAAAGACGCAATCGACGGCGCCATCGCCGAAGTCATCGCCGAGTCCGCTTACATACGCGGACGGCACGTCGATGCTTTTGAGCAGGCATGGGCGAGTACGCTCGGTGTCAAACGTTGCGTCTCGTGCGCGAACGGAACCGACGCGATTTATGTCGCCCTGCGCGGCCTTGGGGTAAAGCCAGGTGACGAGATTATCACTTCCGCACATTCGTGGATCTCAACATCGGAGACGATCACCCAGGCTGGTGGTCGGGTCGTATTTTGTGACACCGATGAGGAAACGTTCACAATTGATCCCGACGACATTGAACAAAAGATCACACCTGCCACCGTCGGAATTGTTCCGGTCCATCTTTATGGCCAAGCTGCGGACATGGATGCAATCATGGCGATTGCAAGAAAGCATGGTCTATGGGTCCTCGAAGATTGTGCCCAGGCTCATCTGGCGAGGTACAAGGGCCGCTCCGTGGGAACCTTTGGCAATGCGGCGACCTTCTCCTTCTATCCCGGCAAGAACCTGGGCGCCTATGGGGACGCCGGGTGCGTGGTGACCAACGACGAGCGTCTCGCTGAGTGGATGGCGACGTTCGCCCGGCATGGCGGAAAAGGCGACCATGTAATGGAGGGGATCAATAGCCGCATGGACGGATTACAGGCAGCCATATTGAATGCCAAGCTGCCACATTTGTCTGCGTGGACTGAAGCTCGACGCTGCGTCGCTGCGTGTTATAACGGCCTTCTTGAACAGATAGGCGACGTCATCACACCAAAAGTAGGACCCGACCGCGATCACGTTTATCATCTTTATGTCATTCGCACAGAAAATCGGGATGCCTTGCGGGAGTATCTTACCCAGGCAGGTATTTCCACGGTGTTAAACTACCCGAAGGCGCTGCCATTTTATCCCGCCTACGAATATCTCGGCCATGTCCCCCAGGACTTTCCAGTCGCTTACTTTAACCAGTCTCGCATCCTATCGTTGCCGATCTATCCGGAGATGACGAAAGAGATGATCATTCGGACAGTTGAATGTATTGGCAATTTCTTTCAAGAAACAGCCAGTATTCCGGTAAAGATAGTTGAATTCGCCGATTTGCAGAAGGTCGCCGACTTCTAATCTCTGCATCTGGTCTCTCAAAGAAATCAGCTTTTCGAACGTAACCCATGCACCTGCCACCTCCTGTCGCAGCGCTTTTGACTGTCGGTTTTATTGTCTTTCTTTTCCGACGCGATTCTCGAGAGAAGCGTGATGTAGCGGGAGCGCTTTGGGTGCCGCTGATCTGGATGCTGATTATCTGTTCCAGACAGCCTTCAGAATGGCTCAATACCTTTGGTTATCATTCAGGCGCCATCACGCTGGAAGAGGGCAGCCCATTCGATGCTGCGGTCTATTTCACCCTGATTGCAGCCGGGGCCTACATCCTCAAAAAACGACAGGTCCATCTCGCGGAAATTGTCCGGAACAATCAGTGGCTCACGATCTTCTTCGTCTTCTGCTTCCTTGCCATCATGTGGTCGGACTTTCCTTTCGTAGCTTTCAAGCGATGGATCAAGGTGTTGGGCCATCCAATCATGGCGCTTATCGTCCTTACGGAACCCGATCCAGTCGCGGCTGTGACCAGGCTACTGAAACGGTGCGCCTACGTCATAGTCCCAGTGTCGGTTCTGTTTATCAAATACTATCCAGAATACGGGCGAGCATTCGATATCTGGACGGGTGCGGCACTTAACACAGGCATTACCCTGAACAAAAACGCGCTTGGCGGCGACTGCCTCATTCTTGGCTTCTTTTTCTTCTGGTATCTGTTGCAAACATGGGGAAGCGAGCGGGGTAAACGAAGGCGCAACGAGCTCATCCTGGCCGCTGGGTTCCTGTTGATGACCTGGTGGCTTTTGTCCAAGGCTCATAGCTCAACGTCGCAGGTGTCGCTGCTCATCGGAATGCTGATGGTGGTTATCCTCGGTTGGCGATTCGTGGACAAAAGATTTATCGGCACCTACCTCATTGTCGTGGTTCTTGTGTTGGCTGCTGCGGAGTGGGCATTTGGGATTTACGCAAATGCGCTCCAGTTATTGGGAAAGGACCCCACCTTAACCGACAGGACGGTGCTTTGGCATGACCTGTTGCAGGTTGAGATCAATCCGATCTTCGGCGCGGGATTTGAAAGTTTCTGGCTGGGCGAACGGTTTCAAAGCTTCGCACGATCCCGCTGGTGGGCACCTAATCAGGCTCACAACGGTTACCTCGAAACCTACCTGAATCTGGGATTCGTTGGACTGTTTTTGCTGATCGCAGTGTTGATCGCAACCTTCCGAAAAGGACGCCGGGAGCTTTTCACGAACTTTGAATTTGGCCGTTTTCGCCTGGGTTTTCTCCTGGCGGTTGTTGCCTACAATTGGACGGAGGCGGCTTTCAAGAACATCAGTCCTATCTGGTTTGTCTTCTATCTGATCGCCTTGGATTATCCGCAGCGTGAATTTGCAGCAGTCGATGAATCAAGCGCAGTCACCAGCGTCGAAACCGAAGGAGAATTGATTTCTACGGGGGAACTGCTTCCGGCAAGAACAGCTTTGACGGCGAACAGTCGATTGGAATGCTAATTATTAACGCGGATGATTGGGGTCGTTCCGTGGAGGAAACCGATGCGGCCCTCAAATGTTACAAGGACGGCAGAATCACGTCCGTCAGCGCGATGGTCTTCATGAAGGACTCTCAGCGCGCCGCCGACCTGGCAAGAGAAAATAACATCGACGTGGGTTTACATCTCAACCTGACCGAAGAATTCACAGCAAAGGCCTGTCCAACGCTGCTACAGTGTTCTCACGAAAGAATCCGCCGCTTTCTAAGGGGTGCGAGATATTCGCAACTTCTATACAATCCTTTTCTTAGAAAAGAGATTTCCTATTGTTACAAGGCACAGGCTGCTGAGTTTGAGCGTTTGTATGGGAAACCTCCTTCCCACGTCGACGGTCATCACCACATGCACCTTTGTGGAAACATGCTTTGGAACTCTGCCATTCCTGCCGGGACGAGAATGCGACGTAATTTTTCATTCTGGCCCGGTGAAAAGGGCTGGTTAAACCGAACCTACCGCGCCCTTGTAGATTATCGGCTCGCGCGCAAATATAGACTTCCGGATTATTTCTTCTGTCTCTCGCAATCGATCCAGGGAAATAAACTGGGACGAGTCGAAGCGCTGGCACGATCCAGCAAGGTTGAGCTCATGACGCATCCTATCGTTCCGATGGAATCGGATTTCCTAATGGGCCATGAGTTTCATGCCATGTTGCAACGTCTGAACATCGGAGGTTATGCACTGGTTTGATCAGAACTCAACCTCGATGCTGAAGGGTATAAGAGCATCCCTCGCATAGTTACCTAATGAAGACTTTCCGCCTATCCAGGCACCACGGTGTTACTCTCATAGCCGGGTTACTGTTTGTTCTAAGCCAGGCTCAAGCGAGCGTCACGATTACAGCCGACGGCATTGACTTCGCGTCAGTAAAGTCAGCCGTCGCAAAGGCCCACGATGGGGATACGATTGCAATTCCTGGAGGCACTGCCACCTGGACGAAGACTCTTACAATTAACAAGAACATTAGCATCATCGGCGCAGGCATTGACCAAACTATTTTTATCGACGAGACCCCGAAAGGAAAAAGTCAGAACCCTCTGTTTCAGATTGAGTCCAAGTCCACGACGATTTTATCGCGTATCAGTGGATTTACGATTAACGGCAGCACCAGCGGCGCCACGGGAAACGCTATTGATAAAGGAAGCCTCGGCGCAATTGCGATAGCTGCTGTCAGTGAGTCTCCAAACGTGCGAGTCGATCATATCAAATTCTATCAGCTTTATCAGCGGCCATTGGTGTTTTTTGGTGGCGCATGGGGTGTCGTGGATCATTGCGACTTCACGATGGGCGAGTGGACGGGCGGCATTAACATCAGGCACGACGCGTGGAAAGGCCGCGGCAAGTATGGCGATAACTCATGGGCTGACGATCCACAATGGGGAACAGAACAGGCGATTTTCATTGAGGACTGCACTTTCAATAATTTCAGCAGCGCGACCTTCATCGATGGCGATGCCGGGATGCGCGTGGTGGTTCGCCGCAATACAATCTATGGCTCCGAGGCCGGCAATCACGGCACGGAAACCGGGCAACGTTTCCGCAGCGGTCGCACGTTTGAGTTTTACGAGAACAAATGCGACGGCGGTCCGTCTACGTTTAAGCACAATTGGATGATCTATGTGCGAGGGGGCGGCGCGCTGGTATGGGGCAATTACAGCGACCGCTACGATTCGCTTGTGGTGATGTCGGAATATCGGCTTTGGTTCGCGGCTACTCCCTGGGGACAAGCAAATGGAGTGAATGCGTGGGACATGAATAGTCCCACCATTTACGCGGCCGGAACTCACACCGGGCCCAACGACTCAAATACGCTGGTTGATTCGGGCGCGAATTGGCAGCCCAACCAATGGCGCGGGTATACTATTCGTAACGTCAAACGAAACACCGCGAGTTCGGTCAACTCCAATATTTCGAATAGCATCAAGCCAGACGGCAACCCGCAAGGAAAGGCGATGAGCTTCAACACTGGCGACCAGTACGAGATTCGAAAGGTGGAGGTTGTTTTGGATCAACCGGGCCGCGGCAAAGGAGACTTAATTTCCGGCTCGAACCCGACGCCGGTTGACTGGCCGCACCAGCAGCAAGAGCCGATTCGCATCTGGGGCAACACGCCGGGGCCGAGTTTCGGAAACGGGAATGGCAGGCCTGTGGTTTACTCGCAAGGATACAGCGTGATCGAAAATCGGGACTGGTTTTACAGCAGCGATAACGCAGCGGCATTGCCCGGTTATACCCCTTACACCTACCCACATCCTTTGGTGAGCGGAGAGTCATCGTCGGCCGGCAGCGCTCATAATCGGCGATAATTCTCTCCGAGCTGAAGACCGACAAGAAACGATCGATATCATTTTGGTTCACACAATGAATACGCAATACATTAGTTCGACGGGCCAGACCCCTTTGAAGTACGTCCTTATCACTCCGGCTTGTAATGAGGAGGCGTTTATCACTAAGACGCTTGACTCCATGGTAGCGCAGACACATCTGCCGGAGCGATGGGTGATCGTTGACGATGGTTCAACTGATCGGACGGCCGAGATCGTGCAAACGTATGCCGCGCGTTTCCCGTGGATCGAGCTGGTCAGCCATACCAAGCGAAAGGAACGAACTTTCGCTTATAAGGTTCACGCGTTCAATGCTGGCCTGGAGAGAGTTCAATCACTTGAATTCGACGTTATCGGCAATCTCGACGCGGACATCTCATTCAATCCTGACTATCTCCAATTTCTGATGGAGAAATTTTCCGCGGACCAAAGGCTCGGTGTTGCCGGAACTCCCTTTGTTGAAGGCGACGGTTATGACTCAGCCCGGGACAGCTTTGAAGGCGAGAATCATGTGGCTGGCGGATGTCAGTTATTCCGGCGACAATGTTTTCAAGACATCGGTGGTTATATGCCAAATCCGGCGGGAGGAATCGACTGGATTGCGGTCACAACAGCGCGGATGAAAGGATGGAAAACGCGGTCCTTCCCCGAGCAACGGTTTCACCACTATCGAACCCTAGGCACAGCCGAAAGGAGTAATTGGGCGGCCAGCTTTTCGTACGGAGAAAAGGATTACTATTTAGGAGGCTCCCCTGTTTGGCAGCTATTTCGCGTCGTTTATCGATCAACAAAGCGCCCACTCGAGGGTGTGGCCTTGTTTTCTGGCTACTGTTGGGCAGCCGCTCGTAGGATAAAACGGCCCGTTTCCGGCGAATTAATGCGTTTCTACCGCAGTGAGCAGATGAAAAAGCTGAAAGCCATTTTTCGCAGTCTTTTGAAATTCGAGAAGGTGGATAGCTTCCGCCTCGGGCGAACTGAGAGTTCCACCAACCAGATTTAAACGCACGTTATCGCGACAGGCGACCCCTCAACAAATAACCAACTTACTAACATGATATCCAGTGTCACTAACGACTCGGCCAAGACAGATACATTTTTCCGCGAGTACACCTCGCAGGATGCAATCTTAAAATATACCAAAGCCACGGCTGGCTTCGGAATCAGCTACCTGCTCGAGCATGACTACAAGGCAGTTTATCTCGATGCGCTACTTCACTTGTCCGTGCCTACCCTCCAAGGAATTCGTATGTTGGAGTTTGGTTGCGGTGGCGGAATGAACCTGCTACATCTCGTGTCGGTTCTAGGGCGCCACGGCTTCAAGGTTGAGAGCGCAGTTGGCACAGATTTTTCTCCTGTTCTGATTGAGGCCGCCAATCGGGAAACCGAAAACTATCTTCCTCCAGCTCAACGAAGCCGAGTCCGGTTTTGCGTGGCCAAAAACGAAACGCTGGTGGAAGAGCTTTCTGCTGCTTTAGAGCAGGACGCTTCGAAATTGGAAAACTCTTTCCACTTCATTATCGGCGTAAACACGATTCGCTATTGCCATCGTGCCGGGAAGCAATTGGATTGCGCTCGCGATATTTTACGCCTGCTCGCACCAGGTGGCATTTGTGTAGTAATCGACATGAACGACCGTTTTCCCGCCTTTCGCAGCGCCTTGAAGAACAAGCTTCGTGACACAAAAGACCGGGAAGAGGAATGCTACCTCCCATCGCTTAAGGAATATACCGCACCGTTTCAGCAGGCTGGCTTTGAAGTTCTGCGCAGTGAACACTTCTGTTGGATTCCTCATTCCGCCAGCCGCCTGATGACAGGGGTCCTTCGCCCGCTGTCGCCGGTGCTGAACAGGATTGCTGGCTCCAGGGCAATGCGATCGTTGGTGGTCGCAAAAAAACCTGCCAGCCATAGCTCAGCATAGGCTAGGGAGAATTTAGGGTCGATGCGGGAAGAAGCATTGCTGTTAACGGGCGAGTCGCCGTCGAGTGACGACGAAAGGGCCGGAAGGCTGCTCGAATTTTTGGGCGTACCTTTCCAGAGTCAAAGCATGAAGGATTTTAAGCTACCAGCGAATGGTCCCGCTGGCAGCGCCACGAGTTATCGGCTTGTCTGTGCAGCACAGACTTTTGCCTCTGTCATTGAAGAGCTAAAGGATGCTTTGCGCAACACGAACGGATCTGCACAAAAAATCCATTCCGTTTTCCTATATTCCAATGGCGATGCTACCGCTGCCGCTAGAGTAGCAAGTCAACTTTCTGGATCACAAATCTCAGTTGCCAAGGGATCAGGAAATGAGACTCACTGGCGGATCGCTGACGATCCTGATGGGATGTTTGGGGCGATGCGCGGTCTCAGCGTGTCTCCGACGGTTGCCGCAGTAAGTAACTGCAGTCTTTTCGTTACAGAAGAAGGCTCTGCATCTGCACTGATTGATGCGGCGGACAGGGTGGCGTTTCTGAAGACAACTTGGAATGACGTTGTGGTGTTTGTTTCGTCAGAACGGTTGGTCGATATTGATGCCGAACTCACAACTCCCAACTTCGACGTCAGGGATCACTTCTTCTCTGCTGTGCCTTTTGTCTCCTATATTAGATGGGCATTCACTCACAGCTCGTGGAAGGCTCCTGAAGCAAGTGCCTGTCTGGTTATTGATGATCCTTTGCTCAGGACGCGATACGGATTTCTTCGCTTTCGCGAGTTACTCGCCCTGATGAAGCAGCACGAGTTCTCCACCAACATAGCATTCATCCCGTGGAACTGGCGAAGAAGCGATCCCAAAGTGGTTCAACTATTCAAGGATAACCCGGATAATTACTCACTTTGCATCCACGGGTGCGATCACACCGCGGGGGAGTTCGGTAATTCCAAGCCAGAGCACCTTCGTGCGATTGCCTGGGAAGCAGTCAGGCGTATGTCTCTGCATGAACGCCGAACCGGCCTTACACACGATCGCGTGATGGTTTTCCCGCAGGGAATTTTCTCCGAACAAGCAATTCGTGAACTAAAACGTGCGGGCTTCAACGCTGTGGTAAACACTGAGGTGCATAGCAACATGCCAGGAGGACACAAGCTCAAGGTCTCCGACGTCTGGGATGTTGCTGTCATGAGCTACGGCGACTTCCCCATCTATACTCGTCGTTATCCCTCTCAAGGTATCGAGAATCTTGCCTTTGACCTTCTCCTTGGAAAGCCGTGCCTCGTCGTGATTCATCACGATTTTTTCAGCGGTGGATATGCCTCGCTGGCACAATTCATCCAACAGCTCAATGGCCTCAAGGTTTCGCTCGCCTGGCGTCGCCTCGGCGAGGTCGTGAGACGCGGTTACCGACAGAGACAACTCTCAGCAGACCGTATTGAAATTGAGATGTACGGAGGTGAATTACTGATCGAGAACCGTTCCGATCGGGCGATGAGCTATTTGGTCCGGCGTCGCGAACACGTCCCCGACACCGTCGAAGGCGTTTATGCGGGATCACATCGAGTTCCGTGGAAGTCCGCTGCAGATTGCATCGAGTTCGAGGTGGACGTGCCGGCGGGTGAGAGCATGCTATTAAACCTGGTCTTCACAGCTGCTGAGGAAGTGGCGCGTGCGCGTCACAGCTTCGCGAGTACCGCAAAGATATTGTTGCGACGCTATCTTTCAGAAGCCCGTGATAACTACCTCATGCCTGTAAAGGCCCGAATGGCTGCCTTCTCTCGCTCCTAGCAAGGTACCAACTCTGAGATGGCTGCGCTTGCTTTCCCAACTGCATCTTCTCGCAATCTGATGGCTATCAACCAAACAACTACGCCGACGGATAAAGTCGCAAATGTCCTGAGCGATTTTACCCAATGGCTGGCCCGCTACGGCGAAACGTCGCGCGATCATCAGACCTTTTTTGCAGGAACCACCGGACGTGCCGCAAAGAGACTCTACTATAATCACAAAGCCTTGGGAACGGCGGCCGTCGCGCCAATGATTTTTCTTGAGGCATTCTTCCCGTCGGCGCGGCATTTGTTCCATCGCTCCACAAGATTCCCGATTGCTGACGCGCATTACGCGATGGGTTTTGCCTTCCTTTACCAGGCAACCAGTGACCCGTCGCAACTGGAAAACGCGATCCATTTTCTGACCGAACTCAAAAAATCGCGCTGCGATCAATTTAAAGAGTATTGCTGGGGATATCCCTTTGATTGGGTCACTCGCAATGGCGTTCTTAAAGAACAGACGCCACTCATCACCACGACGCCTTATGCGTACGAAGCGTTCCTCCAGGTTTTCAAACTGGACCCGAGAGATGAATGGAGACTGATCCTCGAATCGATTGCGCGACACGCCTCGATCGATATTAAGGATTTCAAGACCTCGGAAAAGGCGAGTAGCTGTTCCTATACTCCTTACGACAAGGGCGGTGTTATCAACGCGGCGGCCTATCGCGCTTTCCTGTTGACGAGCGCATCGCTGCTCTTTTCCAATGACAACTATTGGAAGATTGCCGAGCGAAACTTGAATTTCGTTTTGGAGAATCAGAATCCCGACGGCTCCTGGTTCTATGCCGTCGATGGGGTGCGCGATTTCGTTGATCATTATCACACGTGTTTCGTGATGAAAGCGCTGGCCAAGATCCATACCCTTACGGGACACGCGTCAACACTTAAGGCACTGGGCAAAGGAGTGGGTTACTACCTGGGCAATCTCTTCGACACAGATGGCCTGCCAAAGCCATTCTCCCGGGCTCCCCGTCTCACCGTTTACAAACGTGAGCTCTACGATTGTGCCGAGTGCATTAACCTGTGTTTACTTTTGCGCGATCGCTTCCCCGTGCTGGATCCAACGCTGGAAAAGGTTGTCACGCATGTGTTACAAACATGGTTAAAGCGCGATGGGTCGTTCCGATCCCGCAAGCTGTACCTGGGTTGGGACAATGTTCCCATGCATCGCTGGGGACAGTCGCAGATGTTCCGAAGTCTCGCGTTCTATCTAAGTGAAGCTTCAAAAAACAGAGGACAAAAACCGGATGTTCCAACGGAGGATGCTGTTGTAACGTTGTAATCCTCTAACCGTTTAACCTCTTCACCCAATGTGCGGCATTGCAGGCCAATTTAACTTTCAGCGACACCAACCCGTGGAGCGCGAAACGATCGTACGGATGGCGCGTTCAATTGCTCATCGCGGACCCGACGACGAAGGCTTCTTCATTGCCGGTCCTATCGGCCTGGGCTTCCGGCGGCTGTCGATCATTGATCTCGCCGGTGGGCATCAGCCGATGTCGGATGCAGAAAAAACCGTTTGGGTAATCTTCAACGGCGAAATTTATAATTTTAAAGAGCTCCGAACAGAGCTGCAGAGCAAAGGCCATCAGTTCAAAACCAATTGCGACACTGAGGTTATCGTTCACGGCTACAAAGAGTGGGGCACCCGGGTCTTCGATCGTCTCAATGGCATGTTCGGCCTGGCCATTTGGGATGTGCTTAATCAGCGACTCGTCGTGGCGCGAGACGCCATGGGTATCAAGCTCGTCTATTACAGGATCGAGGACGGAACTTTAACTTTTGGATCGGAAATCCGCCCGATTCTGGCAGCGATGGGTTCCAAGCCGGCAGTGGACCCCATCGCGCTCAAATTGTTTCTCCAGTTTCGTTATACACCTTCTCCTTTGACGATACTTGAAGGTATTCGAAAGCTTGCGCCTGGCACGATGCTGGTTGTCGAGAAAGGCCAATGCCGCGAAGAACGCTGGTATAACTTCACGCCCACGCCGTTCCCAAGCCCAAAGAAGGAAAAGGAAGCCACCCACGAATTACTGGAACTGTACAAGGGCGCGGTGGGTCGACATCTCTTGAGCGATGTTCCGGTTGGAATTCTCCTGAGTGGCGGCCTGGATTCCGGCCTGCTCCTGGCGCTCATGAACGAGTATGGGAGTTCCTGGCCGGCCTACACCATTGGCTATGGCAAAAGCTTCGCAGACGATGAGCTATTAGACGCGGCCGAGACGGCCTCTCTTTTTGGCGCCCGGCACGTAACAGTGAAGCTCGATCAGAGCGAATTCGAACGGTCTCTTCCACGTATCGTGGAATGTTTGGAGGAACCGATAGCAGCTTCCTCCATTGTGCCGATGTATTTCGTTTCTGAACGCGCGCGCCAGGACGTCAAAGTCGCCCTGATCGGCCAGGGCCCGGATGAATTATTTGGCGGGTACAAACGACACCTCGGGATTCACTATGGTGAGTTGTGGCGCGGATTGCCAGGCGGTCTCCGCTCGGTGATCGGCCGGGCTGTCAATGGGTTGCCACGCAGTGAGACACTCAAGCGCGGCGTTTATTCATTGAACAATGAAGACCGCTTGAAACGTTATCAGGACGTCTTCTCTCTGGCGCCAACTGACTCAATAGCCGCTCTGTTTCGCGATGGTGTTCTGCCCGAAACACAGGGCGAACAAGACCTGGTCACGTATTGGCGAGAGCTAGCACCTCAAATGGAGCGGACTGACGAGCTTGGCGGGTTTCAACTTCTGGAGATCCGCTCATCGCTTCCGGACGAATTGCTCATGTATGCCGATAAGTTATCCATGGCCCATAGCCTGGAGGTACGCGTGCCTTACCTGGATCGCACTGTCGTGGAGTACGTCCAACGACTCAGCGCCAATTTCAAAGTCCGCAACGGCACTCGAAAATGGCTGCACAGGCAGGTCTGCCAAAGCTATCTCCCGCGACAAATTCTTAAACGAAAAAAGCGTGGATTCGCCGTGAATGTGGTGGACGATTGGTTTCGCTCGTCACTGGGAAGCGAAATCCCTGAGATGCTCCTGGATGAACAGGCCCTCGTGTTTGATTTGCTCAATCCCGAGCCGGTAAGTGACCTCCTCAAGGCGCACCGTTCAGGACGTCAGGACAACCATAAACTCCTTTTCAGCCTCGTTATGCTGGAACAATGGTTACGCAGGTTGCAACCAGGGACCAGTGAAAAAGATGCGGGTAGTCGGACTTTGACAGCCGCAGAGATAGTTTAAACCAATGATTACAGCACAGGCAGAAATCCGCATCCGGGGTCAAAACACGGCCGTGCCGTCTACCCGGATTTGCGATCGAACAATAATTGTCACGGGCAACTGGCTGAAGACTGCCACTGTTCAAGATGAGCATTTCGTCGAAGGCGAACTTGTGTCCGACCCGGAACTCGTCATTGCCCATCTAAAACAATGGGACATGAAGCCCGACATTTTTACCTTTTGCCAAAAGATAACCGACCCAACACCGCGACATGTTTACCATACCGAATGGGATGATTTCGCCGTGGTTCCAATTACGACTTACGACGATTGGTTTCGTAACCGAATTAAAAAGGACGCCCAACAAAACTTGCGGCGGGCAACACGAGACGGGGTGGAGGTACGCGCGGTACCTTTCGACGACGTGTTTGTTCACGGTATCAAGAAGTTGTATGACGAGACACCCATCCGCCAGGGCAAACGTTTCTGGCACTATGGCAAGTCGTTTGAAGCGCTGAAGGAATTAAACGGCACCTACTGCGAAAGAGCCGAATATCTGGGCGCGTATCTAGGGGAAGAATTGATCGGTTTTGTCAAGATGGTGTACGTCGACAACTTCGCGAAAACGATGCACGTTTTCGGGAGCAATAAGCACCGCCATAAACGCCCGACCAATGCACTCATTGCGAAGGCGGTCGAGGTATGCGCAGAGAAGAAGCTTTCGTTCTTTATTTACGGCGAATACAATTTTCCTGGGAAAAAAGATAATTCACTGACCGAGTTCAAAAGCCGTAACGGCTTTGAGGAAATAAAGTATCCTCGTTATTTCATACCACTGACGGCGAAGGGCAAATTGGCCTTGGGACTGAAGCTCCATCGAGGCTTGCGACCCCACATTCCCGCACTGGTAACCAACACCGTGCTGAAGGTGCGTTCAGCTTACTTTCGTAAAAAATTCGCCGGCCATCTCGTTAACTCTTCCGCTTAGCAGAATGTTATAAGCATTTCCCTGACCGGAATAGCTGGAATTAACCATCTAAGTTAGAATGCCTTCGACATCTTCCTGGAAACAATACTGGGACCGAAAGAATACCTCTATCGCTTCTGATTACGAGGTAGATCGTGGCACACAGCAGCGGGACAAAGAGATCGAATCTCTTTCCAATAAGGAATTGCTTGCTTTTATCGGTGCGGACGCTTCCGACCTCGTCTTTGATGCCGGCTGCGGAACCGGAGCCAACATCTTACTCTTGCAGCCCTTCGTCCGACGAGTCATCGGGATGGACTATTCAGAGGTTGCGGTGGCGCGTTGTCAAAAGCGCCTCTCGCTTAATGGAATCGACAATGTTGAAGTTTTCCAAGGGGATATCACCTCCATCCCCCTTCCTGATGGAAGTGTCGACCGTGTCCTCTGCATGAGTGTTCTTCAGTACGTCGATGACGCTCAATTACGCGCGGCCTTCCGCGAATTCGCGCGCATCCTGAAGAAGGACGGAGTCCTAGTACTCCATGTGAAGAATCTGGCTTCTCTTTACTTGTCGACTTTATGGCTGATGAAACGCCTCCTTCGCATGCTGGGCAAACATGCGAAGCTGGAAAACTACCGAACGTTCCGGGGATACGTTCGCGAACTGCGGGCAGCAGGTTTTATCCCTTCAGATTACCGATCGTCGAATATTTTCGTGCTGGATCGAATGCCGCGTAGACTAGTACTCTCTTTGCAGAAGTTCGAACTAAGCCATCAGAATCAGTTCCCTTTCTCTTCGAAATTTTTCCGGCGACACGGATCTGACTTGAAGATTCGAGCGACCCTCGGGGAGCACTGATCAACTCATTTCCAAACGGGTGCTTTCTTCAAAGGTGCCAGTGTTGAAAATTTAAACTTAAGCTATGCCAGGTCTCGCAGGAATGATTCGCTTCGCAGCCGATAAGTCGATCGAACAAGATCTCGACTCAATGCTGGGCGCGATGAGACATAACGACCGATATTCACACGGGACTTTCGTTGACCGGGAGTGCGGGCTTCGAATTGGTTGGACCTGCCATCCTGGCTCATTTGCTGAAGGCATGCCGCTTGTAAGTCAAAGCGGCAACACGGTAATGATCTTTAGTGGGGAGACCTTCGAAGAACCCGGACAAGTAGAGCGCTTAAGTCATACTAGTTCCGACACGAACTCGGCCAAGGCAGCCTATTTGTTGGAGCTATATGCGGAACTCGGCGAGAAGTTCTTTGCACAGCTTAATGGCTGGTTTGCCGGCGTGATTATTGATCGCCGATCTAAGCGGGTTACTCTTTTTAACGACCGATATGGGATGGGGCGAATCTACTACCATTCCGGTCCTGATGAGTTTCTCTTTGCCTCGGAGGCCAAGGCCTTGCTCAAGGTTCGTCCAGCGCTGCGCGCGGTACAGCCGGAGAGATTGGCTGAATATCTACGATACAACTGCGTCCTTGGCGACCGAACCCTCTTTAACGGTATTTCTCTTTTGCCTAAAGCGTCAGCATGGTCTTTTGAGCGGAATACCTCTCCCAAGAAGCGACAATACTTCGACTATTCTGAGTGGGAGAGCCAGCCGCACCTGGAGGACGAATCTTTTTACAGTCAATGGGCAAACACCGTCGCGCGTGTTTTCCCTCGCTATGCTCAGGAAGGTAACAAAGTCGCCCTCTCTTCCACGGCCGGGCTGGACACGCGACTCATCATGGCGGGACTTCGCGGTCAACTTAAACAACTTCCGAGTTACACCTTCAATGGTGCCTGGGGTGAGTTATTGGATGTCCGCACCGGCCGAAAGACCGCGCGTGTCTACAATCAACCTCACCAGAGCATCTCGATCAACGAACAGTTCCTCGGCGGCTTTGCCGAGTACGCCCGACGTGCAGTGCATATTTCTGACGGAACTCACGACGCCTTTGGAGCGCATGACGTGTTTCTCAATGAGATCGCACGCGAGATCGCTCCTATTCGCCTCACGGGCAAGTTCGGGAGCGAAATTGTGCGTGTCCGGCGCCTGGTTCCGTCGCGTATTTACCAGCCGGGGCTTCTGTGCGATGACATGCAAACACTCGTGGAACACCTTCCCACATTTGCGGACACCAATCCGCAGGGACACGCTCTTACGCGCGTAGTGACGGAAGAGATCCCGTGGCACGAGCATCCTCGAGTGGCCGTGGAACAATCCCAGCTTGTCCTGCGAACACCGTATATGGACAATGAACTGGTAAAGTTGATGTATCAGGCTCCAGTCGGTTCGCGGGCAGCAGGCGATCTTCAGGAGCGTTATGTGCGGGAAAGAGCGCCCGAATTTGCCCGGGACATTACAAACATGGGTCGTTTCTCGAGTTCGAACCCGCTTGTAACAAGATTTTTCTATTATCTCCTGTCTCTTA
>JBKPRQ010000163.1:0-4043 GCA_046734635.1 Verrucomicrobiota bacterium
TTTCGCACCATGGTTGAGGACGTAATGCCCCATCTCGTGCGCCATCACGGCGCGAATTTCCGGAAGCGTGCATTGCTTGAGCAGATTGTCGTTGAGCGCAACTCGTGTTGTCCCAAGTAATCCAGAGACATTGGCGCTAACTCGCGTGGTCTGACGCGACGCGTCCACTTCGAAAACCTGTTTCACAGGAATTTCGTTCGCTTGAGCCATCGCAAGAATTGGATCTCTAATTTTTGGGTCGGTTAGCGGTTTATAAGTATTAAAGAGGGGTTCGATATAAACGGGTGCGATAAGGACCAGGGCTCCCGCGAAAGTAATCATGACAATAGTTCCCCAAATCCACCATGTGCGCGGTGCGCGGCGAAAAACGGCGTAGAGAACAACCACCAGCAACGTTCCTCCGGCTAGGGTTAACACCAGGCCGACTAACTGTTCCCGAAACCACGGGACGAAACTCTGCGTTGCCAGGCCATATTGATGTTCGCGAAAAAAGTTTTCGTACACGTTGAGCGGGAAACTCAGCGCGTAGACCAGAAGCAAATATGGGATCGCATAGCAGACGATTTGGAAATTCTTGATCTTCGTTACGCGTTCGGAAAAATCACGGAGTCGCGCCGAGAAGTGTGAGGTCAGAAGCAAGAGCGAAATTGCGGTTGCGAGGAGAAAGTTCCAGAGAATCAGCCAGTACCCACCTTCAAAATAGGCGTCGGATCTTTCCCGTTGATCCTGCGGGATACTGTGCAGCCATGCTTGTGTCGCCGCAGCCGGGTTAACTGATTTTATATTCTCGTCTGTCGAGGCGCGAATTGCGGACGAGGCAGTTTGTGCCGGGCTCTCTTCCGCTGAAGCAGACATCAAAGTCATTGCTGATATAACAGCGAGCAAGATCACGATCGAAGGCCGTGTTATCATGCGCTCATAATAAGCCGGAACTGAAAAGAAACAGTGCCGGAGCGGTCCTAGTCGCGCCGCGGGCGCTGACCAGATTCACTTCCAATAAGCTGGACTAGCCAGTTCGCTCATTAGAAGATGCCAAGATGAAAAAGCTTGTGTCGTTGGTTTGCGTGTCCTTTATGGGACTGTGCGCTCTAGCCAACGTATACGGCCAAACACCATCCGCCGACCCGGAGCGGTATGGACCGTATCCGACGAATTACAAGGAGATCGTCACGAAATGGCTGGACACACAATTAATCGATGCATCGAGCGCCCGCATCGAATGGAGTGGCGATCCCAAACCTGCAAATCTGGGAACGAACGACAAACCTCTTTATGGCTATCTGGTCAACTTCAAGGTGAACGCTCGAAATCGCTTTGGCTCTTACACGGGGATGCAAAGCCATGGAGCGTTAATCCAAAACGGCGAAGTGATTAAAGGGCTGGGCTTCGGCTATTAACAATTAATCTTAAATAAAAATGAAATTAACTTCACGATCGAATTCATCGGGACAAATTTTGGTCATTGTCATCATTTTGCTGGTATTGCTTGGCATTGCGTATTGGTGGCTCGATTCTAATAAGCGGCAAATGATGCAGGAAGGCCGCGAATTCGGACAGAAGGTGATCCAGGAGCTCGTCATGCAGCATAATATCAAGTTTTTCGGGGATCATTTGAGTCCGGCAATGCGCCTCCAGTATCCGCCTTCAGCGCAACAGGATCTCCTGAATCAGCTGAACAAGCTTGGAGAGCCGGTGTCACCGCCAAATATTGAGGGTGATATTGTGTTTCAGTCTCACTTTTTTGAGCCAAACGGTGTTTTCCATGCGCGCATTAATTATCCAGCCCGGGGAGCTGAAATTAATGTCGCCGTTTCCCATCCGGTCGGTCGTTGGCAAATTGACGAGATATCACTCACGGCAGAGGTGCCGCGATAGGCGTCACGCTTGGGTGTTTCTGTAGCCGCTTCCCTGTGGGAAGCGCAGCCTGATGTTCGATGGGCAACGCGTCCGCATCGCTCACAGAGCGATGGTTACAGAACCAAACGATCAAATGCGTCCAGACAGATTTGCGACCAACTTTCCAGCGATTCACGGCGGGCCATCAATTCTTCCTTTGTAAGAAAGGTCACACCAGTAATCATCGCCTCGCGTTTCTGCACGCTCTGCTCTTTCAATTTAAAGACGTGGACGATTCCGAGGTGAACACGTCCCACTTCGGTTGCATCGTCATTCAGAAGCGCAACGATTCGATCTTCAAACGGCGCGCCGATCTTGATTTCCTCGTTCACTTCGCGCTCGACGCCGGCGCGATAAGCCTGCTCATCCATGGCGAAAAGCGATTCATCCGTCTCGTTCATATGACCGCCGATGCCGATTGAGCCTTTCGCCACCAGCCGCTGTTCGCCTGCCTTTTTTCCGCGCACGTAATGAAGCACCTTCTTTTCAAAGGCGATCAACGCATAAGGAATGATTTGTTTGTAGACGGGGTTCGTCTCGGCTTCGGAACGCGGAATGAAGAAATTGCTTCCGCGCGACAGAACCGCCTTCAAATATTTCTCCGGCTCGAAATTTAATCCCTGAAAACTGCCGAGTTCATCGAATAAACTGCGCCTGATTACCAAGACGTTTTCCTCGGTGTCGCTCATTAAGAACGTGTGTTTGCGTCAAAACGAATAGTTCACGCCGACCTGTGGACCGAAAAGATTGAGACTCGGATTGGGATCGGTTTGTCCTCCGTTGGACAAATGCTGATAAAGCGCTCCGACGTCAATTTTCCAGTGGTCGTTCACGATTAAAGAAATGCCGGCAGCCGACAAAATGTTGAACGTAAAATCCTGACCTTGTCCGCCGGGAACTTCCGGGTGGCTATCGATTCCGCCACCGCCCACACCACCTGAAATATAAGGAACAAAACGGCTTCCTGGCTGAACAAAGTTGTAACGCATACCCAGATTGAAGCCGAAGTAGTGATTCTCAATTCCTTCAAAAATCGGTTCGGCGATGCCGCTGAAGTAAAACTGGTTGTAACCGCGCAGCCAGCTGTCGCTGCGTATAACTCCCCACCGGATGCGGCCAGTCAGAAACACGGCGCCGATTTGGTAATCTGTCGGCGGGTTTATCGCGCCGAACAAGTAGCCCGTCTCGAGCGCTAATTCGAAGCGGTGTGGATTGAATTCTTCAACGGCGCTGACGACCGGTTGCTGTTCACTACCGGCAAACGTATGCGAGCAGATCGAAAGAGCGATACAACCAGCGCAGAGGCGAAGAGCTTTCATTCGGCGGGGCTACGATAACGGACGCTCCCGGTGATGCAATTCTACTGTAGCGGCGATCTGTGAGCGCCGAAATTCACATCACCCAATTCGACTTCTCTTTGGGGGTCACTGACTGCAGCTACAGAATTCGGCCAGATCGTAAGGCAATGAGCTGTTCCAGTCATGCTCGCCTTCGATTGCCAATCTTGCCGAGTGCAAAGCGTGTCGCGGCAGGAGCAGCTGACGTTCGAGCTCAGCCGTCCATCCGGTTTCAATGAAACAGAGATAAAGCTGTTCGTCAGGGCCGTAAATTTTGTCACCGACGATTGGGTGACCGATCGAGGCAAGATGTACTCGAATTTGATGCGTGCGTCCGGTGAGCGGAATCGCGCGGACCAAGCTGAATTTGTTGGCCGGTTGGGCGCGACCGCCGGGTACGCCGGAACGAACGAACCGTTGTTCGACGTGAAACACGGTTTGTGCCGGCGCGCCATGTGGGTGAATCATTTGTTTAAGCCAGATCGCGGAATTTTGATGTTTTCCTTTTCGATCTAAAGCGGCGTCGACGACTATGCGTTCCCACTCGGGCCAGCCCCAGATAATCGCCAGATATTCCTTCTTTAGTTGTCGCCGTTGCATCAGAACGCCAAATCGGCGTGCGATATCAGCCTTCTTTGCGACTAAAACCAGACCGCTCGTCTCGCGATCGAGCCGGTTCACAATGGATACCTGGCCACCGGCTGCAATTTCGAAGGCGAAGAGTCCGCGCAATTCCTGCCACAATGTTCGTGTGCCATCGGGTTTCGTGGGATGAATCAGGAGAAACGGCGGTTTATCGATCACTGCGTA
>JBKPRQ010000164.1:0-11320 GCA_046734635.1 Verrucomicrobiota bacterium
GTTGGCAGCCGCAGCCGGCTTATTGCGCTGCTGCGGTGAATCGCGTAGCGCGCGATTTACTCAATTCGTGTTCAGCGCTAAAATCGGCAATCCGAAATCAAATGTTCCCGTAGTTCAACGGATAGAACGGAGGTTTCCTAAACCTTAGATGTGGGTTCGATTCCCGCCGGGAACGTTTACCTAGCAAAATGGCGGCTGAACGCGAAAAGTCAGAACAAGATCAGAACATGAGCTGTGAATTTTCGGATTCGAGCCCCGTAGACTCCGCTCCTACCAATAGGAGCGATCAGCAAGTTCGGGGCAGATTCGGGACAAGTTTCATCGGCGCGAAATCGCGCGAGTCTGAATTCAGCGTGTGTGCATAAACATCTCACCAAACCAATGGCAATTTCTGCCACGCATCCGACAAGATACGGTGCGCGCGCCTTATGGGGGAGAAGTAGCGTGCAATCGTAACCTTTTAAGGTCTCTATGATGATTCCCGCTTCAGCCTCGAAAGTTCTGATTTTACTTATTCTCTTTGCCTCAGTCGTTTTCGCCGATGACTTCAAAACCGTTAGCGGTAAAGAATACAAAAATGCCACGGTCACGGGGGTAGAGGCGGACGGCATCGTGGTTAAGACGAAGGTGGGTATTTCCAAAGTTTATTTTGCCGAGCTGCCGACAGACGTTCAGGGGCGGTTTCACTATGATCCCGCCCAGGCGGCTGCTGCCCAAGCCGCCGCCGTTCGGCAAACGCAGGAGCTTAACCAGTTCAATAGCCAGCAAGAAGAACTCGCCAAGCAGCAAAAAGCTGCCAGCGCAAAACAGACCCAGCAGAGACTAGAGCAACAAGCGAAATACAACAACGTTCAGGCACTGACAGACCAATTAAGTATTTTGCAGCAGCAAGAACAAAATTTGCTCGTGCGGGTTGGGCAAGCGGAGAAAAGAAAAGAAGAGGCATTGCGGAGGTGGGTTGACGGGCAAGCAGGGCAGTACGACACCTCAGCAGAAGGGGAGCTACCCATTCTTCGCGGTAACTTAGACAACGTGCGCGAAGAGAAGCAACGAGTAAGACAGGAACTTGAGCGAGCGCAGCGGCAGCCGTAAAGATAGGCTCTCTCGCTTCGTCAGAATTCTCAGAAACCTCGGGTCCTTCCTGTGGGTGTGGAAGGTCGGCGGTTGATTCAACGGGAGCAGTTTTCTAGCTCGAGCGCGGCATGGCGCACCACATCAGCAACACGCGTTTCACCTATGAAGCAAGTCATTTCAGTTGCGGTTTGACTCCTCATGTACTGCTGATGATGACGACAAGGAGGAAACTTTCCATTCGGCAGATTTCAATTTTAACCGCGCTTGATCGCGACACGGTTATCCGCCGGCTTCAAGGCTTGCAGCAACCTGCGTTATCTCCGCTCCGCGGCGCGCGGGTGTTAAGCAAGTAGCGGGCTTTATTTAAGACTTTCTTTTGTAGGTGGGCGCGCCCAAATTCTTTAGAGGCGATGTCGAGAAGAGAGCCGATCCCTGAGCAGCGCTACGTCATCGAGCACGGCGCGCCGATCCCTAAGTCGAAGCGCGAGATCGCCGCGGTGCTCGAGAAAATGAAAGTCGGCGATTCGTTCAGTATCGTGCACGAGACAACGCCGAAGCACGTCATCTATAGCACGGCCTATCTGCTCGGAATGAAGGTGCGAATCCGCGCGAGGCGAGTGTGGCGGACGAAATGAAACGGCCTCCTCCGGCGCGCCAATCAGGAAGCGAATAGCGATCAGAGCGTGAGTTTGAGCAGGCAGGGCCGGCTGGATTACGTCAATTTCGGCACCTATGTTCCCCGCATTTAAGCCGCTGCCCAAAGTTCACGATTGCACCCTACTCCTCCCCCGTAAGGAGCGCGCACCGTATCTTGTCGGGTGCGTGGCAGAAATTGCCATTCGGAATTGTGTCACTCGCAGCGCGCGCCGATCTTTTCGAAATCAGTCTTCGAACGACATTGCCTTTCCACATCCACAATCCGGTTAGGACGAGTACAGGAATGGAGATAAACCGAACAACGGGGGCGTAGTTTGGAAGTTCTTTAAATGGACTATAAACGTAGCCGATTATCGGGATACCAAAGACGATGTGAATCCAGCGAAAAATCGAACGTTGGTTTGCGTCTTTAATCATCTAGTCCCTTTCCATTGAAAATTTGTTGCAAGCATTTTTCGACTCGTGCTTCCCGGGTTTTGGATTGTTTGGCTGCAGAAAAATAAAGGAGATATCCTCTTTGCCGTCCCGGCGTCAGCGCCGCAAAGGCAGTTTTCAAGGCAGGGATTTCATTTAATTTATTCTGAAATTCCTCAGGAATTTTGAATTCTGAAGTCTTTTTATAATCCACTTCCAAGCCGGCTTTTTCCTTGGCTTCTTTGATATAGGCTTTGATGGTCTTTTCCATCTCAGCTATTTCTCGAACGTTGCGGAACCGGATCTGGCGCGCTGCCTGAACGTTCTCGGTTTGTTGGACCAGAATACCTTTGGCATCCTTTAACAAGGCGCCTTTGAAAAACAGAAGTGCACAGTATTCCTTAAATCCGTGTATTAGAACGACGTTACTTCCCTCAAACGTGTAACACGGTTTACCCCACTTCAATTCTTCGATCAGCCCACAATCGAGAATGATCGTTCTCAATTTCTTCGATTCTTGCTGCCACTTCTTGGCCTCACTGAAATACCAATCAACTTTTGGATTCATTCTGTTCATTTGTTCAAAGCTATCGTCTCACTCTAATTTAAACCCTTAGCGAGCCACGGAATCCCCTGGCCGCATAATAAGATTCTGCCCCGTTGTGATACACGAAGACATGGTCATAGCGACGATCACAAAAGATGGCGCCGCCGAGCTTTCTAATATCAGAAGGCGTTTTCACCCAGCTCGAAGTTTTCGTATCGAAATTTCCAAGTTCTTGCAGCTCTCGATATTGTTCTTCAGTTAGAAGCTCGATGCCCATGGAAGCTGCCATATCAACAGTGTTATTTCCCGGTTTATGCTCTTTCCTCGCCTCCAGCGCTTCACGATCGTAACAAACGCTCCGGCGGCCTTTGGGACTTTCCGC
This sequence comes from Verrucomicrobiota bacterium, assembly GCA_046734635.1. Classification (GTDB taxonomy): domain Bacteria; phylum Verrucomicrobiota; class Verrucomicrobiia; order Chthoniobacterales; family UBA10450; genus Udaeobacter. Next base: position 3,075 of record JBKPRQ010000164.1, read on the forward strand.
TGCGCAATCAAAAAAAATGTATTCGCCCGTCTTTCTATCGTGACCGACGACGTCCGGCTCACCGCCCGTCCTTTCCATTTCATTGAGTGACCACAGTTTTTCAGGATTGGCTTCCAGTTTTTCATGCACATTAAGCCATTCAAGGCCTTTATGGCGGTTCATGTTTTTCGTAAAACGGGCCTTCAATGCTCCGAGTAGTTCTTCACTTTGTTCTGGAGACAACTCTTTCTTATTGCCAGTAGTTTTCCTCATATTCCTATTCTTCGATGTCATTCAAATCTACAGTTCGAGCAGACGCGACTCCAAATTGTGATCAATAGGCGAAGCTAAATCGTTTTTCGATTCGACAGATCGAACTCCGAAAAAACAGATGCTCATTTCACAGGTATCGACATAGTTGGCGGGAATTATGCAGTTCACATTTCTGACGCTCGCCATTGCTGCGCTGTTGACGCTTGCTCAAAGCACGTCTGCGCAGACACAATTTAAATATCCCGCAGCGCCGACAAGCAATCAGCTCGACGATTACAACGGGGTAAAAGTTGCGGACCCTTATCGCCCGCTGGAAAATCCCGACTCGTCAGAGTCACGGGTGTGGATCGAAGCGGAAAACAAGATCACGTTCGATTTTCTGAAAACGATCCCGGAACGCGATGGAATCAAAAAACGCCTGACTGAAATATGGGATTACGAACGCTTCGGCGTGCCGTTCAAGGAAGGCGGGCGTTATTTCTTCTCGAAGAACAGCGGTTTGCAAAATCAGAATGTGCTCTATACGACGACAAACTTTTCCGAGACACCACGCGAGTTGCTCGACCCAAATTTGCTGGCCAAGGACGGCACGATCGCGCTGGGTGGACTTGATGTGACTGAGGACGCCAGGCTGATGGCTTATGGCCTCGCTACCGCCGGCTCCGATTGGCAGCAATGGAAAGTGCGCGACGTCGGCAACGGCAAGGATCGACAGGACCTTTTGGATTGGGTCAAGTTCTCCAACGCGTCGTGGAAGAAGGATGGTAGCGGATTTTTTTACAGCCGTTACGACAAGCCCGATGAGAAAAGCAAACTTCGGTCTCAGGTTTACAATCACAAACTTTTCTTCCACCGACTTGGCTCGCCACAATGGCAGGACAAATTGATCTGCGATCGGCCCGATCAGAAGGAATGGCTTTTCAATGCTGAAGTCACCGACGACGGCCGCTATCTGATCATTACCGTGCAGCGCGGTACCGATCCGAAGAACCGCATCTTTTACAAAGACCTGGCCGATCCGAAATCCAAAGTCATCGAGCTGTTGGACAAGGCCGACGCCGAATACAATTTCATCGACAACGAAGGACCAGTTTTCATTTTCCGAACGAATCTGGACGCGCCGCTGGGTCGCATCATTTCCATCGACACCAGCAGACCCTTGAAGATTAACGAGCTGGTGCCGGAATCGAAAGATAAACTCGAAGCGGTCACTTCAGTAGGCGATCGCTTCGTTGCGATCTATCTGAAGGATGCGCACAGCGCGGTGAAGTTGTTTAAGGAGGACGGATCGACTGACGGTGAGATCGAGCTGCCTGGCCTTGGCACTGTCACAGGATTCACCGGAAAACGGAAAGACCGAGAAACGTTTTATTCGTTCACGAGTTTCACGACGCCCGCTGAAATCTTCCGCTACGATTTCGACAAGCGCGCAAGCGAACTGCTGTTCAAGCCGAACGTGAAATTTAATCCTGATGATTACGCGACCGAACAGGTCTTTTACCAGAGCGCCGATGGCACGCGTGTGCCGATGTTTATCTCATACAAAAAAGGAGTGAAACGAGATGGTCAGACGCCGACCTATCTTTATGGCTATGGCGGCTTCGACATTTCCAGCACGCCTTCGTTCGCGCCGGCAAATCTGGTCTGGATGGAAATGGGCGGCATTTATGCTGTTGCAAACCTGCGCGGCGGCGGCGAGTACGGCGAGAAATGGCATGAGGCCGGAATGCTTCACACGAAACAAAACGTGTTCGATGATTTCATCGCGGCTGCGCAGTATTTGGTCGATAACAAGTTTACATCGACATCGAAACTTTCAATCGGCGGCGGCAGCAACGGTGGATTGCTTGTTGGCGCGTGCATCACGCAACGTCCCGATCTTTTCGGCGCGGCTTTGCCAAACGTTGGTGTCATGGACATGCTGCGTTTCCAGAAATTTACCATCGGCTGGGCCTGGACGTCCGATTATGGCAGCGCTGATAAGCCGGATGACTTCGCCTATCTTTATGCGTACTCGCCGCTCCATCACATCGCCAAGGGTTGCTGTTATCCGGCGACGTTCATCACAACGGCCGATCACGATGACCGCGTAGTTCCGGCGCACAGTTTCAAATTCGCCGCGACACTCCAGGCAGCGCAAGGCTGCGATAAACCGGTTTTGATTCGAATCGAAACCAAAGCCGGTCACGGCGCCGGCAAACCGACAACGAAAATTATTGAGGAAACCGCCGACCGCTGGACGTTTCTCGTCAAAGAACTCGGGATGAAAGTCTCAAAGTGACCTGCGCTTTAATAAGCGCACTTTGCGCGTTACGCGGCGATCTGCCCGAGGACGGCGCGCAACTCGTGAAAGTCCACTGGCTTGGTCAGATGAAAATCGAACCCGGCTTCCTTGCTGCGTTCAATATCGTCCGGCGCTCCAAATCCGGTTAGCGCGACCGCTTTAACCGGTCGTTTTCGCTTGGCCTCCGCAATTAACTCATACCCGCTTCCGTCGGGGAGACCGATATCGGCCAGAACGACGTCGAACTCTTTTGAACGGATAATCTTCCGTGCACTCTCCGCATCATCGGCCACGGAAATTTCGTGCCCGAAGTGCGTAAGGAGTTTGGACAAAGCTTGCAGGGTGTCGCTGTGGTCTTCGATGACCAGAATCCGCAAACTTTTACCCGAACTGTATGAATCTTTTGTTCGATCGTCTTTCATTTTCCGTTTCCCGGCAAAACCCGTACACCGGAATTTTTGCATCGTCCAATTCCTTTGAGAAATCATGGATCGGTTGTCAGACTTCTCGCGGTCGTATGACTGAGTAAGATCGACAAATATGGCCGGCAAGGAGATTGCTGCGTCAAGCAGCGCACATCTGCGTGGTACCAAATTTGTTTACATCGCGGCATTGTTCGCTGCTTTGGGCGGCCTTCTGTTCGGCTACGACACAGGAGTCATCTCCGGCGCACTCATTTTTATCAAACGGGAATTTGGCCTGACGACTGCAGCGGAGGAAATTGTTGTCAGTAGTGTTTTGTTGGGCGCGACCATTGGCGCAATCTTTGGTGGGAAAGCGGCTGATCTTTTCGGGAGGCGACGAGTCTTGCTTGTGACTGCCGCGATTTTCGGTGTCGGCGCGGTCGCCAGCGCAGCGGCACCATCGCCAACAATCTTGATCGTCAGCCGTGTTGTTCTGGGTCTGGCGATCGGGCTAGCTTCAACAAATGTTCCGGTCTACCTGTCGGAAGTTGCTCCTCCGCACGCGCGTGGCTGGGTTGTATCGCTCTTTCAACTTGCCGTCACCGTCGGCATCGTCGTTGCGTATCTGACTGATTACGCTTTTGCCGCCATTGAGGGCTGGAGGTGGATGCTCGGTCTGGCTGTCGCTCCAGCACTGGTTTTCGGCGCGGGCATGTTTTTTCTGCCGGAAACTCCGCGCTGGCTCATCCGTGGCGGTTATCATGACGTTGCGTACCGCGTGCTCGTGCGCATCCGCGACCAGGACGACGTGAACGTGGAGATCGAAGAGATTAAGGCGAGCCTGGCGCAGCAAGCTGAAAGCGGACACTGGACCGATTTGCTGCGTCGTCAGGTTCGCCCAGCTCTTGTCGTTGGTTTAGGTCTCGCCGTCTTTCAACAGATTACGGGCATCAACACGGTGATTTATTACGCACCGAAAATTCTTCAGGCCGCCGGGTTTAATTCCGCTTCCGGCGCGATTTTGGCAACCGTGGGTGTCGGCATTGTCAATGTCGCCATGACAATCATCGCAATGTTTCTGGTTGACCGCGCCGGCCGCCGGCCGCTTCTGCTGGTCGGTATCGCTGGAATGATCATCACGCTTGGCATGCTTGGCCTGAGTTTCCGATATTCATCGGGACAGCTTGCCTGGATTGCGGTGATTTGTCTGATGGGCTACGTCGCTTCATTTGCAATCAGCCTGGGACCGATCTTCTGGCTTTTGATCGCCGAGATTTACCCGCTAAAAATTCGTGGGCTCGCCGAAGGCACGGCAGCCACATTCAACTGGGCTTCGAACCTGATTGTCTCGCTTACCTTTCTGACATTGGTCGAGAAACTGGGTGCCAGTTCAACGTTTCTGTTATACGCGCTCGCCTCCGTGGCGTCGTGGCTCTTCGCTTATTATTTCGTTCCTGAGACGAAGGGGCGCACCTTGGAACAGATCGAAGCCTTCTGGAGGGCGAGGAATCGCCTTCACCGAACTGCGGTGTGAATTTCCTCGGGCGTTGCCGCTGTAACCACGGCCTTATGGGCCGTCTTCCTAGTGTGAAACGGAGCGCCGAGATGACCGGCCACAGGCCGGTGGCTACAACATTCGCGAAAGCGCGTTACCCCAGCTGCTCGCGATTGTGCGGTCTTTCAAGATCGAGCAGCGGCCCGATGGGGACAATTCGCGTCGGATTAATTTCAGTGTGCGTCATGTAATAATGACGCTTGATGTGATCGAAATTGACGGTGTCTGCGATGCCTGGCTGCTGATACAAATCCATGAGATAACCCTGCAGATTCGGGTAGTCGATGATACGCCGCAGATTGCACTTGAAGTGGCCGTGATAAACCACATCAAACCGGACAAGCGTGCAGAAAAATCGCCAATCGGATTCGACGATGCGGCCCTTGGAAAGAAACCGGCTGTTCGACAGTCGTTCCTCCAGTTGATCGAGAGCCTCAAATAATTTCCGACAAGCAACCTCGTATGGCCGCTGGCGCGTTGCGAAACCGGCTCGATACACGCCGTTGTTCACGTTGTCGTGCAAAAAACTGCAGAGCTTCGCATGCTCGGCTTCGATCTCTTTCGGAAAGAAATCGACGTCCTTGTTTTTGGAAAAGTCATTGAACACGTCGTTGAACATGCGGCAGATATCGTCCTCCGAATTGTTCACGATCTTTTTTGTTTGTTTGTCCCAGAGCACCGGCACGGTTACGCGCCCGTTATAGTTTGCGTCAGTTGCCTTGTATGTTTCACTCAGAAACTGGAAACCGTTGAGCGGATCGGTTGATTCGAACGGCGCGCCCGGTTGGATTTCGGGATCGCGAAACGCCCAGCCATTCTCGTCCCGGATGGGATCGACAACGGTCATACCGATCGCTTCTTCCAGTCCCTTTAACTTTCGGAAAATGACGGTGCGACTGGCCCAGGGACAGGCCAGCGAAACATAAAGGTGATACCGCCCTGCCTCAGCGGGGTAGGGAGTAGAGCCGTCGTGAGAGACCCAATCGCGAAACGCATCTTTCTGCCGCCGGAACTCTCCGGCCTTGGTCTGCTCTTCTGGAAATTGCGCTTTCATATAACCACGAACAGACACAAGCGAACGCGAACTGAGACAACGAGTCTGCTCGCTAATCACCTCGGTAGTTCGTGTTCATTCGTGTTAAGTCGTGGTCGAACTAACTCGGTGGCTTGAAGAGCGCGGCGTCGAGGATCGACCAAAGATGAATGATCCACCCGAGCAAGACAAACCAGAGGATTGCCGCCAGACAAAACTGAACGATCGCCATCAACAATCGACCCTGCAGCAATTGGCCCAAACCGGGAATGAAGAAACTGCACAGCGCCGCCAAAACATTGCCTGCCGAACCTGGGCCCGCCATGCACCGATCTTATGAACGGATTCATGATCGACAACTGATTTGTGAATACGTCGGTCAGGCCTCGGTCAAATTGACAGCGAAAACCCCGAATGCTACCGTCGCGCGAATTTACGTGGAAGTCCGCAAAAACCCGGTTTCCATAGAGATTTGCAAACCGTGCTAAACAATCAGGTTTTGGTGCTTAACCGCCTGTGGCAGGCGGTTAACATCTGTTCGGCGCGTCGCGCCTTTTCGCTGGTATATGCGGGACACGCCCACATTGTTTCATCGGACGAGGCGAACAACTTCATGACCCACGATTTCGAAAGCTGGCGCGATTTGTCAGCAAACGCGCCGGACCACGAAGTCGTCACGACGATTTCGTTCAAGATTCGTATCCCGCGGGTGATTGTGCTTCTGGTGTTCGATCGGCTTCCGAAGAAGGAGGTAAAATTTACCCGGCACAACGTGTTCGAGCGCGATAAGAACACCTGCCAGTACTGCGGCGAGCTTTTCGACCGCAGCGAGCTCAATCTCGACCACGTCGTGCCCCGTGATCGCGGTGGTAATACTACGTGGGAGAACGTGGTTTGCTCGTGCATCCCCTGCAATACGCGAAAAGGCAACCGGCTTCCGCGCGAAGCGCACATGAGCCTGATCCGCAAACCGAAGCGGCCAAAGTGGCGGCCGTTCGTCCACGTCACTTTCGCCGCTCCCCAGCACGATCTCTGGAAGCATTTTGTCGATCTGGCTTACTGGAACGTCGAATTGAGCGACTAGCATCGCTCAACTCAAGGAGCGGCCGCTTCCGAGCTGTCACATTCAACTGGACGACTAACCCAGGGAGTCGTGCTTTGTTAGCGTTTCAAAGCATCCAGAATCGGCTGCGGATAAACGCCCAGCCAGATCGTGGCAATAATCAACGCGCTGATCGCCAGCCGTGACAGACCGTTGACAGGAATCTTGTCGATCTTGGCAGAGGATTGCCAGTACATCGCCCGAATGACTTTGAGATAATAATAAAAGCCGCAGCCGACCGTGATCACTCCGACGACGACTAGCGCCGTTTGATGATGAGCGATGGCCGCATAAAAAATGAAAAATTTTCCCAGGAAACCTGCTGTGAATGGCACACCGGCGAGTGAGACCATTCCAATCAACATCGCGAAAGCAAGAAAGGGCGAGCGCGTTGCCAATCCATCGAAGTCCGCAATTTGTTCGCCGGTTTGTTGAGCAACGATGATCAAAACCGCAAAGCTCAACAGCGTCATGAGCAGGTAGGCAACGAGGTAAAATCCTATCGCTGACACGTCGAAACAGGCCAAGCCGATTAACAGATAGCCGGCGTGGGCGATACTTGAGTAGGCAAGCAGTCGTTTCAGGTTGCCCTGCGGCAAAGCTGCGAGGTTTCCGTAGATCAAAGTAAGCAGCGCGATCACAACAATCAGGCGCTGGGTCTGAGGCAGTGCCAGGAAAGGCTGCAACACGCGGAGTAGCACGACGAATCCGGCCGCCTTCGAACCGACAGAAAGATACGCAGTCACCGGCGTTGGCGCGCCCTGGTAAACATCCGGCACCCAGATCTGGAACGGTACCGCAGCAATCTTGAAACCAAGCGCTACCAGAACGAGTACCATACCTAACAGCGCTGCACTCTGGTCTGTGGCTGGATTGGCTAGCACGTCCGCGATTCGCTGGAGATTGGTCTGACCGGTTACGCCGAAAATCCACGCGATCCCGTAAACCAGAAACGCTGTCGAAAGCGCGCTTAGCACGAGATATTTTGTTCCCGCTTCGAGTGTGAGCGGATTGCGTCGGGTGAAACTGACAAGCACGTAAAAAGAAATTGTTACCAGCTCCAGCGAAACAAAGATGAAGACGAAATCGATTGCTGATACGAGGTACATCAGCCCGACACATGTGAAAATGGGCAGCGCGAAAAATTCGCCGAGACCGGCCTGAAAGCTCTTACCCGGAAAGGAAGCGCGCAGCACAGGCGCATAGTCGGTCATCAAGACCAGCACGAGGATTGTGGTAAGCAGCGAGAATTGCTTGAAGAAAATCGACAAACGATCCGCGGTATAAAAGCTCCAGAAGCCAGTGGCCGCACTGGTCGATGCGCCTGGCGATACGAAGAAACTTGCCGCGAGAACCAGTGCGAGACCGGCAATTGCCAGGTTTGCGAGGTATCGTTTATCAATTTTTGTGGTAAAGGCTTCTATCAACAGGATCACAATGCCAAGCACCAACACTGCGATGTCGAGCTCGGGCGCCGTGATCATGGTCATCTGACAGCGATCTGCGGAATGTTGTGGCCACGCCCCTGTGGGGCGTTTTCCTCATCTTGGGTACCGACTCGTGGACGGCGCACAGCGCCGTGGCTACAGCGCTCTGTATCTGTAACACGGCGGTCG